>DMPB01000067.1:915-2748 GCA_003456175.1 Chitinophagaceae bacterium | reverse complement strand
TTGATGGTGTTTGTTTGCCTACGCATGTAAGCTTTCCAAGCGTCGCTACCACTTTCGCGGCCACCACCTGTTTCTTTTTCGCCACCAAAGGCGCCGCCAATTTCGGCACCACTAGTACCAATATTCACATTAGCAATACCACAATCGCTACCATTAGCACTCAAGAACTGCTCAGCCTCACGTAGGTTTAAGGTCATAATAGCACTTGATAAACCTTGCGGTACAGCATTTTGTATGGCAATAGCTTCATCGAGTGATTTGTAAGACATCACGTATAAAATCGGGGCAAAGGTTTCGTGTTGTACAATTGGCATATCATTACTTGCCGCAGCAATACAAGGCTTCACATAGCAACCGCTTTCGTAACCTGCACCATCAAGTACACCACCTTCTACCAAGAACGTACCTCCTTGTTGCTTACAAGCTTCAATACTGTTCAAATACATGGTTACCGCAGCTTTATCGATTAAAGGACCAACATGATTAGCTGTGTCTAACGGGTTTCCAATGTTCAGCTGCTGGTACGCTGCTGCTAATTTCTGTGTGAAATTTTGATAAATAGACTCGTGAATAATAAGCCTACGTGTAGTAGTACAACGCTGACCCGCTGTGCCAACCGCACCAAATAATGCACCGATGATACTCATTTCAATATCGGCATTTTCGGTGATGATGATAGCGTTATTGCCTCCTAATTCTAAGATGGTTTTACCCAAGCGGCCACCCACTGCCTTAGCAACTTCTTTACCCATGCGTGTACTGCCTGTAGCGCTGATTAATGGCACACGTGTATCGTTACTTAACCATTCGCCTACTTCACGGCCACCTTGTACCAAGCAATTCACACCTTCGGGAATGTTATTTTTCTGAAATACTTCGTTCACAATATGTTGAACTGCAACACCACATAGCGGTGTTTTTTCACTAGGCTTCCAAATACACACATTACCACATACCCAAGCCAATGCACTGTTCCAACTCCATACTGCCACCGGAAAATTAAATGCCGAAATAATACCTACTACACCTAGCGGATGCCACTGCTCGTACATGCGGTGCCCTGGCCTTTCGCTATGCATGGTTAAGCCATACAATTGCCTGCTCAGACCAACTGCAAAATCGCAGATATCAATCATCTCTTGTACTTCGCCTAGGCCCTCTTGTAAGCTCTTACCCATTTCATAACTTACCAACTTGCCAAGTGCATCTTTTTTTGCCCGCAAGGCCTCTCCAACTTGCCTAACAATTTCGCCACGTAGTGGGGCTGGTGTATTACGCCATGTTAGATATGCTGCTTGTGCCTTAGCCATTACAGCTTCGTACGTGGCTTTATCAGTTGTTTGAACGCTGCCTATCAGCTTACCATCTACAGGCGAATAACTTTGTATGCTATCGCTGCTACCCTGTAACCATTCATTACCTGTAGCTGCTGCTGGATTGTTAGATTGCAGCTGTAAAGCTTGCAAAAAATCGAGATTCATATGGCTCAAATTTGAGCCGGCAAGGTAACACTTAAACGTAACGAAATAACATGGTACGGCACATAAACATGTAAGGTTGTACTAGCCTACCTTACGGTAAATGAACTACTGCGGCAATAAGTTTGCTAAACTCTCAATATAAGTTTTGTACAAACAGCAGTTGAAATTGTACTTGTAGTTACGGCCTTCTTTTACCGCACCAATTAAACCACTTTCAATTAAAATTTTGATATGGTGACTTACCGATGGTTGTGCTAATTCAATTTCGTTTTGAATATCGGCACATTGCCCACAACCGCCATGCTTGCTAATGTGCATGAGTATTTTTAGGCGATGAGCATCGCCAAGGGCT
>DMPB01000067.1:409-671 GCA_003456175.1 Chitinophagaceae bacterium | reverse complement strand
CATCGCCAAGGGCTTTAGAAATTTTCTCAAGTTGTTTTGTTGTAAGTTCCATCCGTTGCAAATATATATTGAACAACGTCAATCTTTACCGTAAGGTGTGTTAAATGAAAAAACACCGCATTCGAGCGGTGTTTGATAACGAAGTAATACTGCATACTAGCTTAATCCCACGAGCTGAGGGTGGCTCGCATATATTTTGCATTCGCCTTGGCTGCATCCATTGGGGTGGTATCGGTATATTTTTCTTGCTCTACCATTAAGG
>DMPB01000067.1:0-150 GCA_003456175.1 Chitinophagaceae bacterium | reverse complement strand
GTACTGTTCTGCAATGGGTATGAGTTTGGTATAATCAATACTACCGGTACCGAGGTTACAGCTATCGAAAATACTTACAGCACTTTTAGTTCTGTCTTTAATATGTACCAACCTGAAGCGGCCAGGGTATTTTTTAAAATAAGCTTCTGG
>DMPB01000142.1:35785-36143 GCA_003456175.1 Chitinophagaceae bacterium | reverse complement strand
AGCAGGAGTTGCAGTGCTATCAGCAGCAGCTTCTTTGTTCTCACCACCACCGCAAGCTGTGAAAGCAGCAGCGATAGCTAAGATTGCGAAAAACTTTTTCATCTTGTTTTTGATTTGTGTTTTTAAAAACTGCTGCAAAAAAAAGGTCTATATTTCAAATGCACAAGTTTTGTTAATAATTTATTTTTTTCTGAAAAAGATACGCACGGGAACACCGCTAAAATCGAAGTGCTTGCGTAATTGGTTTTCTAGATAGTTTTTATAAGGTGTTTTAATATCGTCAGGGTAGTTGGCAAAGAAGGCAAAGCTTGGTACATGCGTGGGTAACTGCGTTACATATTTGATTTTGATTGGGTTG
>DMPB01000142.1:32868-35522 GCA_003456175.1 Chitinophagaceae bacterium | reverse complement strand
TGGCGCATGATAGGCTTCAATAGCCTTGAGCATTACATCGTTCAGCTTACTTGTGCTAATTTTTTGACTCTTATTAGCGTACACCTGCAACGCAACTTCAACTGCTTTTAAAATGCGTACCTTATCTTTTGCTGAAATAAAAATTACAGGTACATCAGTGAATGGGGCAATGCGTTCTTTAAGTAGTTTTTCGTAATCGCGGGCAGTATTGGTTTCTTTAGCTACCAAATCCCATTTATTTACAAGCACTACCATGCCTTTGCCCTTTCTGGTGGCTAAAGAAAAAATGTTCACATCTTGTGCTGTAATTCCTTTTTCGGCATCAATCACCAATAAGCATACATCAGCTTCATCCATGGCACGAATAGCTCTAATAATGCTATAGAATTCAAGGTCGTCTTTATCTTTATTCTTCTTACGAATACCTGCTGTATCAATCAGAACAAAATCTTTTTGAAATAAATTGTAACGTGTGTGAATGGTATCTCTAGTAGTGCCGGCAATATCGCTTACAATGGTTCTCTCACTGCCTAACAAAGCATTGAGTAAACTACTTTTTCCTACGTTAGGTTGACCAATGATAGCGAATTTAGGTAGTTCAGTTTCGGCTTTGGTTTCTTCTGATGCTTCTTCTGTAATATAGCTCGTAAGTTGATCAAGAATATCGCCTGTGCCACTGCCCGACATGCTGCTAATAAAGTAGGTATGATCAAAACCAAATGCATAAAACTCTGTAGCGAGTAATTGGCGTTCAGGATTATCAACTTTATTTACCGCAAGGAGTACAGGTTTTGTAGCTCTGCGAAGCATATTCGCCATAGCTTCATCGAGGTCGGTAATGCCAACAGCCGCATCTACCATGAAAATAATGGCATCGGCTTCGTCTATCGCAATTACAACCTGCTTACGAATTTCTGTTTCAAAAATATCTTCGCTATTCGGTACAAACCCACCGGTATCAATTACGTTGAAGGTTTTACCATTCCAATCGGTAACACCGTATTGGCGGTCGCGGGTAACGCCGCTAATATCATCAACAATGGCTTTGCGTTGCTCCAACAAACGGTTGAAGAAAGTGCTTTTGCCAACGTTCGGTCTTCCTACAATGGCTACTGCAAAACGCATAAATCGCCTTTTAAATGGGCGGCAAAGGTAAGGTATTCCGTTGGGCTAGTATGTTAAACCGTGTTTTACCTTGCGGTAAATGTTGTTTCAGGGCTTCATTTACCGTAAGGTACTTGGGTTGTTTATTTTGTAGAGGGTAGTTGATGGTTAACTTGATTGCTTACGCAAACGGGTTATTGCAACAATGCCTAAAACGGTACTTGCAGTAACTAATTTTAGTAAGTTAGGGTCGATACCAATGCTTAAGGTAAAGGCTAACACTAATTGAAATACCACGCTGCCCACAATTACCATTATTATTTGTGATGTAATAGAGCGTAGTTTGAATAACTGTTGTAACGCATCGCCAATGAGCACAGCACCCAAACCTGTGATAACAATACCAATACCCATATTAATGTCTGTGAAAGCTTGGTACTGAGCCACTAAAAAACCACTTGTTGCTGTTAGTGCATTACCTATGGCGAAGCCAATGGTTTTCATGGTGTTGTTGTTGATGCCAAGTGCTGTTGTCATGGTGCTACTATCACCTGTGGCTCGCATGGCAATACCAAAGTCGGTATGCAATACATAAACGAGTATAGCAACTACAATAATGAGTAGTACGCCTGCAATAACTAACTCGTTAATGTTGCTATTGCCGAACATTGCTACTTGCTGAAAGATATTGGCCACCGCTAACAATGGCACATTACTTCTGCCAAGCATAGTAAGATTAATAGAATAGAGCGCTGTCATTACTAAAATGCCCGCCAGCAAGGCATCAATTTTTAGTCGGGTGTGTACTAAGCCTGTGGCAATACCCGCTAAAGCACCGCTAATAATTACGATAGGTAGCACCGCCAAACTATTGTAACCTTTTGTGAGCAAAATGGCCGAAACAACAGCACCTAGTGTGTAACTACCATCAGTAGTAATATCGGGGATTTTAAAAATTTTCATGGTGAGAAAAATACCTAATGCCATTAAGGCAAGGCATGTTCCCAACATAACCGCGGTGATGTAAAACATTACTGAATTGCTTGAAATGTGGCGGGTACTTTTAAGCCAAATGTGGCTGCTACAGTAGCATTATACACACGCTTTCTTGTTTTAACAATGGTATAGGTTAAGCCGTTGGTATTGCCTTTAGCAAGGAAATCGGCAGCTTGCTCGCCACTTTGAAAACCCCAATCGTAAATATCGGCACCAAAGGCTGCTACTGCACCACGACTTACCAAACCAGCTTCGCTTGTGAAAATGGGCACTTTGGCCTGATTACATGCTTTTGCAATGGTTTCAAATGAAGCAAAAACAGTATTGTCGGGATTGGCAAAAAAAGCATCTATTTTTTTGTTCAATAACGATTGGGTTACTAATTGTACGTCGGCACTTGTATTTACCGGAAGGTACACAAGATTAATATTGTTGTTAGCTGCGAGGCTTTTGATGCGTTCTATAGCTTCTACGCTTTGAGGTTCGCTCTGGTTGAAGATCATACCCACTGTGAGTTGCGGCTTTTGTAGCAGGGTTGGTATGAGCAAAAAAGT
>DMPB01000142.1:26827-32624 GCA_003456175.1 Chitinophagaceae bacterium | reverse complement strand
GCAAAAAAGAGGTATCGATATAAGCTAGATTTTCGCCTACACCAAATAGGTTGGCTGGGGCTTTACCATTGGCATCGGTAATTTTCATTAGGTTGGGCATAGGGGCCACCATCATAAAAATAGGAATTTTCGTTTTGCTTTGAACAGCTGTAACTGTACTTAGCGAAGGGCAGGTAGCCAATAATGTTACTTGCTCGCTTTGCATGTATTTTACAATTTGCGTAAGTGTAGGAATACTGCCTTGTGCATTGCGATAAATTACTTTTATGTTGCCTTTACTTTCGCTGTAACCTTTTTGTGCTAAGGCATCGAAAAAACCTTTTTTGGCTTGAGCTATTGTATTGTCTTCAAAAGCATCAACAAAACCAATTACCGGAACATTGCTTGGCGTACTCTTACAACCTAAGAGTACTACCATGGCCATTAGACCTATTAATTTGTTCATGTACAGTGTTTTGTGCAAGTATGATTTGGTGATAGGGGTAAATATATCAACAAATACAACGTATATCGTGCTAAAAAGTTGATTGCTTGGCATGTATTTGTGCCAGTAAGTTGGTCTTGCAATGGCTAAACCATTCATGTTTAAGCATACTTAACAAAATACTATCACGACGCCCACCTTGCGGTAAATACATATGGCTGCGAAGGACCCCTTCTACTTGGCAGCCCAAACTTTTGATTGCAGCAATACTGCGTTCGTTTCTTGCATCGGCTCTAAAACCAACTCTTTCAAACTGCATGGTTTCAAAAGCATGATGCAGCAACAAGTATTTACAGTGCTTGTTAATGCCTGTTCCCCAAAATTTTTTTCCATACCAGGTGTAACCAATTTGTAAATTTTTGTGTTCAAAATCAATGTCGTACAAGCGTGTGCAGCCTGCGTATTCTTGCGTTGTTTTATGATATACTATAAAGGCGATGCTGTTGCCACTTTGGGTAGACGTAACGGCTTGTTCTACGTGGCTTTTCATCGCTTCTGCGGTGTTGGGTTGCGCTAGTAGATAGGTGAAAATTTCAGGTGAATCAGTTGCGTAATGCTGCAAATACTGGTTGTCATTTGCCTGTAAAGGCCGCAATAAAACGCTATTGGTTTCAAGTTGTATTTCGCTCAAAGCATTGCTGTGCATGGATTTCAGAAGATGGTTTTGTAAACTGGTGTTTGCAATATGGGATAAAAATGAAGATATTGCGACTTAAACAACCAATCGATTAAATCTTATGTGTGGAATTGTAGGATACACAGGTCATAGACAGGCATACCCCGTAGTAGTTAAAGGACTTAAAAGACTCGAATATAGAGGCTACGATAGCGCAGGTGTAGCATTAGTTACCAATGGTACCTTAAACGTATACAAAAAGAAGGGCAAGGTAGCCGATATGGAAGAATACACCGTTGGTAAAGATTTAGGCGGTTCTATTGGTATCGGCCATACGCGTTGGGCAACCCATGGTGAGCCAAGTGATAGAAATGCACATCCGCATTTAAGCAATAGTGGTGAGATTGCTATGATTCATAATGGTATCATTGAAAACTATGCACAGCTTAAAGCTGAATTACTCAAGAAAGGATATGTTTTTCATAGTGATACAGATACGGAGGTGCTTTTAAATTTCATCGACGATATTTATAAAGAAACGGAGGGTAGCTTAGAAGAAGCGGTTCGCATAGCACTTAGAAGAGTAGTAGGTGCATATTGCATTCTATTAATTCATAAAGATGATCCTGAAACAATTATTGCAGCTAGAAAGGGAAGTCCTTTAGTTATTGGTATAGGAAAGGGAGAACATTTTTTAGCAAGTGATGCTAGCCCTATCATTGAGTACACGAAAGAGGTAGTGTATGTAAATGATTATGAGATTGCTATTGTAAGACCTGATGAGTTAATTCTCAAAAACTTGGGTAACGAAAAGCAAACACCTTTTGTACAAAAGTTAGATTTAGAGTTGGCTGCTATTGAAAAAGGTGGTTACGACCATTTTATGCTGAAGGAAATTTTTGAGCAGCCTCAAACTATTTATGATTGCTTACGTGGTAGGTTAGATGCCGATGCTGGCACTATTACTATGAGTGGTATTAGTCAGTACGCCGAGCAAATTATGCATGCACCTCGTATAATTATTCTTGCATGTGGCACTAGCTGGCATGCGGGCTTGGTAGCAGAATATGTTATTGAAGAACTATGCCGCATACCTGTAGAGGTAGAATATGCAAGTGAATTCAGATATAGAAACCCAATCATAAATAAGGGTGATGTAATTATTGCTATTTCGCAAAGTGGCGAAACTGCCGATACATTAGTAGCTATTGAAAATGCTAAAGAAAAGGGTGCTATTATTTTAGGTATTGTGAATGTGGTAGGTAGTAGTATATCACGTGCTTCACACGCAGGTGCATATACGCATGCTGGTCCTGAAATTGGTGTTGCTAGTACTAAAGCATTTACAGGTCAGTTGGCTGTTCTCATTATGATTGCCATGAAGCTCGGCTACGAAAAAGGTACCTTATCGAAAGAGCGTTATTTAGACTTGTGTAAAGAACTTGCTTCAATACCAGATAAGGTGAAAGCCGTTTTGGAACTCGATGATCAAATAAAAGCAATTGCTGAGAAATATAAAGACGCTACTGACTTTTTATTCCTAGGTAGAGGTTATAACTTCCCAATTGCATTAGAAGGCGCATTAAAGTTGAAAGAAATTTCTTACATACATGCAGAAGGTTACCCTGCTGCAGAAATGAAGCACGGCCCCATTGCTTTGGTAGATGAAACGCTTCCGGTAGTTTTTGTTGCTACAAAAGATAGCTATCACGAAAAGGTAGTGAGTAATATGCAAGAAATTAAAGCCCGTAAAGGCATGGTAATTTCCATTATTACAGAAGGCGATACGGTTAGTCCGACTTTAAGCAATGATGTAATTGTATTGCCACCTGCCGATGAAATTGTGGCACCTCTGTTAAGTACAATTCCATTACAGTTATTAAGCTATTACGTAGGTATTGCAAAGGGGTTAGATGTTGATAAACCTAGAAATTTGGCTAAGAGTGTTACCGTTGAATAAGTAGTAATACGATATCATATAATGGCAAGGAGTGTAGTAGCATGTTACATTTCTTGCCTTTTTTTATCCTTTTGTATTTCATTACATGAACCCGAACTAACATGAATGTAATTAAGAAAACATCTCTTGAAAACTTAGGTTATCATTTCATAACAGGTGAGCATTTGCCGCAAGGCGAAAACGAATATGTGTTTCGTTTTAAACAGAATAAAACTGCAGCATCTGATTTCAGAAATTTAACTGCTAGCGAAATTGAAACTTTAGTTCGCAACAGAAACACAAGTGATAATTGGAATAATATCTTAGTAACTAGTGCCTTTACAGCCGATTTAATTCGGAATTGTAAGTTTTTTGGGCTGGTACGTATTGGCAAGTTAGAGCCTTACTGCCTTGAATTTAGCGATTTAAAAGTGCCTGTTGGTTTATACAATAGCACTATCATAAGCTGTGATATTGGTGATAATGTAGTAATTGATAACGTACGTTATTTAAGTCATTATATCATTGGTAACGAGGTTATTTTAGTGAACATTAATGAGTTGGCAAATAGTAACCATGCGAAGTTTGGTAATGGTATTCTAAAAGCTGGCGAAAGTGAAGATGTACGTGTTTGGATGGAACTTGCCAATGAAAATGGTGGTAGGAGCGTTTTACCATTTAGTGGCATGCTTGCTGGCGACGCTTACCTATGGAGTAAGTATAGAGATGATGATGCATTACTGCAAAAGTTCATCGCATTCACCGATAACATGTGGGATAAGCGTAGAGGTTACTACGGAAAAATAGGTGCCAGAACTGTTATTAAAAATTGCCATATCATTAAAGATGTATGGATTGGTAGCGATGCCTATATTAAAGGAGCTAATAAATTAAAAAATTTAACCATTGAATCGGCGCCACATGCTAAAACGCAAATAGGTGAGGGCTGTGAAATGGTGAATGGGATAATGCACGAAGGGTGTAGAGCTTTCTATGGTGTTAAAGCTGTACGCTTTGTAATGGCAAGTCATAGTAGTTTAAAATATGGTGCCCGACTTATTAACAGTTACTTGGGTAACAATAGTACCATTAGCTGTTGCGAGGTATTAAATGCACTCATTTATCCGGCACACGAGCAACATCATAACAATAGTTTCTTAACGGCTGCCACTATTATGGGACAAAGTAATATGGCTGCAGGTGCCACCATAGGTAGCAACCATAACAGTCGTAGTGCCGATGGTGAAATAACTGCAGGCAGAGGTTTTTGGCCTGGCTTGTGTGTAAGCTTAAAGCACAATAGCAAATTTGCTTGTTATACCATTTTAGCAAAAGGCGATTATCCGGCAGAGTTAAATATTACTATTCCCTTCTCGTTGGTAAGTAACGATGTAACTAACGACAGACTTACCATTATGCCTGCATTTTGGTTTATGTACAACATGTATGCATTGGCTCGTAATAGTTGGAAGTACGTAGATAGAGATAAGCGTAGCGAAAAAATTCAGTTACTTGAATACGATTACCTAGCCCCCGATACCATGCAAGAAGTAATGGATGCTATTGCTTTAATGGAACGTTGTATAGGTGCAGCTTATCTTTTACCGCAAGGTAAAGGCACCGAAAAATCTGATAAAGAGTTACAAAAGCTTGGCAAGAAATTACTTACGCAGTCTCCTGAAATTGTAGATACCCTAACAGTTACGGTGCCCAATACAGAAAATAGTAAGCGGCCTGTGGTGCTATTGAAAGTAGTAGCCTCGTATCGTATTTTCAAGCAGATGGTGGTATTGTATGCAGGTAATTTGGTGTTCGAAGCGTTACAACAATTCGAGGGAAAACGAACTGGCGACTTTATCAAGCAAATTCCAACGAATACCAAGCGTGTGATGTGGGATAATATTGGCGGGCAGCTGATACCATCTAGCGATGTGATGTTGTTGCGCAAGCTTATTAAAGATGATAAAATAAAAAGTTGGTCGGCTGTACACGACTGGTACGTAGCCCAAGGAAACACCTATGCTAACAAAAAATGGGAGCATGCCATGGCCTGTTATTTTGAAAGTACAGGCATAAAACCAACAGGCATAAATACAGAGTGGTTACAAGCATTTTTGCAAGAAGTAGTTGCCATTAAAGCTACACTAACACAGGCTATTTATAAGAGTCGTGAAAAAGATCATACGAACGCCTTTCGGCAAATGATGTACGCGAATGTTGCAGAAATGGAAGCCGTTGTTGGTAAGTTGGCCGATAATAGTTTTATCAAGCAACAGCAACAACAATTGAAACAGGTGCAAAAACAATGGAAACAGTTACAACAAAAGTTTGGGTGGACTGTGCAATAGTGTTGATGTGCTGTTACAATGATTAAGATGGGGTCGGCTGCGAAGCAGCCGACCCCATACATTTAGTAGTGTTACTATTTTGCTTTAGTTTTTCTTCGCTTTGTCAAGTTTCGCTTTTCTTTTTTTAGCAGCTTCTTCTTTTTGTTTTTGTTCTGCTTCGGCTGCCTGTTTTGCTTTTGCAGCATTTTGTAGCGATTGTTCCATCAGTTTTTGTTCATCAATTTTACCGCTAGCATCTCTAATAGTTGCATCTTTAGGAGCATTGCCAAGTAGCGGATCTATACCTCTCATATCAGCGGCTTCATTAAATAGTTTAGGTATGTGTACCCATGCACCATTTTGCCAACGAAATGCTTCATAATCACCATCGGGTATAAGTGTGAATTTTTTCGATGGGTCGTTTGTTTCAC
>DMPB01000142.1:25708-26572 GCA_003456175.1 Chitinophagaceae bacterium | reverse complement strand
CCATGATCAAAAATAATGAGCTTTAAATCTTTATCGTAATTCAACTTCGCCCTGCCATCTTTTTTATACTCAAGTACAAATCTATAGGCTGGCTGTGCTGGCTTAGAGCTATCTGGTTTGTATTTAAAAATAGGTGCTCCAAATTGTGGTTTTCCTTGTTCATCGAAGGTTAAAACATCAATCCATTTTCGTACTGCTAAATTGCTGTAATCATCAAATCCGAAAAGCGTGTAGTACTTTTTTCCATTGTATTCGTGAACGGTTATGTTGTAGTAAATAGCACCAATCCATTGATTGCCAGAACGAACACTATCGGTTGGTTTGGTCGTAAAATCACTAATGTCTATCAACGGATACAATTGCAAGCTGCCATCTTTTGTACGCATTTGAATAGCGCCACGTTGCCTGAAATAATTAGAGTCGCGTTCGAACTGCCATGTGAATATTCTAAAAGCACTATCTGGTGCATACAACTTGCTTACCGTTTCTACAGAATCGAAAGGGAAATAAAAACTATGTGGTACACGCAGCGCCCTAACCAAGGTTCTTACAAAAGCACTATCGTTTTTAATACGCAATACCGTGAGTGGATTGTTAATCATCTCACGACTTAAATCTTTTAACGTGTCTTCAATTTGCAATAGCCTTGTTTCATTGTTTTCGGTAAGTAACGATGGTTGTGCATAACCACTTACGTAAATGAAAAAACAAGTGATAAAAGAAAGTATTGAACGCATTCTAAGGTTTAAGTTTTAAAAGTACTAGTTGCTATTGGTATCAACAATACTTTAACGTTCTAGTGCTTCGCATATTGCAACAGCTAGTGCGGGTAAGTGATGGTACCTAATATCTATAGCTTCGTGT
>DMPB01000142.1:20494-25451 GCA_003456175.1 Chitinophagaceae bacterium | reverse complement strand
GGTTGGTGGTAGCTACAAAAGCTGTGTGCATGCCTGCATGCCTGCCAAATCGCATATCGCTTAGCTTGTTACCAACCATGAGGGATTTACGCAAGTCTATATCTGGAAAGGCTGCCACAGCTTGATGTGCCATACCTGGCTGTGGTTTTCTGTTGATACTGTCGTCTGCAAGGTCAGGACAATAATATACAGCATCAATTTTACCGCCGGCCTCTTGTACATCTGCACATAGCTTTTGGTGAATAGTTGCTAGATCTTCATGCGTCATCAAACCTTTGCCGATACCTTTTTGATTGGTAACTATGATGATGTATTTGAAATAGTTTGAAAGTTTTGCAATCGCTTCTAGTACACCATCGTATAACTGAAATTCGGCTACGTTTCTAATGTAATCGTTCTTTTTTTCATGGTTAATAACGCCATCTCTATCTAAAAATAAAGTCCACGAAGTGTCTATGTCGCTTAAGTGTAACATGTATTTGTATTATGCTAGTTCTTGTTGTGCTCGTTCAAAATCTGAAGGTATGCCAATGTCAATAAAATAAGCATCCTGCTTACAACCGTACATATCTAATTGTTGATAATAAGTCTCTAAAAAATCTTTTTCGAACGAAAATTTTTCTGGCAGTTTTAAGTCTAGTAATGCATTTACCGTAAGGTAATAAATACCCCCGTTAATAAGCCCTTCATCGTACCATTGCTTCTCTTGAAATGCGGTAATTCTATGCTGTTCGTTGATAGCCACCACACCATATCGATCGAATTGATGCATTGGTTTTAATGCTAATGTAATAGTGGCATTATGTTGTTGGTGCATTTCTATAAGCTTACTAATGTTAGCTTTAAAAAGCGTATCGCCATTGGTAATAAGTACGTGTTTTGAGCGGGTATGCTTACAAGCAAGTTGTATAGCACCACCTGTACCAAGCGGTTCATCTTCTATAACTACGGTGTACTGTTGCTGCGGCAGCATTTGCCGTAAGGCATCTTCAAAAGCATGGTGCAAGTAACCCAGCGAAAAAATAAAATGCTCTACGCCTTGCGATTGCAAATACTTAACTACATGGGTAATAAAGGGCTTGCCCGCTACAGGCGCCATGCACTTTGGAAGATTAGGTACTGCACTACGCAGACGCGTACCTAAACCACCTGCTAAAATTATAGCTGTTAATGGCTGATTCATGTGGCAAAAAAATGGCTTGTAATTGGTTCGCACAAAAAAAGCTTCGCCGAAGCGAAGCTTTAAAAGGTTTGTACCTTACGGTAAATAAGGTTGCGCCATATTATTTATTGCAATTCCCAAGCTAAGGCACTAGCACCAAGAATAGCAGCATCGCTTTCTTTAAGGTGGCTTACTAATATCTTAACCTTGTTTTGGAATATTTGAATAAGGTTGGCTTCCATATGTTCTTTTGTTGGCTTCAGAATAAGCTCGCCTGCTTTAGTAAGGCCGCCAAAAAGTACGATAGCTTCGGGACTGCTAAACATTACTGCATTCGCAAGTGCCATACCCAATACCTTGCCCGTGAATTCAAATACTTCTTTCGCCAAAGCATCGCCTTGCATAGCAGCATCAAATACAGCCTTAGAATCAAGTTGCTCACGAGGAATATCTCTTAACAAGCTAGGGGTATCATCTCTATCTAAAAACTCGATAGCGGTGTACTTAACGCCCGTTGCCGAAGCGTAACTTTCTAAAGACCCTTTCTTGCCTGTACCAGGGTGATAACGACCATCGGGGATAGTAACAGTATGACCAAGTTCGCCTGCGAACCCATCGTGTCCATAAATAAGCTTACCATTGGCAACAATACCACTGCCTACACCAGTTCCAAGTGTAATCATAATGAAATCTTGCATTCCTTTCGCACAGCCGTAAGTCATTTCGCCAATGGCAGCGGCGTTAGCATCGTTCGTGAGTACTACGGGTAAGCCAAACTTATCTTGCATCATTTTGGCAAGTGGAATGATACCTTTCCAAGGTAGGTTAGGAGCGTACTCAACGGTGCCAGTATAATAGTTGCCATTAGGAGCACCTACACCAATTCCTTTAATTCGTCCTTTTCCACCAATCTGCTCAATAAAAGGTAGCAAGTTGTTGTATAATGTTTCAATGTAGTCGGCAACTTCATCATATCCACGTGTGCTCATTTCACTGCTAAAAAGCACATTGCCATTACGATCTACAATACCGAATTTGGTGCCTGTACCACCAATATCAATTCCTATAACTAGCGTATCCATGGTTTATAATTTAAAGAAATGAATTAATGACCTGCGCCTGTTGTTGTAACAGAATCGAAATCAATGCCTTGTGCTTGTAATATTTTTTTCGATCTGATAGCATAGAACGCTAGGTAAGCAAAGCAAGCTACACCTGCA
Organism: Chitinophagaceae bacterium; assembly: GCA_003456175.1. Lineage (GTDB taxonomy): Bacteria > Bacteroidota > Bacteroidia > Chitinophagales > Chitinophagaceae > UBA10646. The sequence continues at coordinate 23,069 of DMPB01000142.1, read as the reverse complement.
ATAAAGCTATACTGAATGCCAAGGAAACTGTCTGCAAGAATCCCTTGTAATACGCTTATAATTCCACCACCCATAATCATCATAATAAGGTAGCCACTGCCTTCATTCGTATGCTTACCTAGACCACTTACAGCAAGTGTGAAAATACAAGGCCATAATGTACTACAGAAAAGTCCAACGCTTGCAAATGCAAAAACACTTACCATGCCGCTACTAAGCATACCAATAACTAGCGCTGTGATACCCATTAATGAGAAAATTAAAAGCTGGCGAGCAGGGTTGCCTTTGCTTAATAAATCGCCAATAATCATTACGATGATTACTAGGCTGTAGATGTAAAACTGACTAACCTCATGTTTTGCAATCAAGTTAACTAATAAGAAAACGCTGAATGCGATGTAGGGCATTAAGAAGTTCAAAACTTTTTTCGTGAGTCCTTCAACACCAAATGCACCAACAGCTCCAGTCCAACGGCCAATCATTAAACTAGCCCAATACAGCGATACGAAAGGTGCTATTTTCTCGGTAGGAAATGGCTCTCCATTGGCTCCTGTTAAATGTTGTTTCATAAAGTCGGGCATGTTACTGGCAGTGCTTACTTCGACACCAACATATACAAATATGCCAATCATACCCAACCATAACTGCGGATACGATAAAGCCGATTTTCTCCCTCCAGAACTACTCGATTCAGAGGTTTCACTTACGGTTGGAATTTTGTTTGGTAATGATGAAAATTTAAACAATATAGCTGCTAACAAAAATGCAACTCCTAATACCAAGTAAGGTGTTTTAACACTTTCAATACTGGCTACTGCGGCACTACCATCTAGGTCTCCGAAAATGGCATAACTAACAATAAGTGGTCCTATGGTGGTACCAAAATTGTTAACACCACCTGTCATACTCAATCGTTGTGCACCTGTTTTTGGATCGCCAATAACAATAGCAAGTGGGTTGGCAGCAGTTTGTTGTAAGCTAAATCCTAAGCCAACAATAAATAAGCCAGTTAACATCAATGGAAAAGATGCATTGTTAGCCGCAGGATAAAATAATAGTGTACCGGCCGCAGATATGGTTAAGCCAAGTGCTATCCCGTTTTTGTAGCCAATACTATTCAACAAATCGCCTTTAGTTATTTTAGATCCAATGGTATAAATGATAGCACCAATAGTGTAAGCCACGTAAAAACAAAACGAAATCATTTGGCTTTGCCATTGTTCTAAATGAAGTTTTTCTTTAAATACCGGAATCAGAATGTCGTTAGAAGCGGCAACGAATCCCCAAAAGAAGAAGACCGATACCAAGGTTAAGAATGCAGAAGTTTTAGTTCTTTGCATTTGCGGTTGTGCATGCATAAGGCAAGAGGTTGTTAATGTGCTTTAAAGGCTTCTAAAATAAAAGGATATTCACCTGAAAGAAAATTTTTTTAGAAAATATACAAGCAATCGGCTATAACGCTAATTTGTAAGCCTATTAACCGCTTATTTTTTTGCGATGGAAATTTTACACGTAAGTGCCGAATGCTATCCTATGGCCAAAGCCGGAGGCTTGGGCGATGTTGTAGGTGCACTCCCCAAATATCAAAATGCATTAGGGCATGTAGCTAAAGTTGTAATGCCCATGTATCGTACCCAGTTTTTGTATAACAATGAGTGGGTGGTCGATGCTAAAGGCAGTGCCAACATGGGTAACTTATTTTTCGATTACACCATCATTAAAGAGCAAACTAACAAGCTCGGTTTTGATCTGTATTTAGTAGATATTAACGGCCTTACAGACCGCGAAAAAATTTATGGATATAACGATGATACGGAACGTTTCACGGCCTTTCAAATTGCAGTACTCCATTGGGTAAATCAATGGGAGCATTTGCCTAGCGTTATTCACTGTCACGATCATCATACCGGTTTAATTCCATTTATGATGAAGTACAGTTTTGCATTTGCAAAATTAGCACAAGTACCCTCCATTGTTACCATTCACAATGCTCAATATCAAGGTTGGATGGGTTGGGATAAAAGCACTTACATACCCGCTTACGATACGTGGAAGGCAGGCCTACTAGAATGGGCAGGCACTATTAATCCTTTGGCCTCCGCTATTAAATGCAGTTGGGCTGTTACTACTGTTAGTTGGAGCTATCTCGAAGAGTTGCGTCAACAAGCCAATGGGCTAGAAGCACTTTTCGAGTACGAAAAGGGTAAGTGCTATGGTATTCTTAACGGTATAGATGCAGATGTTTGGGATCCTGCCACAGATAACTACCTTACGGTAAATTATGATGCAAGTACTGTAGCCGAAGGCAAAGCAGCTAATAAAGCAGCTTTGTGTGAACGTTTTGGCTTACAGCCAGATTTGCCATTATTTGTTTTCATAGGGCGGTTAGTAGGTGAAAAAGCAGCCGATGTATTGCCTGATGCCATTTTATCGGCTATGTATCGTCATCCCAACAAAGCAAGCTTTTTAATATTAGGTAGCGGAGATCCGTCTTTAGAAGATCGATTCAGAGGAATGGCTTCGGCCTTTACAGGCAAATACAACGCCTTTATTGGATACAACGAAGCATTAAGTC
>DMPB01000142.1:17124-20248 GCA_003456175.1 Chitinophagaceae bacterium | reverse complement strand
AACGAAGCATTAAGTCACCTCATGTATGCAGGAGCCGATTTTCTATTGATGCCAAGCAGGGTAGAGCCATGTGGTCTCAATCAAATGTATGCCATGAAATACGGTACTGTAGCTATGGTGCGTAATACCGGAGGCTTAAGAGATACTGTTACCGATATGGGCGATTGGCAAGGCTGGGGTATTCGTTTCAATCAAGCCACCGCACAAGATGTTGGACAAGCGATTGATAGAGCCATTGAAGTATTCAACGATACCACACAACTGAATTGGATGCGCCAACACATGATGCAGATAGATCATAGCTGGGAAAGTTCGGTACAGCAATACATAGAAGTGTATCAAAAAGTGGGGGCTTTCTAGTTTTTTAAAGTATCTATTACGTAGTATCAAATACCCTCTTTATATTTAGAGCATAGCAAAAAATGTTAACACAAATGAACATATCAAAATCAGTTTTAGCACTCATTTTGGGTGGAGGTGCAGGTACCCGTTTGTATCCGCTCACTGCAAGTCGTAGTAAGCCCGCAGTACCTATTGCAGGTAAGTACCGTTTGGTAGACATACCTATTAGTAACTGTATTAATAGCGGTATCAACAGAATGTTTGTACTTACGCAGTTTAATAGTGCTTCATTAAATAAGCATATCAAGAATACCTATCAGTTCAGCTTATTCAGTACTGGATTTGTAGATATTCTTGCAGCAGAACAAACACCAGACAATCCAGGATGGTACCAAGGCACTGCCGATGCGGTTCGCCAATGTATCCGCCATATTAACAATATTGAGAACGATTACATTCTCATTTTAAGTGGCGATCAGTTGTATCAAATGGACTTTGCAGAAATGCTCAATAACCATATCGAAAAAGGGGCTCACATATCAATTGCTACCATTCCTGTAGGCGATAGAGAGGCTCCAGAGTTTGGTATCTTAAAAAGCGATGAGCAAAGTTTAATCACCAGTTTTATAGAAAAACCTAAGCCAGAATTACTGCCTGAGTGGGTAAGCGATACAGGCACATTGATGCAACAGCAAGGCCGTATTTATTTGGCCAGCATGGGTATCTATATTTTCAATAAGCAAGTGTTAATTGATTTGTTGAACAATGCCTATCCGAATGCAACCGATTTTGGTAAAGAAATTATTCCGAATAGCATTCATAACCATACCGTTATCAGTTATCAATACGATGGTTATTGGACAGACATCGGAAATATCTATTCATTCTACGAAGCTAACCTTGCACTAACCGATGATATTCCACCGTTCAATTTGTTCGATAACGGCAAAACGGTATTCACCAGAGCTCGTATGTTACCGCCAGCCAAAATAAGCGGAACAACCTTAGAGAAAACAATCATAGCCGATGGTTCTATTATTTTAGCAAGTCGGGTAGAAGCCTCAGTAGTAGGTATTCGAAGCAGAATTGGTCATGGTACCACTGTTGTAGCCAGCTACATTATGGGTAACGATTATTACGAAACGTTGGAACAAATGAAAGAAAATCACGAACGTGGTATTCCTAAAATTGGTATTGGCGAACGTTGCTACATTCGTAATGCTATCATCGATAAAAATGCACGTATCGGCAACGATGTTCGCATTAATGGCGGCCCTCATTTAGAAAAAACAGATACACCACTGTACACCGTTAAAGATGGTATTGTAGTGGTTAAAAAAGGAGCTGTATTACCCGACGGTTTTGTGATATAACCTTGCGGTAAATGTAGATGTATACATCATTAAAAAAGGGATGGGGCTGCTTCGCAGCCCCATCCCTTTTTTAAGTTAAACATTTACCGTAAGGTAAAACAACTTTATTCTAAATAGCTACATTGAAATCTCTTAAGGCATCGTTTAAACTCGTTTTTAAATCGGTGCTAGCCTTACGCTTACCAATAATCAAGGCACAATTCACACCATAGCTACCCGCCGGAAATTCCTTTTGATATGTACCCGGAATTACCACGCTACGTGCTGGTACACGGCCCTTCATTTCAATAGGTTCGCTACCACTTACATCAATAATTTTAGTGCTTTGCGTTAATACCACATTGGCACCCAATACTGCTTCTTTTTCAACAATAACACCCTCTACTACTATGCTGCGGCTCCCTAAAAAGCAGCCATCTTCAATAATTACGGGGCTGGCCTGTAATGGTTCAAGAACACCACCAATACCTACACCACCACTCAAGTGCACGCCTTTACCAATTTGTGCACAACTACCAACCGTTGCCCAAGTATCTACCATGGTACCTTCATCTACATAAGCACCAATATTTACATAGCTGGGCATGAGTACTACATTTTTAGCCAAATAAGCACCGTAGCGAGCAACTGCATGCGGCACAGCACGTACTCCTAAGCTAGCATAATCTTTTTTCAACAACATTTTATCGTAGAATTCAAAAGGTGCTACCTCCCAAGTTTGCATTTTTTGAATACCGAAATACATAAGAATAGCCTGCTTTACCCACTCATTCACCTTCCAGCCATCGTTGGTTGGTTCGGCCGTACGTAATTGGCCTTTGTCTACCGCTTCAATTACAGCCCTTACAGCCTCTTCGTAACGGTTTTCTGCCAATAAACTACGGTTGGCAAATGCTTCTTGTATCAATTGTTCTAGTTGCATAAAATCGTTGCTTTTGGCGGCAAAACTAATTGTAACCAACCATTGAAATTGGGTATTTAATCTAAAAAAAGCATTTGCTCGGTGAATGAAAGTTGCCCTTACGGGTAAAAGTAATACCACAAATGAACGAACTGCCATTTGTACGGTTATCTTTGCAGCCGCCCAAAACGTATAGTCGTGTTGGGATAAAATTTTTTGAGAGTATAGCAATCATGAAGCATTTACGTAACTTCTGTATTATCGCCCACATTGATCATGGTAAAAGTACCTTAGCAGATCGCCTATTAGAACATACCAAAACTATTGGCGACCGCGACATGATGGATCAGGTACTCGACGACATGGACCTTGAACGTGAGAAGGGTATTACCATCAAAAGTCATGCTATTCAGATACAATACAAGTACACTGGTTCACGCACCGACTTGCATGGTATTTACACCCTGAATTTAATTGACACACCAGGCCACGTTGATTTTAGCTACGA
>DMPB01000142.1:15134-16941 GCA_003456175.1 Chitinophagaceae bacterium | reverse complement strand
AAAGGTGAGAAATATGTTTTGAACCTTATTGATACTCCCGGACACGTAGATTTTAGCTACGAAGTAAGCCGTGCCTTAGCTGCTTGTGAAGGTGCTTTGTTGCTGGTAGATGCTAGCCAGGGAATTCAAGCTCAAACTATCAGTAACCTGTATTTGGCTATTGATAACGATCTTGAAATCATACCGGTAATCAATAAAATTGATGCCGAAGGTGCCATGATACCTGAGGTGAAAGATCAAATTATCGATTTAATTGGCTGTAAAGAAGATGATATTCTACTCGCTAGCGGCCGAGCCGGTATAGGTATAGAAGAAATACTACAAGCTATCATTGAGCGTATTCCACCGCCTGTTGGCGAAACGGATGCCCCTTTGCAAGCCCTTATATTCGATAGTGTATTTAATAGCTATCGTGGTATTATTGTATACTTCAAAGTAATTAGTGGAAAGATTAAAAAGGGAGAGAAAATCCGATTTTTCAATACTGGTGCCGAATACGAGGCCATGGAAGTGGGTATTTTAAAATTAGGATTAGACCCCAGAGGCGAGGTTAATACAGGTGATGTAGGTTATATTGTTACCGGCATTAAAAATGCAAAAGAAATTAAAGTTGGCGATACCATTACCACTGTTGCTAACCCTTGTAGCGAAGGTATTAAAGGTTTCGAAGAAGTAAAACCAATGGTATTTGCTGGTATTTTCCCAGTAAATACAGATGAGTTTGAAGAACTCCGCGATTGCATGGAGAAACTTCAGTTGAACGATGCTAGCTTAACATTCGAACTTGAAACATCGCAAGCACTTGGTTTTGGTTTTCGATGCGGCTTTTTAGGCTTACTACACATGGAAATTATACAGGAACGCCTCGAAAGAGAGTTCAACCAAACTGTAATTACCACGGTACCTAACGTAAGCTTTATTGCATATACCACTCGTGAAGAACGCATTATTGTGAACAATCCGGCAGAAATGCCCGACCAAACCAAACTCGAGCGAATAGAGGAACCGTTCATTAAAGCGCAAATCATTACACTGCCCGAGTATATTGGTAATATTATGACTTTATGCCTTGGTAAGCGTGGTATGCTTATCAACCAAAGTTATCTTACCACCACGCGTGTAGAGCTTATTTTCGAAATGCCACTTACCGAAATTGTATTCGACTTTTACGATAAGCTTAAGAGCCAAACCCGTGGCTATGCAAGTTTCGATTACAACCCTATTGGCTACCGCGATGCCGATATTGTTAAAATGGATATTTTACTCAATGGCGATAAGGTAGATGCTTTGAGTGCTTTGATTCATCGTAGCAGAGCGCAAGATTTCGGCCGTAAGCTCTGTGAAAAATTAAAAGAATTGTTACCACGTCAGCAGTTTCAAATTGCTATTCAGGCAGCTATAGGTGCTAAAGTGGTGGCGCGTGAGAATATTAGTGCCTTGCGTAAAGATGTAACTGCCAAATGTTATGGTGGCGATATTAGTCGTAAGCGTAAGTTGCTTGAAAAGCAAAAAGAGGGTAAGAAACGTATGCGACAAATTGGTAACGTAGAAGTACCTCAAGAAGCCTTTTTAGCAGTACTCAAACTCGATTAATCATTTGCCGTAAGGCATCTATAATTACAACAAAGGCAACTCATAGAGTTGCCTTTGTTATTTAGCGTTACATTCTAAAGCCTGCTAAAAATGCTGTTACAGGTAGTTTTTTCTTGCCTTCTAACTGTAGTTCAAGCACTTCTATAAAGCCATCGGTACATGCAAATCGTAAGTATGTTTTACCATCGGTATCAATGCTACCTTGCGGTAAATG
>DMPB01000142.1:14443-14905 GCA_003456175.1 Chitinophagaceae bacterium | reverse complement strand
AATGCTACCTTGCGGTAAATGATGCGCTGCTACGATTGGCTTACTGCGATAAATTTTACATGTTTTGCCTTGTAGTGTGGTAAAAGCCCCGGGAAAAGGAGAAAGCCCGCGAATGAGGTTATGAATAGCGATCGCATTTTGTTCCCAATTTATCTTACAAGTTTCTGTGAATATTTTAGGGGCATGTTTTAACGTACTTTCATCGGCAAGGGTATGCTGTGGTTGCGGTTGAATGGTACCGTTGAGTATGCCTTGCATGGTTTGAACCAACGTGGTAGCACCAAGCACCTTCATAGCATCGTGGAGTTCGCCTGCAGTGGTATCGGTGCCAATAGGCAAGCTAGCACGTAAGAGTACATTGCCGGTATCTATGGCGTATTGCAGTTGAAAAGTGGTAACACCTGTTGTGGTTTCGCCATTAATAATGGCCCAGTTAATAGGTGCCGCACCTCTGTATTGTGG
>DMPB01000142.1:13853-14177 GCA_003456175.1 Chitinophagaceae bacterium | reverse complement strand
GGCGGCATATTCCACACCACTTCGGGGAGCATTCTAAAGGCTACTACCACTTGTACATCGGCCTTGAGGGCTTTTAATGAAGCTAAAAAATCTGGATTTTTTAGCTTTTCTGGCTGTAATACCGGAATATTGTGCCTTACGGCAAATTGCTTTACAGCGCTTTGTTGTAACTGCATGCCACGGCCAGCGGGCTTATCGGGTGCTGTAACTACACCAACTACGTTGAAACCTGCTGCTAGTAAAGCATCTAAACTTGCAACTGCAAAATCGGGTGTTCCTAAAAAAACAATTCGGGGATATGCTTGCATACGTTGCAAATAAACT
>DMPB01000142.1:8688-13633 GCA_003456175.1 Chitinophagaceae bacterium | reverse complement strand
TTGCATACGTTGCAAATAAACTAAGGATAAAGTAAATATTTACGTCGTATGGTTTTAAATGCATTTAACGCTGGTTGCCAACTTTTTCTAATATCGGCTTCGCTAGTACCGTTGATGATTTGTTGCATTAAAGTGCTATTGCCTGCCAGTTTGTTGAAAAAGTAATCGGTTGGTTTGCCAGATTTGGGATGCAAGAAAAAGCTATCTTTCTGAGGAAATGCTTGATAGCTTTCGAGTAAGTAGCGTAGTTGCAGTTGTCCATTTACCGCAAGGTACACACTATCGGCAGGGCCATACAGGTTGTAACCATAGCAAAGCTGGTTTTTCAGTTTTGGTTCTTTAGCACCATCGCGGCTAACAGGGGTGAATGCATACCAAGCATTGGGTAGCATAGGGTGACCCATGATACAAAATGGATGCGCTGTACCTCTGCCTTCGCTTAATACGGTGCCCTCGAACAAGCAAGTGCTTGGATACCAATAAATACTGGTAGCATGAGGTAAATTAGGGCTTGGCTTTACAGGTAAATGATATATTGATTGATGGGTGTAGTTGCTGTTGTGAACCACTGTTACCGGGGTGGTTTGTTTTGTACTACTGATGGCGTATGTAGTTGTGGTTGCGGTTTTAGCGGTTGTGTAGGTGTAAGTCTTTGGTTTTATCCATTTTTCGCCAATAAGCATGAGGGCATATTCACCAATAGTCATGCCATATACAATGGGTACGGGCTGCATGCCTACGAAGCTTTTGTAGGCAGTGTCTAATACTGGTCCATCGATATAATGACCGTTCGGATTAGGGCGGTCGAGAACAACCAATGGTTTTTGAAAGCTCAATGCAGCTTCTATAAATTCTTCGAGGCTGCTGATGAACGTGTAAAATCGAACACCAACATCTTGTATATCGAAAAGTAATACATCAACATCTGCAACATCTTCGGCGGAAGGCTTTCTTTTTTTGCCATAGAGACTAATGACTTGAATGCCGGTGGCTTTATCGGTATAAGAAGCTACTTTTTCGCCAGCATCGGCGGTGCCTCTAAACCCGTGTTCGGGCCCAAATATTTTGCTAATGGTAATGCCAAGTTGTTGTAGCGTATCTACCAAGTGTGTACTGTTGATGGTACTAATGTGGTTGGCAAAAATGCCAACACGCTTACCCTTTAAAAGGGGTAGATATGCACTGATATTATGTGCTGCTGGTAGTACTGTTTGTGCTGTTTTATGCTTGTTTTGAGCATTGCTAGTGTAGAATATGGTGCAACAAGCGGCAATAATCGTTGATAAAAGCTTGATATTCATGCAATAAAGATAGGAGTTTGCAAGTGTCTAATTTATACGATTATTATAGCTGTCCACTAGTTATATACGCTAGTGGGCAATGGTGCGACATTATCTATTTACCGTAAGGTATTACTCCTAGAAGATTGACTGGCCAAAAGTGAGTAAGTTGTTATCGGGATCGAGTATGGAAAACTCAATTTGCTGCCAAGGTTTTATTTGCAATGCTCCATTGGGGTGAATTTTTACATTGTGGCTAATGCAGCTTTGATACCAAGCCTCGATTTGTGTGGTTCTGATGCATACTTGACCGTAGTTTTCAGAAGGGTTAAGGTTGGGAAAACTGAAAAAATGTATTTCGATGGTATCTTTTTGTAGTATCAGATAATCTGGGTAATCGGCTGCACCAATATCTGTAAAGCCTAGTTTTTCGATATAAAAGGCTTTTGTAAATGACTTGTTTCGCATGGGCAATTTTGGGTGAACTGTAGTAAGCATATGATATGAGCAGATTTTTAGATGGTGAGTTATTTGCAGCCGTTATTATACATGTCTACAAGATCGTTAAGAAAGTACTTGTTCTTTCTGATATCTTTCTTAGTTTCATTAGCATCTCTGCTCAAAATAGCTACTGCGTAAGGACAATCTTTCATGAGTTCTTTTAAATCGTCGAATGTGTCGATTTTTTTGAGGGTTCCATCTTCTGTATGTGCTAGAACGATGAATTCAGAAGGATTATATTGTTTTTCTGTAATATATGTTGGTGCTTTTGGGGGACCAGCATATATTGTGGTGGGGTGATTGACTTTGACAAAAAAGTAAATACTCAACTTTCTTCCGCCGGCAACACGAACAATAGTACCATAACGTTCGAAAGTACTGTAAAAATACCCTTTCCAGGAAATGCCATAAACGTCTTTTACATCGAATATGCTATCATTGATTTTGAATTTTGTTTCTTTTTTATTAGAAAAAATATATGATAAAATTTTTTGGTTTGCAAGTTTTGCTTTGCCCAGAACAATGGTGCCGTCGTTAAACTCAATATAATGAGCTGAGTCTTTAGAGGTCTTCTGTTTTCTAAGTGCAAATGTGTTAGATCTTACAGTATTACTTGGAGCACTACTTACCGCCATAAAAAAGAAAATAACTACGGCTACCATACTTGCGAGGGTTCTAAGGTTCATACGATGGAGTTTGAATTGGTTGAATGTATTTTTTCTTTAAGCCCTCATTGAGGTAGTATGCGTATGCAAATGCTAGTGAATATACTACGAGATCTATTACATCTGCATAGCCACTTACTAAAGCAAGATATTGAGCTAATTCATAGCTTACAGCACTGATACAAGTGATTATTACCCAATATGTTGGCGGGTGTCTTTGCCATATGATACATATTACCGACATAAAAGCAAAGGCCCAACAAGCATCTGGTATATAATTTCTAATGATACTGGGTAGGTAATGATGATGGCTATAGCTATAAAGTAGGATGCCCGCTAATAGTGGTAATACAACTGTAATTACAATATCAACAATATATGTAGCAGCTATACTTTGGATAACATTAGTATCTTGATTATAGAATAAGCTGTGGGAATGTTTGTTGGTGCGTTTCATTGATAATAATCAAATATATCAATATGAACTTAAATGTGTTATTGATAGATCATTATTTTTATTGATTATTTTTTCTGAAATACTTACTCATTTACCGTAAGGTGAAGCGGTTTATTGGATAATTGTAAATGCGATTAGCAGCTAAACGATACCATTTAGTAAAATAGAAGATGATTTTCTTAAAAAAAGATGTAAAAAATTATGCTACTTTCAAAAAACGTGTAATTTTAACACATTACTTAACAAACGACGATTTTATGAAAAAAATTTTTACTCTATGCTTGCTTGCAGTAACATCTGCTACAATGGCGCAAAGTCCTACAATTGATGGCGTGTATAGTCCCACAGAAGGTTGGGGTGCTGCTAAAGGTACTGGTACACAAGTTGGTGCTAGTAATGGTTGGCAAAGCACAGATGCTAGGGCTATGTACGTAACGTACGATGCTAACTATGTGTATTTTGGTGCACAATGCAAGGCCGCTAGTTGGATGCAGTTTATTTTCGCAGTAAATACTGAAAGTGGCGGTAATGGTACCGATCCTTGGGGCAGAACTATTACTTATGCTCAAACGAACTTACCTGATTATTTATTTAGAGGTGATATTGCAGGAAGTAATTATGCCCAATTTCAAAAGTGGAATGGTACGGGTTGGGATCGTTGGAATGGTACTGGCTATGCAGGAGCAGATGTAAATGCTAATGGAACTGGTACAGAAGTTAAAGGCACCTTTAATGCGAATGACGAAGGCTTTATTGAATTGAGAGTGCCTAGGGCTGCCATTACTGGTACTCCTACAGTTGCTGATGTTCAATTTATTATTACTGGAAATACTGGCGGAGCTTCTAGTGGACATGGTATTTTTGATGCAATACCTAACGCTAATAACGTTACTGCTTGGACATCTCCAGGTAATGCTAGCACTGCTACAAGCTATGTAGAAGGTATTGCTATTAGCGCCTCTACATTACCTACTAACCTTGCTACTTTTAATGGTGCTTTGAAAAGTAATACAGTTGCATTAACATGGAGCACCACTAACGAGTTAAACGCTAAAGGTTTTGATGTTGAGAAATTAGAAGGTAGTACTTGGAGAAATATTGGGTTCGTTGCTGCTGCTAACAATGTTAACGGTAGTTCTTATGCTTTCAACGATGTTAACATTGCTGCAAGCAATGTATACCGCATTAAATCTGTAAGCAAATCGGGTGAAGTGAAATTTAGTCAAGTAATAGCAGTGAACGGCCGTGCGGCTACTGCAACTATTCAAGTATTTCCAACAATTGTTAAGGGTAATAACATTAATATCAGAACTACTGAGTTAGTAGAAGGTAAAGCTACTGTTCGTGTTTACGATTTTGGTGGTAGAGTGGTTACGCAGGCTAATTTGAATGTTGCCAAAGGTGACTTTACACAAGCTGTAAGCTTACCAGGCTTACAACCAGGTATGTATATTGTAGAAGTTAAAACTGCTACAAAAGCAACTACAGTGAAAGTAATTGTTGACTAGTTACTAGCACTTATTTATAAGTAAAAGAGCCACTCATTCGAGTGGCTCTTTTTTGTAGTTTTATTTCTTATATAAAGATTCGTAGGTGTTAATCCATTCTTCAACACTTATTTTTTGCATGAGCTTACCGATGAGTTCATAAGGTATATCATCCACTTTTTTAAAGCGAATACAACTTTTACCCATGTCAAGTTTTTGCTTGCAATATTTTGGATACTCGCTTACAAACCAAGCTAACAAGTCTGGCTTTGCATAAATACCCATGTGGTAGAAATTGATTGAGCCTTTCTGCGAAGCAATGCTTGCAAAAGGTAGCGGTTCTGTCGGCTTGCAATGATAGCCAGCTGGATATATTGTATGTGGTACAACATAACCCAAATTACCGTAGCTTATAGCAGCTTCAAAACCCTTAGGAAGATTCTGAACAATAGTATTGTGTAAGGTATTGAAAGGTACTAATCTATCTTCTGGTAGGTTGGTTAGAATGGCATCTATCGTTTGTACATTCGTTTTCATAACTAAGGTTTGAAGGCC
>DMPB01000142.1:1748-8454 GCA_003456175.1 Chitinophagaceae bacterium | reverse complement strand
CTAAGGTTTGAAGGCCTGAATGAAATATAAGCTGCTAGTAAAAATAGCTTTTTTAAACGTAAATAAATTTGGATTTACTTACGTAAATGATTACATAAAGAGGGTAACAAAACCGAACTTGATGCTAATACCCTATAAACAGCCACATATTTCTAGAAACGAGTTTATAGCTCGAAATTTAAAATTTTGTTTTCTGGTGCTTTTTAGATGCTTCGTTTTTTGAATACATACTAATAAGATGTTATTGTTATACAATGTATTAGCATGCATGTCATTAATCATCAGTAGTGAAACAATGAAAAAGTATTTATTGAGTTTTTCTTCTATGTGGCGGATGCTGTTTTTCACAATATATTTCATCGAAAAATTTTTCTAACCTCAAATTTGCCCTAATTAATGGTCAGAAAGGTTGGAGTACGAGTAGTCTGCTAGGTACAGGCTAGAGTATGCTAGTAAATCTTAAGTATACCTTTCATACAGGAGCAACTAATAATGATCAAGTAGTACTACTTAGTGGTATTAATTATGTAAGACTTACTCCAACAAGTAAGCGAAAGAAAATAAAATATTTACAAATTTTCACTGTTAAAATGGGTGCTATTTCAAATATTTTATCACGGTACTGAATTCTGCAAAAGGATATTTTTTGTTGTATTTTACAAGTGAAGTATTTGAAAATTTTGCCGTAAGCATAGTAGATGTTCAGGATAGAGTTTTATTGGAGCAAGTAAAGAAGTGTGAAAATGGCACCAACTCAATTATAGTGAATACTTATAGGCTGAATAAAGGAACTTATTTTGGAAGAATTAAGCTTAATGAAGGCTATAGAACACTATTTTTATAGAAAATAATTTATAGCTAGTAACGCATTTTCTTGATAAGTTATATTACTAATACTCTTTTGTTACGGAAGTTTTGCATAATAATAGGGTATTTTTTATTGATAATAGGTACCAAAGCATTGTGTATCAATGAATGGCTTGTTTGAGAATATTGTGTACTTACGTAAATATGAATGCTTACATGGAAATATTTTAGAATGTTATGCGTAAACTAGAAAAGATGTTTCTTGGGATGAGTGGAATGCTATAGAAACTTTGCAAGAGCATACTATTGTTTGAATTGAAGTAACGGTTTTGATTGGTTAGGTTTTCGGCTCGTATAATAAAGTGAAACGGACTTTCTTTCCATCTATAATTCCATTCTAAATCTATGTAGGTAAATGCTGCTCGGTTATCTGAAAACAAGTTGTTGTTGTAAAAAGATATGTTAGAAGCTAGGTTCATGGTCTTTGAAAGAATAAACCGCTGCGATAATTTTGCTAAGAAGTTAAATGTAGTAGTAGGAGTATTTTCCCCTAAAAAGTTAGGTATATTAAAGGTGTAACCTGAAATAGAATTTTCAAGGCGAACGTAGTATCTCTTCTTCCAGTTTTTCTTAATGTTAGTCATTATCCAATAAAATGAATAGCTTGTAGGTCGCATATTAATATTGTCGATGCCTTGTGCTAAAAATGCTGTTTTGTAAGTATAGCTTGCATCAACATTAATAACGGCATTCAGTGCAACTGATGGAATAGTGTAATGGTAATTACATGAATACATATTGGTGGGTAGTTGTATCATGCTATCTCTTTGAAATAATAGAAAGCCTTTATAGTTTAATAGCGATAATGAGCTAGTAAGATTACTATAATAAGTTACTGACAACACACTACTCGTTAGATTCTTTTTACCTTCCCATGCCAAGCTATAAGTAATATTCAGTATTCGATTCGGTATTTGCGTATTTGTTACTTTTACGTAAGTGTTGGTTTGCCTTGGATAAAAACTTGCTTCATTTAGGTTAAAAGAAGCAAGTTGATTTTGAGTGTATGATAATATTAGCATTCCATCGAAAATGCTGTACTTATGTTTATTTTCCATCGTCACATTCACAGTTGGGGTGGGTATGTGTCGTACATTTGTGGAATTGTTGATGCGAGCATTGCTGAAGCCAACAGCCGCATCCACCGAAAAAGGATTTTTAAAGAAAAGTTGGATACTTTTTTTGTAAAAAGCCTGTAGGCTTACAATATAGTAGTTATTTGTATTTTTATTATTATCTATTTGATAAATAGATTGAGTGGCATTTTTATCTTGTAAGTAGCTGTTACTATTGATGTTTAAAAGTGTACTACTGAACGAAATACCTTTTTGTGTGACTTCTTCCTTAGTTTTTGTACTTATTCTCAAATCGCTTTTAAAATGGTGTACTTTATTGTTGATTATATTAGAAAGATTGGTATAAAAATTAGGTATGGTAAAAATGCCCGGAAAATCGGCCGAAGTACTTACTGCTTGTTGAACAATAGATTGCTTATTATAGTTTACGCTCCATTCTATTGCTTTGTTACCACTAACCCTATGTGTGAAGCTTGTTAGTAAGGTAATGCTATTCCAGTTATTATTGGTATTATTTTGTAAACTATTGGCATTGTTGAGCCCCCCATAAATACTACTTTGATTACTGTTAGAGGCATCGCGAAAGAGATTTCCTTGTACTTCTAGGGCTTTAGTGCTATCTATATTCCATTTAATACTTTTTTGAATCGATAACATGCGAGGGGTATAATTTATATTATTCGTATCGGAGCGTTCAATAAAATTAGCCGTGTTATAAAAAATGGAATTATAATAACTGTTTTGCGATTGCCTATCGGTAATGAAGTTGATTTCTGTTTTAGCCATAACCTTTTTTGATAATGGCGTATTTATTTGAAAGCGGTTATCTTTTTGATTATTCTTTATGTACCATCTATTTTCAAAGTTATTAATGAGTTGTAATGGATAATTATTCATAAGCCAGCCTTCCGTATTTTTTTCATTCTCTTTTTTTAACTCGTTTGTTTGTTGAAGGCTAACACCATTACCTATATTGTTCCAATTAGCAATAAGTCCAATTTTAATTTTGTTATATAAAGAAAAAAATACTGGTGATAAGGTGTATCTTTCACCGCTCCCAATGCCTAATTCACCATCTCCAAAAGCAGCTTTTATACTTGTTTTATTGAGCCCAAGATTTAAGAATACTTTTCCATCTCCATATAATCCTTTCAGTAATTTGTTGTTGTTTTGGTTTTCAATGGCTTGTATGTTATTGAGTACATGCACTGGAAAATTATTGAGAAGCAAGTTTGTTTGATCAGCAAAAACATCTTCACCCTCAATCATTATTTTTTCTACTGGTTTCTTTTTATAGAGTAACTGACCTGATTCAATAATTTCAAAGCCCGGAATTTTTTCGATAATATCCTTTAGTTTTTTTTCGCCCCCTTCTTTAAATGCATTTACACGAAAGAAAGTAGTATCACCTCGTTTCCAAACGGGCGGTGCTTTTACGGTTACTGAATCTAATTGCTTGTATTGAGGCTGTAGTACAATGCGTAGCTCTAAGGTATCTTTATAGCTACTATTGAAGGTAAGCAGTTGTTCGAATTTTGCATAGCCAAGGCTGCTAACATGGATGGTTAAGGTATCAGTTTTTTGAACCGATACAATAATACTAAAGCTATTACGATCAGATGTGTTTAAATAATGTAGTATTGTATTTTTTTTAGTAGATAAAATTTTTACAAAGCAATTTGGTACATCGGCGCCAGTGTAAGCAGTAATTGTACCCTTTAGCAGCAAGTTCTTTTTTTGCGATAGGGCACTATCAAAAAGTAATATTATTAGCCCTATCAATAGTGTAATTCTGACAATCAATGCATTACGGGTTTGATAATAATTCTATTTGCTTTTGTGTTTTAGTTTTGGGCGAAACTGTAATAGTTCGTTTACGGTCGCCTAATTTTTCAAAGCGTTGCAAAAACTCTTTGGGCCAAAAAATACTATCATTGATATCTGTTCCAGTAGTATAATGTTGAAGATAGTATTTGCTTTTTGTGGCAACATTCTCTCCCTCTACCACAAGCCCTGGTAAATCTAAAATATTATCTATACCCGCTTGCATTACTATGTCAGGGCAAAACCATACCACCCATTCAGGTCTACCATTAATAGCTAAGGTTGCTTTTTGGCAACGTAAGCCTTGAATTTCTTTTATTTCAGGTAGATATATCCAGTTAAATACATTTTGTTCAAATTTTTGAACAAAATTAAAAATTCCACTTCTAGTATCTCCCAAATCTGGTCTGTGGCGTAGTATTAAACTATCCATAGCGGTGTAGTTAATACTTTGTAAGGTATCCATACATAACAAGTAGTTGTAGGTATGGTTAGCTGAAATAGGTACTACAATTGCACCAGTAGGATATTGTTCTAAATAGTTGGGCTTTTGAAAATATATATACCTGTTTTGCTTTCTGTAAAGAAAGCCAGTACTTTCTAAAATAATAGTTTTTTCTATTTTTCCATTTATATTGATATCAACATGTTGTAATACCTTGTAGGTAGCTTCTAAGGTAGGTGCTTGTCCGTACAATTTAATGTTGCATAAAAATAAAATAATTGCAATGTATTTCATAGTATTAAATTTGAAGGTATGGCCTTTTTAAAGCCATACCTTAAGGTGAAATTAAGGTTGTATGGTACTGCCACCGCCGCCCTCAACAGTGCATAGCTGTGCTACTTTAGATATGTTAGCATTAGCCTTCTGCTTCGCTTTTAATGATGCACAAATAAAAGCAATCACTTGAGCTTCTTCGCAATTGTCAGCCTCTTGAGTACATTCTTCGGTGAATGTTGCGGTAACACTACCACCACTTTCACAACGTACTTTCAGTGTACTTGCAGCAGTAACTGTTCTTGTGCACGCTTCACGCTTTACTTTTTCGTCGGTACCAGTTGCAGCCATAGTAAGATAAGTAGTGCCTAATAGGCTTGCCAACAAAATAATCTTTTTCCTTTTTTTAAAATTATACAACAAATATAATAACTGATTTTTTTATCTTTAAGTATTCGGTAAATTATTTTTTTTTTACATTTAAAAGTTAATACATTATAATACATAAATTATAGTTTTAATTTTCAATGTAATTGGTTTAAATTGTTTCTTAAATAATAATATATCGTTTACTTTTTTATTTGCGGTATTTCGGTTGCTAATGTTTCGGGCAAATACTTTTTTGATAATTATTGCCCTGTTACTTTTTAAAAATCCACAATATGTATTGCTGTAAAATCGATGCTGGCTTTTTGATACTTTTTTTCGGCAGTCTGCCTGTTTAATGTATGCCATAGTGTTGCTAAAACTGCTTAATTTTTAATCAACCTATTTTAGGGTTTTCCATCAATTAGGCTTGCCTATAACGTTGCAGCATTTGTGTTAGTGGCGGAATTTGGAATCCGTCAGCCCAAAATTTGCAAAAAAGCCAGATAGAATTATAAACGCCATTTTACGACAGTCAAGCCCACTATTACCAATACGATGTTAGCGGTTGGGGTTACTTTTGAAATTCAAAGTCCAATCATATAGTTGACAATTTCATCATCTATTAAGTATTTATTGTCAGTTCCGTCATCTTTCTTTTTCCGTCCCCATTTCTCACCTAAATACCGAACTACTACTTTCTTTTGTTTTGGAAATGCAGTTATCAATAATCCATACTCACCACCATGTTTAATATAGAAATTTCCATTTTGTACTGTGTAAAGTGGAATCATTTGGCGTGAAGCGAAGGAAGATATTTCTTCCATCTCACGGGTAGTAAATAGTTGATTTAATGTTAATCCAAGCTCTAAATATTTGTAATGGTCTTTTTTATGAAGCATTTGAAGTTTTTGAACCAGTTCAGTCTTTAGTCCAAGTTGATTCAATGTGTCGATAGTTTTACGTGTAATAGATATTTTTTCTTGTATTGGCAATGAACGAATCGCCATGGCATAACCATATTTTCCATTCATAGCGTTTACCAAAGGAATCTGAAACATCATTTTACACCAACTCTCTGAGAGAATCCTTTTGCTATTCCACTCACCAAAATTGCATAACATTTGTCCAACCTTCATTAAGTCATTAGCAGTTAACCAAAGTCCATCCATGGCCCAAGTATTTCCTTTTTTATCCGTCTGCCATTTATAGTTATTAATTTCTAAGGGTATAAATACATTTTCTTTAATGAATAACTCCAGACTTTGCCCAGTTACTTTCTTTACAATACCTGATATGAGGTTGATTGCTTTGTTATTGTAAAAGAAAGTTTGTCCAGGCTCTGTCATTATTGAACTTTCAAGTGCAAACTGAACAAAGTCGGTTTCTGGATAAATCTCTTGGGAACCATTAGTTGATGATAATCCTGAAGTATGTTGAAGGATGTGTCGAATTGTAATTTTGTTCTTTAGCGTATCATTTTTCCATTCTTCAAAAAAGGTTGCAACCGAAACTTCAGGATTTTCGATTAGCTTTTTGTCAATCAAAACCCCGATTGCGATACCCGAGAAAATCTTCGTTATTGAGTAAATCAAGAATTTATCATTTGGTTTGCCACGAAAGGTTACATCAGTAATTATTGTGTCTTTTATTGAAACAATAAGTCTATCCGATTTCATCTCTCTGTTAAACCTAATCATATCTTCTAAGACTTCTTTTTTATAAGATGGTTGACTATTTACATAATATGTAAAAAGTAGAAAAAAAATCGAAAAAAATGAATGCTGCCATTTATTCATATATAATCTTGTTTTTTTCAGAGTCTGACCGCTAACGATTTTGCATTTGTGTAGTT
>DMPB01000142.1:0-1500 GCA_003456175.1 Chitinophagaceae bacterium | reverse complement strand
TCAGTCACAACAAATGCTTGGCGGTATATTGAATTTGGAAATTAGTACGTAAGTCGATTAGAAAACTGTCCATCCGGAACAAAAGCATAAAAAAGTTTAAAAGTTGAAGTTAAGAACTAATACCTGCAATTACATAATTGCTTTTGGTGAACGTAGTAAAACTATTAGGTAGACGAGTTTCGTCTACCAGAACCTTTGAAGCGTAACTTTAGTGTGCATACTGTCCACAAATTCTATTGTCATTAAGCAATACAATATTTCGTCTTTTGTCCTTACGGTAAATGCTCAACCGCATTGTATCAACTTGTTACAAGGCAATGAAATGCGGTAAACTGTTAACCGAAAAATGCTTGATTGAACAAAGCAAGATAGAAATGCTTATTGGCTTCGTTCAAAGTCCAAATTGATACTAAAAAAAACTATAAGCAAGCGTCAATTTAGTTTGCAGTCATTCAAGAACCGTCTACAAGTCAAAAGAGTAGGATAGAAGCCGTATTTTAAACTGCAACCTGAACAAAGAGCATTTCTGTCAATCCGAAAAGATTGAACAATTATTTTGGTACTCAACTGCGACTATGTCCACCGAAACAAAACCTAACAAAACTATGAAAACCAAACTTAGAATTTATTACGTGCAACGTTCGAGGCTTGGCGATGTTGGGGCATTTGCGTTTCGTCACGCCTGAACTGAAGCCAAATATAGTGTTGTTGTTGATTGTGATTACAAATGTTCAAAAGCGTTCTGTCGAGCCCGTGACGAAAGGAAAATAGTAGTACAAAAGTTGAGATTTATTCCGTCAAGCCCCAATATTGCCAAACCTTTTGTTAGCTGTAGTTGCTTTCTTAACAACCGCTTTCTCCAATCAAATGAATTTCCTTTCTGCGTTTTGTCAGTTTGTCAATTAAAATGAGCCTCAATTTATACAAACCACCTTCGTCATATTTTTTTAATAAGCTAAAGTCACAAACTAGTCTGTATTTTTCTGAAAAAGCAGTCTGTGTATAGTTGTCCCCACTAAAGTCTGACAATGAGTCTTGCTCTATTTTAAAATATTCTGTCTGACCGTCAATTTTCATAATTGAAAACTCAGTCAAGTTTGAAAGGAATATGTATGTCCTTTTTTGGTTTTCTTTTATTTCATAACTGTAAAAATCGCCACAGCCGTCGATTGTGTCTGGAATTGAGTTGAATAAGCCAATTTCGACATTCAATTCGGTGTCATTTTTAATATGGCTTTTCCTCTTGGAAGTGTCAACCAAATCATTGTTAGTTTCTTTATCCTCTTTTTGATTTATTGAACAAGAAAACGAAAGAATACAAATTGATAATAAAATAAGGTTCTTCATAACTATAAACGAGTGCAATTACAGCTAACGTTCGAAGCTTGCCGCAGGGCTGGTATTTGATAACTGTCTGCCCGGCAACTGAAGCCGATTAAAAAACTGAAGTTGAATTTAACAACTAAAAGCCAAATAGAATTCGGTCAAGCCCGATATTAG
>DMPB01000065.1:4783-5376 GCA_003456175.1 Chitinophagaceae bacterium | reverse complement strand
TTGTTAGTGAAGCAATAATAGCATTCGCAACTTGTAGTTCTCCTATATTCATCAAGCTTAAACCATCTGCACCAGAAGTTTCTTCAAAGCCTGTACCTGCTGTATCAATGAATGTAAAATCAAGCGCTGTAGAAGCTTGTAAGTGTGATGCTGCTTGTAGGGCATTATTATAGAAATAAGCACTACTAAAACCTGCAATACGTTGTCGCATCCTATATTGAACATTGAGTAAGTACACCTCGTTGCAACAAGGAACGAGTAATTCTAAGGCCGAAGTAGCAAGGCCGGCTTTCGCAGCTTGCTCACTAATAACTGTGGGTGGTAATTGCAAATGATCACCTGCGAATACCCATTTACGAGCTAGTGGTAATAAGCTGAAAGCCATAGGTGCAAGGCATTGTCCGGCTTCATCAATAATCAGTGTAGCGTAGGGTACTTGCGGTATATTGGCATCAAGTAATCCTACAGGTGTTCCTGTGATAACAGTTGCTTCCTGATATAATTTTTCTTCGTTATAGCGTTGTAGTTGTTTTATTTGTAAACGAATTTGCTGTACTTCTTTTAACAGCAAGTTACGTTGCTCTCTTTCGGCT
>DMPB01000065.1:3008-4557 GCA_003456175.1 Chitinophagaceae bacterium | reverse complement strand
TCTCTTTCGGCTTTTCCAAAATTGCGTTTGTACTGTAACGCCATTTTTCTGAATTGCGAAGCTTGTATATGCAGTTGCTTCAATTCTTTTTGCTGCTGTCCTTGTTGCAATTTTCCTTCAGGTGTATACGGATATACTTTTTCATGCACTTTGCCTGTGTTACCAACACGTAGTACTTTAACACCTCGTTCGAGCAAGCCAATACTAATATGATCAACAGCTGCATTGCTGGGTGCACTAACAATTATACGTTCACCTTTAGCAATAAGCTGCAATATAGCTTCTATCAGTGTGGTTGTTTTTCCGGTGCCAGGTGGGCCATGTACAATGGTAACATGTTGATTTGTTACAATTGCTTTAATGGCTGCTTGCTGACTTTCATTTAACTGTTGATGATGCCATTGTAAGTCTTTCGGTAATGTAGTATTCGTAGGTGTTGTAATAATGGCCTTACGGTAAATGTTATCGATGAGTGTAAAGACTGCCGGTATTTGTTCAATACGTTGTAATTGCTTTTTGAGCAAGGTGGTTGTTCTCGTATCAGGAGTTAGTTTAATGCCAACGCCTTCATCTTCTAACCAATCAGGAAAGTCAGGCGCAAACAATTGAAGTTCGCCTTGCTTACCATCAAGTTGTAACAGCATACCTTTAACAGGAGCTTCGCCAGTAGTAAAGCATTCAATGGCTGCACCATTATAAAATTGATGTTGTTCAACTGGAAATGGAATACGAAATTCTACTTCTGGATAATCGGCATAACCAAAATACTTCCGCTTAATTTGAATGGGGTGTATGGCTACGCCTTCTGATTTCAATTGTTTGAGCGTATGCTGTTCCGATAAGTTGTATTTATTGGCTTGAGCTGTTTCTTCCCAGTCGAGCCACTGAATTTGTGCTGCAATATACGGGTGCATGTTGCAAACATACGGCCATGTGTTTTCACATATTCATGTGGTTGCTACTTGTATAATACAAGGGCAACTTTGTATCATAAAATCAGAATATGAAACTCTTAACCCTAAGTTACTTTTTACTTGCTTTCGTTGCACTCTGTAGTTGCAACAAATCTTTGATTGTTGGTAGCGGTCCAGTTGGACGTGTTACACGCAGCGTAAGCACATTTAATGGTGTTGTAACACATGGCGATATCAAAGCTGTAGTTCGGTATGGTACAACGCAGCAAGTAGTGCTCGAAGGGTATGAGAATATTCTCAACATAACTACTACCACCGTTGAAAACGGTCATTTAGTTCTATCCTATAATCATCAATATAACACAGTTCGTAATAGTAATGTGGTTGCATACATTGAAATACCAGCACTACAATTTTTGAATATTCATGGAAGCTCTGAAATAGATGCGAGTGGCTTTCTAACACAACAACAACTTACGACACGCATTAACGGAAGTGGTACGATATATTTAGCCAACAGTGCATATCAACAAGCTACTTTTTATATTAATGGAAGCGGTAATATTAAAGCTAGAACAACACCCATTCAAAATGCCAATGTGCATATTAATGGAAGTGGTAATGTAGAGGTGCAT
>DMPB01000065.1:2643-2766 GCA_003456175.1 Chitinophagaceae bacterium | reverse complement strand
AGGTGCATGCTATACAAAGCTTGGAGGTTAATATGCACGGAAGCGGAAATGTTCGTTATTTAGGTAATCCGCAATTGAATGTGAGCAGTCATGGCAGCGGTACGGTTCGCAGATTGTAGCGTG
>DMPB01000065.1:0-2380 GCA_003456175.1 Chitinophagaceae bacterium | reverse complement strand
AGGGGAGCAATATTGCTCCCCTATTAGGTTTATAGTTGTACAAATGCCGAAGGGCTGCCTGATGCGTGGGCGGTTGCGTTAGCAGCCGGTACGTAGCGTAGCGAAGTACGGAACCCCAAAGCAGCAGGAACAAAAGTTGATTGATAGCACATGGCTCAAAGCCCAACTACTCAATATCAATTATTGTGGGGTTAAAAATACTTCTGCCATCATACAACGGGCACTACCACCACCATTGGTTTCTATGGTATTTAGTGGGCTGTGCACTAGCTCGCTATACTTGCTTAATGTTTCAATTTGTGTAGTATGCAAGCTGTTATATGCGGTACTACTCATCACTAATAAAGGTAACTCGTTATTACCCTTTATTTGTAACATGTTACCAGCGAATTGTGCTAATTGTTCAAAGCTAATCGTAACCAAAGCCTTACCACTTTGCTCAATAGTTGCTATCACATGTGCTTTTTCAGCAGCATCGGGAATACTATCGATGCAAATAATTACTTGCTTTTCGGCAACACACATCACCACATTGGTGTGATAAATGGGGGCATCTTGAGCATCAACAGAGGTGAATATGCAAGGAGTGTAGCCTGTTGCATCGCAAAATTGTTGTAGCACCGAAGCATCGGTTCTTGGGCTCAAACAAGCATAGGCAATTTTAGCATCTCTATCGAGCACCATACTGCCTGTACCTTCTAAAAACAACGATTGTTGCTCGTAATGCGATAAATCTTGTTGTTGCCTTACGGTAAATGTTTTCCTAATGTATTCGAGTACTGTAGGCTTACGTTCAGCTCTTCTATTTTCAGCATACATGGGGTAGAGGAACACGGTTCCGTCGCTATGGAAAGAAATCCAGTTGTTTGGGAAAATAGCATCGGGCGTGTGTGGTTCAAAGGTATCGTTCACTACATGTACACGAACACCTTTGCTACGTAACAAGCTTACAAAAGTGTCAAACTCTGCTAATGCTTTTTCTTGTGCAGCTTCTGCAGCGCCTTGTTGTTGAAAGCTGTTATTCACCGCTGTTTGAGCATTGTAGGTGAATGCAACCGGACGTATCATTAAAATATCTTGCGTAATCATATTGTTACTTTAATGGTAGAATTAAAAGGCATCTCTTAACAGCGGACAACTCATACAATGGCTACCGCCTCTTGCACGACTAAGTTCTGCACTTGGTAATAAAATCAAAGTGTTTTCTAAGCTGTGCGGTTCAAGTCCGTTCGCAAATAATGCAAAGGCTAGGTCTGTTGTAATAACATCGAAGCCAGCATCTTTAAAAGCTGTTGCAGTGAAATCATTTCTATCATAACCAATTACTACGCCTTCTTTTAATGCTACTACATTGCAACTGTCTGTCCATTGCTCTCTATCATCGTAAGGGAAAATATTATTACCGCTGTATATAATTTTAACATCCGATGGCATACAGCCAAAATCTTCTACACTCACCTGATATAGTAACTCTTCAATACCTGCAGGGTTTTGTCCTACACTATAATCTTTCTTCGGCTGATAGGGGTCTTCTATTTTTTTATAGTATTGAATAATTTCTGGCATTTCAAGTGCTGTGCCTTCATCGCCATGGGTTAGGCGTTGTAAGTAGCTTTGACGCACCTGATTTTCGGCTGCAATCAAACGTTCGCTATAACGGCCGTAGAGCACCCACACATTACGTTTTACTTGCGTAAATATGGTATCGATATGCATTTGAGCTCGCTTCTTCGGAATTTTAACTACCGATATTTTTTCGATACCCAATTCAGGATGACTGTAAATAGTATGCACAATTTCGTTAACCGCATTGCTGCTGGTACGTTCACTGCAACCTACCAATAAATGGGTAGGATGAATCATCATTACATCGCCACCTTCAATACTAATAACACGATGTTTGCGTTCTAACTCTTCGTACAGAAAAAAGTCGCTCTCTTCAATTACTTCTAATACTTTGGTAGTGTCTTCAGCGAATAAAAAGTAAAGTGCCAAAAAACGAGTAATTAAACTTTCACGCTTACGAGCCGAGGTAGCCATTCTACTTAAAAGCATATGATCTTTAATCATAATGCCAATATCTCTGGTGAAAATAAAGTTCGGAATAGGCGGAAAAATGTATTGATCTTCATGCGTACCATTTACACTGGCAGGTAATATACCGGTGATGCATATTTTGGCAAGCAATGCGGTATCGGCAATGCTCTCAAGTATTTGTTGTGTTTTAAAACTACTCTCTTCGTAACTACAAATAGCAGCAATCAAACGTATTTTAACCTTCTCATCTTGCAAAATGCGTTGTAGTAAGGTTTGTACTTCTAGTACTTTATCGCTGTTAAAGTATTCTGCTTTACCAGGAATAAAGCAGTTTTTGGCCCTC
>DMPB01000112.1:5176-7178 GCA_003456175.1 Chitinophagaceae bacterium | reverse complement strand
GCTTGATGCCCATTGGCCAGGGGAATAATCTCGTACGCCACTTCTTCATACAGATGCGCTGCACGAACGGCGGCTAACACCTTGTTTTGTAAGTGTACAGGTATTATTACTTCTATACGCTGCTCAGCGGCATTGGTACGTTCGCCTTTGTAACCCAATTGTGGGTTACTGTGCTCATTACCTTTAAAAGTGCCGTTACCGGCAAATGAAAAACTGCACTCACTGTAATTACCAATATTGCCACCACCGGCTTGCCAAATGGCAGTTTTCACTTGCTCGGCATGCGAATCGGGAACATAAGTAATAAACTTAGCTAGCAGACCTGCTTTAGGTGCTAGTACAGCAATATCTTGTAACCCCAATTTGGCTGCAAGCTTAGCATTAACCCCTGTAATTACATTGTCGGCATTGGTATGAATGGCATAAATAGCAATATTGTTTTGTAGTGTGAGCATTACAGTGCGCTCTACATAATTACTTCCATTTAACCGTTTTAACCCACTAAATACAATGGGGTGATGTGCTATAATAAGATTGCACTGCTTGGCTATAGCTTCTTCAATAACAGCTTCGGTACAATCGAGTGTGCAGAGAATGCCTGTAACTGTAGTGCTACCGCTACCCAATAACAACCCACAATTATCGTACGACTCTTGGTAAGGCAATGGTGCCCATGTTTCTAATGCTTTGCAAACTTGTGCTATGGTAATCATGTTGTAAAAATATAACTACCAATTATGTTGGAGCATCTAATTTTGAACCATGCCCACTCCACATTTTTTATGGTATAATGGTACTTTTATTCGTAACGATAAACCTATTGTAAGTGCGAATAATAGAAGCTTTCGCTATGGCGATGGTTGTTTTGAAACCATGAAAATTATTCGTGGGCAATTAGTAAATGAGGCATTGCATATGCAACGCTTATTTGAAAGCCTTGCATCACTTTCATTTTCGCTGCCAAGCTTTTTCACACCAACTTATGTGGCACAACAAATCAAACAGTTGGCGCAAAAAAACTACCACACAACATTAGCACGTGTTCGCCTGAACGTTTTTAGAGGTAACGGCGGTTTGTACGACCCTGAAAACCACTTCCCCAATATGGTAATACAAACCTGGGAACTTAATCCGGCGAACCAACTCCTGAATGAAAATGGGCTGGTTATAGACATTTACCGTAAGGCACAAAAAACAACCGATACGTTTGCCAATATTAAAAGTAATAACTACCTAGGCTATGCCATGGCAGCTCTGTGGGCTAAAGAGCAACATTTGAACGATGCTATCATTTTAAATCATAAGAATACCGTTGCCGATACAACCATTGCTAATTTATGGTGTGTTACTGATGGCATAGTAATAACCCCTCCACTATCCGATGGCGGTGTTAATGGCGTTATGCGGAAGCATTTACTGCAAAGTATTCCAGCGGCGGGGCTTACTTGCCTCGAAAAAAGTATAACTGATGCCATGCTTGCCAAAGCAGAGGCTGTATTTCTCAGCAATAGCATTTACGGTATTCGATGGGTGCAATCGGTAGGCGATTATAAATACAATTGGGGCATTACACCTGTAATACACGAAAGTTGTATTATGCCGGTCTGGCAATAATTGGCACGGTTATTTCACTACTTTTAGCACAACAGAACGTTTATGAAGCCGCTATTCCTATTATTTAGCAGTATGGTATTGGGTACAGCTATTGTTAACCTTACGGTAAATGCTCCGCAACAGGGAACCCAACAAGCACGACAAAAGCTTGTTGCTGAAGCCACCGTTGAATTCACGATTACAAGTGATTCGGCGGTTGATGCCAATCTTAAAAACATTTTACAACAAACTACCAAAACCTTATACATCAAGGGCTCACAAAGTCGCGTTGATATTTTTGGGCCTGCGTACAAGCAAACTACCATAATAGACGGAAAACAAAATACGGCCACCATTTTTAGAGAAATTGGCGATAACAAATTTGTAAGCATTCTTAATACTGCACAAT
>DMPB01000112.1:0-4939 GCA_003456175.1 Chitinophagaceae bacterium | reverse complement strand
CTTAATACTGCACAATGGAAAGCCTTCAATAGCAAGTACGACGATATGAAAGTTGAGCTCGTAAAAGCAACGAAGAAAATTCTCAACTACGATTGCTTACAAGCTATTGCCACTTTGAAAGATGGTAGTCAATACACTATTTGGTATGCACCAAACATCTACCCAAGTACAGGCGAAAACAGTTATCAGTTTAAAGGCGTACCGGGGTTTGTGTTAGAATACGATAGCCAAATGGAAGGTTCACAAAAAAGCACCATTCGATATACCGCTACAAAAATGAGCTTATTACCGGTACCAACGGCTATGTTCCAGATTTCAACACAAGGCTATCGGTTGTTACAACAATAGATAATACTAACCCCTATCTTGGCAAAGCTCCATCAGCACGCCATTCGTGTTTTTAGGATGCACAAAGCAAATCCACTTATTATCGGCTCCGGCCTTAGGCACTGAATTTAACAAAGTGTATCCTGCTGCTTTCAAACGCTCCATTTCGGCTTTAATATCTGTAACAGCATAGGCAATATGGTGCAGGCCCTCACCACGTTTTTCGATAAACTTGGCAATAACGCCTTCGGGAGTTGTACTTTGTAATAACTCAATTTTATTGATGCCTGTTGCAAAAAATGCAGTTTCAACACCTTCACTAGCCACCAACTCACATTTGTAGCAAGGTGTGTTTAAAAGTTGTTCATAAAGGGGAATGGCAGTTGTTAAATCTTTAACAGCTATACCAATATGCTCAATATGTTCCATGATCATCGCTTTTGAATATGGGAAAATAGAGGCTTTCAATAAGCCTAACCGCAGCAAAATTCATTGTTTGACTTAGTTTTGCAACATAATATACCGAAAACCATCTTAATTATTATGCTAAGTTTACCGATTTATTTAGATAACAACGCTACTACGCCAATGGATCCGCGGGTATTGGAAGCTATGATTCCATACTTTACCCAACAATTTGGCAATGCTGCAAGCCGTAACCACCCATTTGGTTGGCAAGCAGAAGAAGCGGTTGATTATGCACGTGAGCAAGTAGCCAAGTTAATTGGTGCCGATGCGAAAGAAATCATCTTCACTAGCGGCGCTACCGAAGGCGACAACCTTGGCATTAAAGGTGTATTTGAAATGTATGCTAGCAAGGGCAACCATATTATTACATGCACCACAGAACATAAAGCTGTACTTGATACTTGCAAGCACCTTGAAAAGCTAGGTGCAGAAATTACTTACCTTCCGGTAAAAGCCGATGGCCTTATAGATTTAGCCGAACTTGAAGCAGCCATGAAGCCTACTACGATTTTAGTGGCTATTATGTATGCTAACAATGAAATTGGCGTTGTACAACCCGTACGTGAAATCAGTGCTATTGCTAAAAAACATGGTGCATTATTTTTTACTGATGGCACACAGGCTGTAGGTAAAATTCCAGTAGACGTTCAAAAAGATGGTATCGACATCATGGCATTTACAGCCCACAAGATGTATGGCCCTAAGGGTGTTGGTGCATTGTATGTTCGTCGTAAAAACCCACGTGTTAAAGTTACCGCCCAAATGGATGGTGGCGGCCACGAACGTGGCATGCGTAGTGGCACATTAAACGTACCGGGTATTGTTGGTTTCGGTAAAGCTTGTGAATTATGCCGTACCGAAATGGAAGCCGATACAGCTCGTATTGTAAAACTACGCGACAAGCTAGAAAACGCTTTATTACAAATTGAAGAAAGCTACTTGAACGGTCATAAAGATTACCGCTTACCACACGTAACCAACATTTCTTTCAAATATGTTGAAGGTGAAGGCTTACTTATGGGCTTTAACAAGAATATCGCTTTAAGTTCAGGTTCGGCATGTACGAGTGCCTCGCTAGAACCAAGCTATGTTTTAAAGGCACTTGGCTTAGGCGATGATTTAGCACATAGTAGCCTACGCTTTGGCTTAAGCCGCTTTACCACAGAAGAAGAAATTGATTATACGATTGAGCAAATCACTAACACAGTATTGAAATTACGTGAAATGAGCCCGCTTTGGGAAATGTTCAAAGAAGGTATCGATTTAGATTCTGTGGCTTGGGTACACCATTAATATAGTACCGCTTTACCAATAACCAAATTGATTTAAAAACAATAAACACAATAAATATGGCTTACTCAGATAAAGTAATTGATCATTACCAAAATCCTAAAAACGTTGGAACGCTTGACAAAGCAAAGAAAAACGTTGGTACTGGTTTAGTAGGTGCACCTGAATGTGGCGACGTAATGCGTTTGCAAATTGAGGTTGATGAAACTACAGGTACCATCACTGATGCCAAATTCAAAACATTCGGTTGCGGTTCTGCTATCGCTAGCAGTAGCCTTGCTACAGAATGGTTAAAAGGCAAAACAGTAGATCAGGCATTGAATATTGACAATATGGAGATTGTAGAAGAATTAAACCTACCTCCGGTTAAAATTCACTGCTCTGTACTAGCTGAAGATGCCATTAAGGCAGCCATCAACGATTATCGTGTTAAAAATGGCTTAGAAGCATTACAGTTCGAAGAAAAAGGCGTGCATTAATTTACGAAAGTAGATTTGGCACTATTTTCTCTCACAAGTATTTAAATTGAAGGTTATGGTAGCAACTGAGAATAGCATTTACGTAAGTGAAAAAGCAAAAGCAAAGGTGTTGCAATTAATGAACGATGCTGGCATTGCTGATGACCCAACTTATTTCTTAAGAGTTGGCGTAGTTGGCGGTGGTTGTAGCGGATTAAGCTACAAGCTAGATTTCGATAATGAGCAAAAACCTATGGACCAAGTATTTGAAGATAATGGCGTTAAAATTGTTACCGACCTCAAAAGTTTTTTATACTTGGTGAATACAGAATTAGATTTCAGCGACGGGCTTAATGGCAAAGGTTTTTACTTCAACAACCCTAATGCAAGCAGAAGCTGCGGTTGTGGAGAAAGCTTTGCGGTGTAACCCTTATACTTTTTTTTAACATTTTACAAGCGACATACGATGCATTCGTATGTCGCTTGTTCGTTTTAAAAAGGTTATTTGCAACAGCTTCACGTATTTTTGACCCATGCTCGAAATTTGCAAAAAAGAATGGCAGCAATTTTTTGGTAGCCTTACCGGCTATTTGGCCATCATTATCTTTCTACTTATTAATAGCCTTATTCTATTTGTTTTTCCCGACACTAGCATTTTGCAATTTGGCTATGCAACCTTACAAGGTTTTTTTACTAACGTGGTTTGGGTGTTATTATTTTTAGTACCAGTTATTACCATGCGTAGCATGGCCGATGAACTAAAAACAGGCACTTTCGAATTATTAGCCACACTGCCGCTTAGTAACTGGCACATTGTTTTGGGCAAATTCTTTGGTTGCTTGTTAGTAGCTACAACGGCTTTAATACCAACTATTGTATACGCTATTAGTGTGCAACAGTTAAGTGCTACAGGAGGTATTGATATTGGCGGCACTATTGGTAGTTATGTTGGCTTATGGTTACTCACAGCAGCATTCACCGCTATTGGCATTGCAGCTAGTAGTTACACCAACAATACTGTTGTGGCTTTTGTTATAGCAGCTTTCGCGAGTTTTATTGTTTTCAGTGGCTTTACTGCCATTAGCAAGCTATCTTTTGTTGCAGCTATTGCCTATTATATTGAATTATTAGGCATACAATTTCATTACCAAAGCTTAAGTAGGGGCGTAATAGACACTCGTGATGTTATTTATTTTCTGGCACTCATTTTTCTTTGCTTGAGCATTACTAAACAAAATTTAGAACAACGTTCCTAGCCTTATGCTTCGTAATAAAAAATACAACTTACTCATTACTACACTAGGTTGCATTGCAGCTATACTGCTGGCACAACAATGGCATTACAGAGCCGATGTTACTGCCGAAAAACGTTTTACCATTACGGCTGCAACTGAAAACTTAATCGATAGCATAACAGAACCTATTCATATCAAAGTTTTGTTGAATGGCAACTTGCCAGCCGATTACAAGAAGTTAGCTATTGCAACTACTGATTTGTTAGAAGAATTTTCGGCTCGTAGCAATAGAAAAATAACAGTTAGCTACGAAACACCGGGCGAAGGCCTTAACGATACTACAAAATACCAATTGTTCGACAGCCTTCAACGCATGGGTGTGGTATTTGAACGAAGCAGCGAAATAGTAGCCAACGATAATAAGAATACAGAACAACTCATTACTCCATCGGCCATTGTAAGCGATGCCAATGGTAAAGCTATTACGGTAGATCTTCGCAGTAGCAAAAAGGTATTCAAGCAATATAATATTTTAACAGATATACCTGAAGAAGATAAAGAAGCAACTCGCAACGCCGCCGAAGCACTATTAGAATTCAAATTTGCCAACGCAATAGATAAGCTCACCAGAAAACGAGTACCTACCATAGCTTATGTAGTAGGTAATGGCCAGCCAATAGACCTTACGGTAAATGACCTAGGCGAAAGCTTACGCAACGATTATCGCTTAGCCATCTTCGATCTTAAAAAAGGCTATCCGCAAGCCAATCAAATTGATGCATTATTAATAGTAAAGCCAACACAACCCTTTACTGATGAAGACAAGCTAAAACTCGATCAATACGTAATGAACGGAGGCAATATTATTTGGTGTGTAGATAAGGTATATGCCGAGTTAGATAGTCTCATGCGTAGCCAAGCCGATTTTGTTGCCTTTGATCGTAATTTAAATATCGACGATTTATTGTTCAAACAAGGCGTACGCATCAACAACGATTTAGTGCAAGATTTAAACTGTAGCAAAATTCCTTTGATTATTGGATACAACCCAGATAATAGTCCACGCATGCAACGCATCCCATGGCCCTATTATCCTTTTGTGAGTGGCTTAGGTAATAGTGCTATTACTAAAAATCTAGATCGTGTATTACCAATATTCCC
>DMPB01000153.1:18711-19249 GCA_003456175.1 Chitinophagaceae bacterium | reverse complement strand
AACAATAGTGCCGTTTCTGTTAGCACCAACGGTGGTGAGCTTCGGGTATTTTTTTATTTCAATACGCCAGCCCTGATCATCGGTAAGGTGCCAATGGAAAAAATTGAACTTGTGCAAAGCCAGCCAATCGATGTATTTTTTGATGAACGCAACATCGTAAAAATGCCTACTTACATCTAAGTGCATGCCTCTATAGGTGAAGCGTGGGGCATCATTTACCGTAAGGGAAGGGATAATAATATTGTTTGTAACAGCCGTAGGTATTAATTGAATAAGCGACTGTATGCCATAAAAAATTCCCGCTCCTGCATTGGCTGTAACTACCACTTTATTAGGTGTAATTGCTAGCTCGTAGCCTTCTGTGCCATGCGTTCTAACTTTATTGATTGTGAGCACAATATTGTTGGCTTCGTTTCCAGTGTTACTAATAGTAAGTGTTCGCTTATAATAGCGCTGCAAATATTGTTGTAGGTATTGGGCCTGCGGTAGTAAAGAAGCATGCCGTACCACAATAGTGGTAGTTGGCCTTACGGTAAAT
>DMPB01000153.1:17682-18482 GCA_003456175.1 Chitinophagaceae bacterium | reverse complement strand
TGGTAGTTGGCCTTACGGTAAATGGTGGAGCATCGGCTAATAACTGTACTGAGGCAGGTGCAGGTATTATATTGTGTTTTGGCTGGCTTACAGCTATGCTTGTAATACAAGCAAATAAAAGGGGCAGCAACTGTTTCATAACTTATAATGCAACATCGTTAGTGCTACAAAATAAGTAAACTACGTTGGTTTACGGTAGGGGAGTTTTGTTCTTTAAGTACAATCGGATAATGAAATAGCCTGCTACGCTTAAAAATAGCACTAAGGCTACAGCCATAGCAATCCAAGGCATTTCTTTGATTTTTCTTTTTTCGGCTAGTTGCTTTTTTTCATCGAGTTGTTGTTGCAGTTTTTTATTGATGCTATATACCGTTTGTTGTAATGCAATAGGGTTGTTATTGAGTGCTTGCAAGCCTTCAACAGCATCATCAACAAAAGGATCGTTTTGCATTTGTTGTTCCAAAGCATGTGCATTGGCAGCATCTAGCTTGCCACTCAAATAGTTGAGTAGCTGCTCGTTATTAGGGTTTTCTGGCAATGGCTGTGGCTTACTCATGATGCTTGTTGTTGTTTTTCGATCCAAATTTTGAGGTTGCGTTTGCCGTTTTGAATATAACTCTTTACTTGTAGCAAGCTAAAGCCGGTACTATCGGTAATTTGCTGATACGACTGCTTCTGTAAGTAAAACAATGTGATGCATATTTTTTGTGCTTCGTTAAGTGTATTAAGTGCTTGAGCA
This sequence comes from Chitinophagaceae bacterium, assembly GCA_003456175.1. Lineage (GTDB taxonomy): Bacteria > Bacteroidota > Bacteroidia > Chitinophagales > Chitinophagaceae > UBA10646. The sequence continues at coordinate 17,743 of DMPB01000153.1, read as the reverse complement.
AGCAGTTGAAGATCGGTTTCTTTTTTCCAAAGTTCATCAATGCTGTGGTTTTCGGTAGATG
>DMPB01000153.1:7222-17456 GCA_003456175.1 Chitinophagaceae bacterium | reverse complement strand
ATGCTGTGGTTTTCGGTAGGTACACCTAAATATTGTTCAGTAAGTTCGGTAGCAAATCCCTTATCGTCGCGGAGGTGCATTAGACAGTGATTGCGAGCTATGGTATACAGCCAACTTTTGAAATAAGTAACCCGATATTTAGGTAGTTCCGTAATTACCTTCATAAAAATTTGCTGTACGGCATCTTTTGCTTTTTCTTCGTTTTTGAGGTATTTCATACAAACACCTAGCAAAAGCATTGTATATCGTTGCAAAAGCTCACCCAAATATTGATTATTACCATCTTGGTAGTAATGTTGCAGCAGCTTAGCATCGTCGTAATGTTCGTACCGGTTCACGTGGTGAAAGTAAGTGTTTGAGCAATTGATTGTATGAGATGCTTACGCAAATGTTTTCCATAATTTAAGTATTGATACTTCATGCCATTAGTAGCTTGTATTACAGCAGTAGCACCATTAAGAAGCGAGCCATCGCATAGCAGTGAAATGGTTAGCCAACTGTTGCTGGGCGAACTAGCTACGATTATAGATGAGGTGAAAGGCTTTTTAAAAGTACAATGCCAAGCCGATGGATACGAAGGTTGGTGCCAAGCCAATCAGGTAATGTTGGTGAGTCCTTTGGTGGCGAATGAGTATGTACAAAATCCTCCCAAGTATTGTGCAGATACCGTTGGTGTTTTGAAAAATAAAGATGGGCTTACGCAAATATCTATAGGTACACCATTACTACTGAAAAAGCCAAAGTTGGCCAAGCTTGGTAAGTTACAATGGCAACTCAAAAAAGTGCAAACTATTGCTGCGGGCAGCGAAGCATTTACGCAAGTAAATATTGAAAAAGTAGTTGGTCAGTTATTGAATACACCGTATTTATGGGGAGGTAGAAGTGCCTTTGGTATTGATTGTAGCGGATTAACCCAACTGGTTTTAAAGCTATTTGGATATCAATTGCCTAGAGATGCCAAGCAGCAAGTGAATCATGGTGAAGTAATTGGTTTTTTGCAAGAGGTAAAATGTGGCGATTTGGCTTTTTTTGATGATGCAGAAGGAAACATCATTCATGTGGGGTTGTTGTTAAACCACGATACCATTGTTCATGCATACGATAAAGTACGGATTGACAGAATTGATACTGAGGGTATCATTAATACCTCTACCAAACTAAGAACCCATCGCTTACGGGTAATTAAGAGAATTATTCCGTAGTTATCGCTTACGGTAACTATCGGCATTAATCAATAAGCAAATGCCTGCATTAAAAATGGCAATACTACAAGTGCCATAAAGCACCCAAGGTTGTTGCTGATATTTTGCAAACCCTGCATCAATAGCCATTGATAAGCCTGCTCCTGTAAAAATTAAGCCGATAGTAGCTTGCAAAAGCCATCTGGTAGTATTTTGTTGCATAGCTTATTAACAAGTTAGGTATGCAGGGGTTCATTTACCGTAAGGTAACTTTAAAATGCTTCACCAATTTTAATGTAGAAACCGCTGTTAGCATCGGTTGTAATAGCATAATCGAATCGTAGCGTAATATTTTTCTTTCTATTGGCGATAAACCGTAATCCGGTGCCACCAGCAACGCGTATGTCGGTAAGCGACATTGCTTCAAGGGTACGATTAACCTGCCCGATGCTGCCAAAGAAAGCAAGATTAGCCAAGCGATGTACCGGAAAACGAACCTCTGTTTGTGCTGCTACGTAATTATTGTCGCGAAAACGACCATTGAAATAGCCCCTCATAATGGTGGGGTTACCCATGCGAGGTAGCTCTCGCCAGGGCACGTTGCCATTGTTCAACTGTGCAAATACTTGAAACGCTAGGCAACTGAATTCACCCAATGGGTAATACTTTCGAGCATCAATCAACCATTCGGTGTAGTTGAAGTTGCCGCCTAAAGCTTTGTTATGAAATGTAACACCTAGTTCCGTGTACCAACCCGAACGTGGCGATAGTGGATGGTTGCGATGATCCCAAAGTACAGTAGGCCCCAAGCCAGTAACCGTACTTTGCTTTTGACCTGCTTGTGCTGTTAAGAAATTGGTGTCTTTCGCGGGTGTTTGAATATTATTGGTAATGCTTACATTGCCACGTATACCTACAAAAAATTTATTCTTAACCTGTTTGTAAGCATTGATATTACTATAAATACGCTGATAGGTAACACCTTCAAAGGCTTTATTATCCACCGTTGTGTTGCCAAATCCCCAAAGCCTTTCGTAGTTGTCGGCATAACCAATTCGTCCTCTCAGAAAATAGCGTTCTCCACTCGTGAAAGTTTGGGCGTACAACTCTGTGAAAAGCTGATTTCGGGTGCTATACTGTAGGTCTAAATAGGCATAACTATCGCGAGTGGTACTACCAGCTTTCTTTTGATCGGTATTGAAAAAATAATTGATAGCAATGCCTGCTTTTAAGCCTGTTTCAGGGCTGCTACTTAAGGTAGGAATGGGGAGAAAACTCCAGTTTTTATTCACCAAACTATCGGGTCTGAATTTGTGCCACCATTTTTTGGATGATAGGGTGGTGTCGGCTTGTGCCGAGGAGTACAATGCAGTGATAGCAAGGCTTACCACTAATATGAAACGCTGCTGTAGCAATATGAAAAATATTAATAGGTTAAATCTTCGTAAGCCATTTGTAATTCGCTGTATGCATGCTTGTCGCCAGCTGCCTTAGCTGCTTCCATTCCTTTTTCATACCAATGTATTGCTTCGTCGGTTCGTTGTTGTTGTTCAAGCAATTTGGCTAAATGATAATAGCTGCCAACATAGCTAGGGGTATCGGTAAGTATGGCTGTGAATAGTGCTTCGGCATCGGCCAAATGCCCGAGTTTTTTGTATTCCAGCGCTAGCGCATGCCGTAAAAAATTGTCGTTCGGCTGGCTTGCTAACATGGTTAATATCTTCTCAATTCTATTGCTCATGGCCGCTAAAATAATACAGGTTTTGGTTAGTAGTGTTTTTAAGTGCCTTACGGTAAATGAACAACTGCACCTACCTGCTTATATTTGCTGCCTTATGAGTACGCAACAAAATAATACCGATAAATTTCAGGCCATTATTAGCCATGCCAAAGAATATGGTTTTGTATTTCAAAGTAGTGAGATATACGATGGACTTTCTGCTGTATACGATTACGGTCCGTACGGTGCAGAATTGAAAAAAAACATTAAAGATTATTGGTGGAAAAGCATGACGCAACTCCACGAAAATATTGTAGGTATCGATGCTGCTATTTTTATGCATCCTACAACATGGAAAGCAAGTGGGCATATTGATAACTTCAGTGATCCAATGATTGATAATAAGGATAGCAAAAAACGTTATCGTGTAGATCATTTAATCGAAGCCCATGCCGATACCTTACCCGCCGATGCTGCTAAAGCTTTATTAGATGCTATGGATAGCTTGTTAGCAGCTGAAGATTTTGCAGGACTTAAGCAACTAATAGAAACCAACAAAATTGTATGTAGCGTAAGTGGAACGGCTAACTGGACTGATGTTCGTCAGTTTAACCTCATGTTTAAAACCGAGTTTGGTGCCGTAGCAGCAGAGCCTGGCGATGATAACCATGTGTACTTACGACCTGAAACAGCACAAGGCATTTTCGTTAACTTTTTGAACGTACAGAAAACGGCACGTATGAAAGTGCCTTTTGGTATTGCACAAGTTGGTAAAGCCTTCAGAAACGAAATAGTAGCACGCCAATTCATTTTCAGGATGCGAGAGTTTGAACAAATGGAAATGCAGTTTTTTGTACGTCCCGGCACTGAAGGTGAATGGTATCAGTATTGGAAAGATGCTCGTTTAAAGTGGCATTTAGGTTTAGGTATTGATGCGGCAAAATATCGTTATCACGATCATATAAAGTTAGCGCACTATGCTAAAGAAGCTTGCGATATTGAATTTGAATTTCCTATTGGCTTTAAAGAGGTAGAAGGTATTCATAGCCGTAGCGATTTTGATTTAATGCAGCACCAAACTTACAGCCGCAAAAAGCAACAATACTTCGATAACGATGTAGACCCTACTACCGGCAAGCCTTACGGCAACTATGTGCCTTATGTAATTGAAACATCTATTGGTTTAGATAGAATGTTCTTACTTATTTTAAGCAATGCTTATACGGAAGAAGATTTAAGCACCCCAGAAAAACAAGATAGCCGCGTAGTGCTAAAAATTCCTGCTAAGCTGGCTCCGGTGAAATTAGCGGTATTACCATTATTGAAAAAAGATGGCTTGCCTGAAATTGCCCGTGAACTTATGAATGAGTGCAAGGGTGCCTTCAAATGTTTTTATGAAGAGAAAGATGCTATTGGTAAGCGTTATCGTAGGCAAGATGCCATTGGCACGCCTTTCTGCGTAACCATTGATCATCAAACCAAAGAAGATGGTACCGTTACCATTCGCCACCGCGATAGCATGCAGCAAGAACGTGTTCCGATGAACAGTATCAAAGCCATGGTATTAAATGCTATCCACTAATATTCAAATAATACAAATTGTGGTATAAAAGCAGCCTTTGTGGCTGCTTTTACATTTACCGTAAGGTGTATAGCACATTTAACACGCAGAATTACCTGTGCTCACTTTTAACAAAGTATTCATTGGATTGTATTAGAAATTGCTCCAAACCTAACATCATGATCCGCCTACTACTGCTCAGTGTTTTTTTAGTTGCAACGTCGCTCATTAATGCACAAAATGCCCGAAAAACAACAGTAGTTGCCGATGCTATAACTCGTAAACCTGTATCGTTTGCTAGTGTTGTTGCTGTTGGTACCAAACAAGGGAAAACTGCCGATATCAATGGTGTGGTTAGCCTTACGGCAAATGATAAAGCACGTTTTCAGTTTAGCAGTGTTGGCTATGAGGCCATTACGTTAACGTTCGAATCTATTCGTGATAGTGTGTTTCTAATAGCTAACGCTAAAGCTTTAGAAGCGGTAGTGGTTGGCCCAACAGACGAAAGTGATCCAAGAGCGTTGGCGGTAATAAAACAAGCTATTGCCAACAAAAAAATCAATGATCCTGATGCGTTAGATTTTTACAGTTTTACCACTTATGGTAAGTTGTATTTTGATACGTTAACAAAGCAAGCCAAAAGCTTATTTATTAAATCTAAAGCCGATAGTACTGCACAAGCAACGAAGCCCAACTATCTGTTTATGATTGAGAGTATTATTGACCATCAATACAAGCAGCCAGGCTTACGTAGTACCAATATGGTAGCACAAAAAGTAAGTGGTATTAAAAATCCATTTGTATTAGGGTTAGCTACGCAGTTACAGTATTATAGTTTTTATCCAAGTGAATTTACGTTGCTTGGTAACAAGTATTATAATCCAGTGAGTAATGCTTATAAAGGATTATACGTGTTTCGTTGGATTGATTCATTACAAGGCGATGATGGTTTGTACACTTATATTATTTCATTCAGGCCCAAACGCAATAAGTACGGTGTTGAACTAATGCGAGGCGAATTACACATTCATGAAAAAGATTTTGCTATTGTGAATGTAAATGCTCGTGCTACTACTGGAGATGAAAATCAAATTGCTTTTAAGCAACGTTATCAATTATTAAATGGTAAATGGTTTCCTGAGCAGTTGTATACAGAAATTGCATTTAATCCATCAAATTTTGGCGTTGCAACCAATGATGGAGGAGGTGGTACTTTAAAAGCTTATAATACTACATACTTACGCAATGTGAATACACTGCAACCTTTAAGTAAAAGTAGTTTTGGTAATTACAATGTAACAGTTGCACCCGATGTAGATAATAAGCCCGACAGTTTCTGGAATAATAAAAGAGCTATTCCACTTTCTGTTGCAGAACTTACTACATATCGTTTTGTGGATAGTGCGTTAAGCGAGGTGAAAGCTGAAAAAGCTATTAACGGCTTTCTGAATTTTTCGAAGTATATCATGCAAGGCTTCATACCTATTAAAAAAGTAAATCTCGACTTAAAGCGTGTAATAGCATATAATGATTATGAAGGCCTACGTTTAGGGGTTGGCTTAACCACTAACGAACGCTTGATGAAGCATACCCGTGTAAGTGCTTATTGGGGTTATGGTTTTGGCGATAAAGCCATGAAGTATGGTGGTGGCATAGAACAAATTGTAAGTGCTAAAAATGATATTGTTGTAGGCGCAAGTTTTAGTCAAGATATTGCCTTGGCTGGTTTAAATGGTTTTAAGCCATTGCCAATACCACTTGGTGGCTTGCAACGCTTGTTTACCAATAGGGCCGATTCAGTTCAAAAAACTGAAGTATATGCCGATTTTTGGTTGCTGAAAAAGTTCCGTTCTCGCTTGTATGTTAATTATCAAGATAGAGCATTTACGCAAGGGTATCAATTTGCACTAAGTGAAAAACCTAATGCTTTTGTTGAAGCGCTGCAAGTATATGAAACTGGCTTACATATTATCTCTAGCTTCAAGCAGGGTGCTATTAAGTTGGGTAATTTTTTCAGTTTCGATAGAACACAAAGTAAAAATTTTATTGATATTGATATTCGTAACGGATGGTTGGTTCATAATGGTACACAACACCAATATCAAAAGGCAGAGGTGAAATATGTTCGTCAGTTGTCGTTAGGTAGAGCAGGGGTTTTAAATACCATTACTGCTGGTGGTGCTATCAATGGATATGTACCTTTTAGTATGTTGTTTGGTAACTTAGGTAGCGGAGGAAGTCGCCGTACAGCCGGTAATGTAGTGGTGCCAGCAACTTTTCAAACCATGCAAGCATTTGAATTCACGAACGATAGATACGCAGCATTATTCACCACTTATGAAACTGGTTATTTGTTACAAAAGGCAAAGAAATATGGTGTTGTAGGAGTACTTGCCAATAACATCGGCTGGGGCGATTTTAGTAAGGCATACTTACATAATAGTTTGGCAGCAACACCTATGAATCAATGGTATACCGAAACTGGCGCAGGTTTAAAGTTTCGTAGCAAGAGTTTTAATATTGGTGTACTCGCTATGTATCGTTATGGTGCATACCATCTTGCGAACGAAAAAGATAATTGGGCATTCAAAATATTGTTCGATTAACATTCATCATATACAACATAAAAGGTCGTTACAATTCATGTGTAACGACCTTTTTGTTTAATACACCTTATGGTAAATATTACTCTGCGGCCGGCGTAGTAGGTAATAGCTTTTGTGCAATCACTTGTTTGAAAATATGTTTTGGGAAAGCACCGCCTTGCAACATTGGCTTACCTTCCATGGGTATGAATAAAAATGTTGGAATACTTTGAATACCAAATACAGCAGCAAGTTCTTGTTCTACTTCAGTATCTACTTTATAAATAACAATATCGTTAGCATATTCTTGAGCAAGTTCTTCTAGCACAGGTGCCACCATTTTACAAGGTCCGCACCAATCGGCATAAAAATCAATGATGGCAGGCTTGGTTCCTTTATATGCCCATTCCTTCGCATTCATATAATCGAATACTTGTGCTTTAAAGTCTTCAGTGGTTAATTGTATTGTGTGCATGTATTGTTTTTTGTAAATGTATAATGCTTTGTTAGCGCCAACTGTGATAAAAGTTACGTTATTGTATAAAAGCAAATTTGCTGCCATCAAATAATCCTTTATCACTCAGCTTAGCAGCAGGAATTACTAATAAGGCCATGAAGCTGAGCGACATAAACGGTGCTGTTAGTGTACTTCCCAAATTATTTTTCACGAAAGCATCTATTTGTGTGTAGGCTTCTGCAACGGTATAACCATCTTCATTAGTCATTAAGCCTGCCACTGGCAGCCCCAATACATGTGTTACATCGTTATTGCAAGCTGCAATACCACCTTGCGTTGCAATCACTGCATTAATGGCTTTTACAAGCATATCGTCAGTAGTACTTACTGCTACAATGTTATGACTATCGTGTGCAACTGTACTAGCCAATGCACCGTGATGCAATCCAAAATTTTTGATGAAAGCCTTGGCTACAGGGGCGTTAGGTTCGTATCTGTTAACCACTACAATCTTTAATACGTCATTATTGGTGTTACTTACTAATGCATTGTTTTCAATAGTAGGTTGTAGCCAGCATAAATTGGTAATGAGCTGTCCGTCTAAAGCTTCTATCACAGGTATGCTGCCATTTGCATCTTGTGGATATTCATTTACCGCAAGGGCCACATCTTCTAGTGCAACAGCATTTCTATTCCACTGATTAATGGTATTTGCTTTCGGTACTTGTATTAAAGATTGACCATTGGTGGCAACTAATTGTCCGTTAATGTAGGTGCCTGTAACGTTAAAGTGTTGTAGATTATCTACAAGAATAAAATCGGCAGTATCGCCTTCTCGCAATAAACCAACATTCATTTTATAATGCAATACAGGATTGATACATGCGGCTTGTAATACTTTAAACACATCAATACCTTTTGCTACTGCTCTAGCACACAAAGCATTGATGTGGTTAAGTGCTAAGCTATCAGGGTGTTTGTCGTCACTACAAAACATCATGTGCTGGTAGTGCTCGTGCATAAGTGGTATGAGTGCCTCAAAGTTTTTAGCAGCACTACCTTCACGAATTAAAATTTTCATGCCGAGTGCCAATTTTTCTGCTGCTTCTTCTAATGTAAAACATTCGTGGTCGGTACTAATGCCAGCTGCAATGTAAGTGGCTGCATCTTTGCCACGAAGCCCCGGAGCATGCCCATCAATCGGCTTACCAATTGCTTTTGCATAGGCTATTTTTTGCATTACTTCAGCATCTTGAAATAATACACCTGGGTAATTCATCATTTCACTCAGGTAGTAGATATCATCTCGTTGCAGTAGTTCATTTACCGCAAGGCTATCAATGGTTGCACCTGCTGTTTCAAAGATGGTAGCAGGTACACAACTTGGAGCTCCAAAATGAAATTTAAAAGGAACCGTTGATGCATTTTCTAACATGTACATAACGCCTGCAATACCACATACATTGGCAATTTCGTGTGGGTCGCTAATGGTGGCAACTGTGCCATGTACCACCGCCATTTTAGCGAACTCGCTGGGTGTTAGCATAGAGCTTTCAATATGTACATGACTATCTACAAAGCCTGGCATGGCAAAAGGCAAATCGCTGCTTGCTTCTCGTAGTCTTTCTATCTGCCGGATACGTCCATCGTTAATATGAAGGTTAGCAGGATAAATGCTTTTATGAAAAATATCTACCAATTGTACTTGTAGTTGAAACGACTGCGACATGTTGTGTTGCTTTTAATATTCGATGCTGTAATTTACAGCCCAAAGGTTAAGATTATGTTGTTTAGAACCATGCTATTTTTTGCAGTATATTGTAGTTATGCATTGTCAGCAGGCGCACAGTGGCAAGTAAAGCGTAACCAGAGTACTGTTCTATTTCAAACAGCGCAGGGTGAGTGGAGTATTACACCGTATCCAAACGCAGTTGTAAAATTTACGTTTTCTCCGATTGGTTATACTGCCAATGAAGCGGTTGCAGATGCTATTATTACACAGCCTAACACCAACGATATTCCTAAAATATTTGAAACGCCTAGTCAGCTTACCATTAAGTATAGTAATGCTACCATTACATATAGTACAAAAGATGGTTTTCGTATCAACAATCAAGTACAGTTGTTAGGGTATCATGCCGATGCTACTTACAAAGGCTTTCAGCTAGCACTTACTAACGATGAAAAAATATATGGAGGCGGTCAACGTGCATTGCCACTTAATAGGGTAGGTTATCAATTAAAATTGTACAATAATCCTTGGTATGGTTATGCCAATGGTGCCGATAATTTGAACTATTCAGTACCTTATTTTCAAAGTAGTAAAGGTTATGGATTGCTCTTCAACAATGGAAGCAAAGGGTACGTTGATATTGGTAAGCAGCAAAAAAATGTATTTGAATACGGCGCAGTAAGTGGCGAGTTAAATTGTTTTGTTTTCTTGGGCAATAGTCAGCAACAATTACTTAAAAATTATTATGCATCTACTGGTGTGCAACCTATGTTGCCAAAGTGGGCCGCAGGTAATTTTTTAAGCCGATTTGGATATTTGAACGAGGTGCAAGCCAAGCAAATTGCGGCAGGCATGCGTCAGCAACAGATACCTTTCGATGCTATTATTTTCGACTTATTTTGGTTTGGTGATAGTATTAAAAACACGTTGGGAAATTTAGATTGGGTGAATAAAAAAGCATGGCCCAACCCACAAAAAATGATTGCAGACTTTAAAGC
>DMPB01000153.1:6116-6987 GCA_003456175.1 Chitinophagaceae bacterium | reverse complement strand
ATGTTCAAACCATTCTAATCACAGAACCTTTTATTTTAGAAGGCACTAAGAACTACGAAGCAGGTAAGCAATACCTTGCGGTAAATGACCAATTACAACCTTACCGACTCACCAACTTTTACTTTGGTTATGGTGGTATTGTAGATGTATTTAGGAACGATAGTAAAGATTGGTTTTGGAGCTTTTATCAAAAGCAAATGAATGAGAATGGTGTAACTGGTTGGTGGGGCGATTTAGGCGAACCAGAAAACCATCCTGCCGATGCAAAACATCAACTTCGTGATAAAGGCTTTCAACGCTTGTTCGGTGCCGATGAAATTCATAACCTCTATGGGCACGAATGGACGAAGATGCTTTATGAAAAGTTTGCAACGCATTATCCTAAAAGAAGATTATTCAGCTTAAATAGAGCCGGCTTTGCAGGTACACAACGTTACGGTATCTTACCTTGGAGTGGCGATATAAGTAGAAGTTGGAGCGGTTATCAGGCACAATTACCAGTAATGTTAGGTGCGGCTATGAGTGGCCTACCTTACTACCATAGCGATGCGGGTGGCTTCGCAGGTGGCGATAACGATGCCGAGTTGTATGTACGTTGGTTGCAAATGGCTGCTTTTTCACCCATATTTCGGCCACATGGAACGGCCTTATACGAAGCCGATAAGCAGGCATTCAGTTACCCTAGTGAGCCGTCGTTACAGCCTGCGCCTTACAATGCCTATGCTAAAAAAGTAGTATTACAACGCTATCAGTACTTACCCTATACTTATAATCTTTCTTACTTGCATGCTACAAAAGCACAGCCTTTAATGAGTCCGCTGTATCACTATTTCGAAAATGATACAACTGCTCAACGCATTGAAGATGCTTA
>DMPB01000153.1:0-5846 GCA_003456175.1 Chitinophagaceae bacterium | reverse complement strand
CGCGCCAATTTTACAAAAAGGTGCTACTGAACGAACCGTTTATTTACCGCAAGGTACACCTTGGTATGTGCTTGGTGGAGCAGTGGTAATAGCTGGTGGTACAATGGTTACAGCAAGTGCCCCAATAGATAGCATGCCAGTTTTTGTTAGAGCAGGTTCCTTTGTTCCATCTTTAAATATGAATAGAAATATTACTACTACTAAAGATGCCTTGCTCAATACTTTCGAAATGCATTATTATGCAAGTGCACAATCAAGTAGTGGCTTTGTGTACGACGATGATGGTGAAACTAAGGATGCCGCATTAACACAACAATTCGAGAAAATAAACTTTGCAGCGCAGCCCACGCGAACTACTTGTACAATCAATGTTTTCAGTGAAGGCAGGGGCTATGCTGCCAAGCCTCAGCGCCGACTCATTCATTTTTATATACATGGTAGTAAGTACAAGAAAGTACTTGTTCAAGGTAAGTCGGTAAGCATGCGTTTTAGCAATGGGGTAGGTATGGTAAGTTTTACCTACAGTGGAAAACCCATGCGTATTACTTTACAGTAAATGATGCCGCGGTTCATATACTTCGATGCTTAAAAAAGGTATAAGTAGCGATAAAAAAGGGCTGTTTGTTAAGAAATTTAACAGCTTTTGTCTTGTGAAACCTATATTTGGTTCAATCTATACTTATTAATTAACGAAATCAAACTATTGCTTTTGCTTATGAACAGTCTCTTTTATGCTGTACCAGCATTGGGCGTCGTAGGGTTGGTGTATACCTACTTGAAATATCAGTGGGTTGCCAAACAAGATGCAGGCGATGAAAAAATGAAGACCATTAGTACAGCCATTGCCGACGGTGCTATGGCGTTTCTAAGAGCCGAATGGAAAATATTGGCCTACTTCGTGGTGATAGTAGCGTTGCTATTAGGTTTTATGGCTTCTCAAAATGAAAACAGTCACCCGCTTATTGCCTTAGCATTTGTAATTGGTGCTGTATCTAGTGCTTTTGCCGGTTGGATAGGTATGAGCATTGCTACCAAAGCGAACGTACGTACTGCACAAGCTGCACGTTCTAGTTTAAGTAAAGCGTTAAATGTTTCTTTCACTGGTGGTTCTGTAATGGGCTTGGGTGTTGCTGGTTTAGCAGTTTTAGGTTTAGGCGCACTTTTCATTATTTTCAAACAAATGTTCGCACCAGCTTCAGATGCTACGAGTGAAGAAATGTTGAGAGCTATTGAAGTGTTAACAGGTTTTAGCTTGGGTGCAGAGAGTATTGCATTATTTGCCCGTGTGGGGGGTGGTATCTATACCAAAGCTGCCGATGTAGGTGCAGATTTAGTGGGTAAGGTAGAAGCTGGTATCCCAGAAGATGATCCACGTAACCCTGCTACTATCGCCGATAACGTTGGTGATAATGTGGGAGACGTAGCTGGTATGGGTGCCGACTTGTTTGGTTCTTATGTCGCTACGGTGCTTGCAACCATGGTGCTCGGTCAAGAAACCAGAAGTGTAGACGATTTTGGTGGCTATGGCCCTATTTTATTGCCAATGTTAATTGCTGGTGTTGGTATTGTATTCTCAATTATAGGTACATGGTTTGTGCGTGTAAGCGATAGTGCTGGCATCAACACAAGCAACGTACAAAAGGCATTGAATATGGGTAACTGGGGAAGTATTATTCTTACTGCAGTTGCTTGCTATTTCTTAACCTTTTACATCTTACCTGCTAATATGGAACTACGTGGCGAGGCTTTCACTAACAAAGGTGTTTTTGGAGCTATCGTAGTAGGTTTAGTAGTGGGTGCATTAATGAGTATCATCACCGAATATTACACAGCTATGGGTAAGCGTCCGGTGTTGAGCATCATCAACCGTTCCGCTACAGGTCATGCCACGAATGTAATTGGTGGTTTGGCAGTTGGTATGGAAAGTACCATGTTACCAATTTTAGTATTGGCTGCAGGTATTTACGGTAGCTTCTATTATGCAGGTTTGTATGGAGTTGCCATTGCCGCTGCTGGTATGATGGCTACAACTGCTATGCAATTGGCCATTGATGCTTTCGGTCCTATTGCCGATAATGCAGGTGGTATCGCAGAAATGAGTGAGCTACCCAGCGATGTTCGTGAAAAAACAGACGTGCTCGATGCTGTGGGTAATACCACTGCTGCCACAGGTAAAGGTTTTGCTATTGCCTCGGCGGCTTTAACAGCACTTGCTTTATTTGCTGCTTTCGTAGGTACTGCAAAAATTGATGGTATCGATATATACAAGGCCGATGTGTTAGCTTGCTTGTTTGTGGGTGGTATGATTCCATTTATTTTCAGTTCTCTGGCTATCAATGCTGTAGGACAAGCTGCTATGGCAATGGTACAAGAAGTACGCCGTCAGTTCAAAGAAATACCAGGCATCTTACAAGGCACTGGTAAGCCTCAATACGATCGTTGCGTTGCTATTAGTACCGATGCTTCTATCAAAAAAATGATGTTGCCTGGTGCTATTGCCATTGTTTCTCCCATAGTTATTGGTTTCGCATTTGGTCCGGAAGCTTTAGGTGGCTTTTTGGCAGGTGCTACTGTAAGTGGGGTACTCATGGGTATGTTCCAAAACAATGCCGGTGGTGCTTGGGATAATGCTAAGAAAAGTTTTGAAAAAGGCGTTGATATTGATGGACAGAAATATTACAAAAAAAGTGAACCACATAAGGCTAGCGTAACTGGTGATACCGTTGGTGATCCTTTTAAAGATACAAGTGGCCCAAGCATGAATATTTTAATTAAGTTGATGAGTATTGTAAGCTTGGTGTTAGCGCCAACCTTAGCTAAAATACATGGTACCGATGCCGGACATGTTAAAAAAGCGATGGAGAAGCAACAACAAATGGCTAAAGTAGTGGTAGTAAAAAAGTAAGTTTTACTGCAATCATGATAGCAATCGGCTCGCCTTTGGCGAGCCGATTGCGTTACAATAGGTTCAGCCTTACGGCAAATGCAGATACATTTACCGTAAGGTATCATTATACCAGATAAGAACCCTTACGGTAAATGATTGTTATAGCAGTATTACATGCATGTAGTTTGGTTTAAAAGAGATTTGCGGTTGCAAGATCATGCACCTTTGGCAGCAGCTATGGCAAAGCAGCAGCCAATATTATTGCTGTATGTATTCGAGCCATCGGTGATGCAATATGGCGATAGTGATATCAGACACTGGCGTTTTGTTTGGGAGAGTATTACTGCATTACAACAACAGTTACAACCACATGAAGCCACATTCATAGTTGCATATGGCGAAGTGCTAGAGGTGCTTGCATACTTGCAAGCAAATGATGCTATTGCCAATTTGTACAGTTACGAAGAAACAGGTAATGCCATCACTTTCAGTAGAGATAAAGCCGTGGCCGCATGGTGTAAGCAACATGCTATTTCTTGGCAGGAGTTTCCCAGCAATGGTATTATCAGAGGCTTACGCGAAAGAACAGCTGTGTGGAACAAACATTGGTTTGAAGTAATGCATGCTCCGCAAATTACGATTGATGTTGTACAACTTGCAGCATTAACAAGGAGCATATTTTTGCCAGAGCGTTTTCATTTGCCGCAAGGCATACAAATACAATTGCTCGCCAAAAATAAAAGTATGCAACCGGGCGGCGTGTACTATGCACAACAATACTTGCAAAGTTTTATACGAGAGCGTGCAGCAGGGTACAGTTACCATATTAGTAAGCCAGAAAAAGCAAGATTTCATTGTAGTAGATTGAGTGCTTACATTGCTTATGGTAATATGAGTGTGCGGCAAGTGTATCAGGCATCGCAACAGGCTGTTCAGCAATATCCGGCGTTAAAAAAGCAGTATCGATTTTTTCAGAGCAGGTTGTTATGGCATTGTCATTTTATACAAAAGTTTGAAACGCAATGTAGTATTGAGTTTAACGATATTAACGCAGGTTTTCAAACATTAAACCGAACTGTAAACGAAACTTATCTGCAAGCATGGCAGCGTGGCGAAACAGGATATCCACTAGTAGATGCTTGCATGCAATGTTTAATAACAACGGGTTATTTGAATTTTAGAATGCGGGCTATGTTGGTAAGCTTTGCAACGCATCATTTATGGTTGCCATGGCAGGCTATTGCACAATATTTGGCACAGCAGTTTTTAGATTATGAGCCAGGCATTCATTATCCGCAATTGCAAATGCAGGCAGGCTGTACAGGCATTAATACCATACGAATTTACAACCCAACAAAGCAGGCCGAAGAGCATGATGCAGGAGGTGTTTTTATTAAAAAATGGTTGCCCGCTATGGCCAATGTGCCTGTGCCGCTGCTCTTTACACCGTGGAAGCTAACGGCGCAAGAGCAGTTATTATACCAGTGTGTACTCGGCGATAATTATCCGTTGCCTATTGTTGATATTACCCTTACGGGTAAATACGCCCGTGAAATGCTTTGGAGCACCAAGCAGAGCAAAGCTGTGAAAGCAGCAAACAGTTCCATTTTGGGAAAACTTACAATTGTTAGGAAGGGTGATGTTTAATTTTTCCACAGAAATATAGAAGTACTTACAAATTTTTCTTGCTTAAAAGTTAAGGTTCTCTTAACTTCCCTGCTGAAACTACTATTTTAAAACAAAACAACCGCGATGAGAAAACTCTACTTGTTGCTACTACTGTGTACGGTCACGGTACTAGCAAACGCTCAGCTGGTTAATTTGTACACTTTTGGTCAGAGCAATGGAACCTACACAGGCATTACTGGAGGTAATGTTCTGGGGGGTAATACATCTGACGATGAGGTGTTCAACGATAACACAGCTGGTGCATTTGGCCCTGTAACGGGCATTGGCTTCCCTATCGGATTTAACTTTTCTTTCAATGGTCAAACCTTCGATCGCTTTGCGGTTGGGTACAACGGTTACATTGTACTGTGTACAGGTAGCTTTGCTATTGGAGGTACCACTGCAACTGTCATTAATTCTACAAGCACTGGCTTAGTTTCTAATGTAATTAGTGCTATGAACGTGGATATAGATGCTACTGACACCTCAGAATTAAGCTACAGTACTATTGGTACAGCGCCTAATAGAACGTTGGTAGTGCAATGGAAAAACGCTATGCGTTACAACCAAACTGGTTCAGTGATTAACATGCAAATTCGTTTAAACGAGAATGGTAATACCGTTCAAATTGTTTATGGTAATGTTGTTGGTCCGGCTACTGCTGGTACAGTACAAGTTGGTATTAAGGGTCAAAACAATACCGATTTCCGTGCAAGAACTTCTACTACAAGTTGGGCTGCTACAACCAACGCAGCTACTGCATCTGAAACAATTGCATTTTCAACTACCATTGTTCCTGCTAGTGGTTTAACCTTCACGTTTACGCCACCTACAGGTTGTACAAGTGCGCCACCTGCTGGTACTGTGGTTGGTAACAGCGCTGTTTGTGTTGGTGTTCCTTTTTCCCTTACGGTAAATGGGGTTACACCTACTAGTGGTTATGCTTATCAATGGCAAAGTTCAGCGAATGGAACAGATTGGGCTGATATCAATGGTCAGATAGGTCTAGCTTTAAATACAACTACAACTGGTGTTACTTACTATAGAAGAATAACTACTTGTACCAACACATCACAAAGTACACCTTCGAATAGTTTTATGGTAACAGCTAATGCTGCAACATTTGCTACATTACCTTACAACGAAAGTTTTGAAAATACATGGCAAGCTTTGTGTGGCGATAGTTCACGTGCTACACCCAACAATAGCTGGAGAGGTGTTCCAACAAGTGGTAACACTAGTTGGCGCCGCCACGATGATGGCCCTAACGCACTTTGGAGTTCAACTTTAG
>DMPB01000176.1:13264-14043 GCA_003456175.1 Chitinophagaceae bacterium | reverse complement strand
ATATGATGCGGTTGTTCGCTTACCAACACCTTACCCAACCACTGGTGTAATTGATGATTACCACCTAAAATTGCAGGCACACCTACCAAACCACCTACTACACTTAACACTGCTAACACCATTAAAGGTAGGGTCATACTAATAGGGCTCTCATGCAAGTGATGTTCTTGTTCATGCGTACCTCTGAACTTACCCAAGAAAGTAGTAGCGTACAGGCGGAACATGTAGAAGGCAGTCATACCAGCAGTAGCCACACCTAAGTACCAATAAATAGGATTGTGAGCATACGCTGCTGCTAAAATTTCATCTTTAGAGAAGAAACCACTAAACGGAGGGATACCAGCAATAGCAATACAAGCTAACAAGAAAGTGATGTGTGTTACAGGCAAATATTTGCGTAAGCCGCCCATGTTTCTAATATCTTGTTCGTGGTGCATCGCATGTATTACCGAACCAGCGCCCAAGAACAACAACGCTTTGAAAAAAGCGTGTGTCATTACATGAAATACGGCACCAGTGTAAGCACCTACACCTAGGCCAAGAAACATATATCCTAATTGGCTTACTGTAGAATAGGCCAATACCTTTTTAATATCATTTTGTTTTATAGCAATGGTAGCACTGAAAAAAGCAGTTGCTAACCCAACAATGGCTATTAAGTGCTGCGCTACCTCGCTAGCACTATATAATACATTGCTACGGGCAATCATATAAATACCAGCGGTAACCATGGTGGCAGCGTGAATAAGTGCAGATACAGGTGTTGGACCGGCCATTGC
>DMPB01000176.1:0-13037 GCA_003456175.1 Chitinophagaceae bacterium | reverse complement strand
AGGTGTTGGACCGGCCATTGCATCGGGCAACCAAGTATATAAAGGAATTTGAGCACTTTTACCCATAGCGCCTACAAAAAGTAACACAGCTATAATAGTTACATCAGTAGAAGACAACTGATTAATGTTAGCAAACACATCGGCGTAGTTAGCAGTACCTAACTTTAATAAAATCCAAAATACTGCGAGCAAAAAGCCAAGGTCGCCAATTCGGTTCATCACAAATGCCTTTTTAGCGGCATAGCTGTAGTTGAGGTTTTTAAACCAATAGCCAATAAGCAAGTAAGAACATAAACCAACCCCTTCCCATCCGATAAACATGATAATGAAGTTGGCTCCCATTACCAATAACAACATGCTAAACACAAACAAATTCAAATAAGCAAAGTAGCGACCAAAATGATCGTTACTTTCTTCGTGCATGTAAGCGGTTGAATACACGTGTATTAAAAAGCCAATACCTGTGATAATCAATAAAAAGAGCGTAGATAATTGATCTACCTGAAAAGCAAAATCAATGGTAAAAGCAT
Organism: Chitinophagaceae bacterium; assembly: GCA_003456175.1. Classification (GTDB taxonomy): domain Bacteria; phylum Bacteroidota; class Bacteroidia; order Chitinophagales; family Chitinophagaceae; genus UBA10646. The sequence goes on along the minus strand of DMPB01000176.1, from coordinate 12,507 downwards.
CTGTTTTGATAAAAGTGTACAATGCTTCAACAGGCAATGCACCATTGGCCTTCACTTGCAAAAACAAAAGAACACTTACAATAAAACTTGCTAAAATGCTACCGCTACCAATAATACCAATAAGTGTTTTAGACAACTGCTTTCTTAAAAGCCCGTTGAGCAAAAACCCTAATAATGGAAACAGTGGAACTAAATATGCTTGGTTCATAACTTGATTCACTAAATACCATAAGCAATGATGCTTACGATATATATTTTAGTTTTTGAGCCTGTTTAAAAAGTTAACATCTACGCTATGCACATTACGATACATCATTACAATAATGGCTAACCCTACACTTACCTCTGCCGCCGCTACTACCATAATAAAAAATACAAATAGCTGGCCTTCGGCGCCTTTAGTTGTAAGTGCATCGGTTGCTACTGCCGAAGCATGATGCATTTTTGATAAAGCTACCAATAGCAAATTCACAGAGTTAAGCATCAACTCAACGCACATGAAAATGATAATGGCATTTCTGCGGGTAAGCACGCCAACAATGCCTATACAAAAAAGCATCATCGACAATCCTAAATAGTACTGAATGGGCATATTCGCAGTTACTTGTTATGTGTTTATAATCATTTACCGTAAGGTAAATGGCATTTTTTAATCTTTCTTACCTATTACTACAGCACCTACCATGGCGCTTAAAAACAAAACGCTACTGATTTCAAAAGGTATCACGTACTCGTTAAATAGTATTTTACCCAAATTATCAATTAAGCCTATGTTACCTTCTTTCACCATGGCTGCCTTGCCTTGCATATCGCCGGCGCTGCGTACAATACTTACCAATAACCAAAGCAACGAGCCTCCGGTAATGGCACCTGTAAGCTTGAGCCATTTATTTTTTTGCGGTTCTGTTTCTTTATTCAAGTTCATTAACATGATCACGAATAAGAACAACACCATAATGGCACCTGCATATACAATCAGGTTCACCACAAATAAAAATTGTGCATTTAATAAAAGATAGTGGCCAGAAATAGCGAAGAAGGTTAAGATTAACCATAGTACACTATTCACTGGATTGCGTGAAATTAATACCATGAGTGCACTAACGAGTGCAACCACGCTTAATAGCCAAAATACAATTTGTGTAGGCGACATTGTTGTAGTGTGTGCAAATGTGCTAAATCGAGTTAGCGGTTTACAGTTTAGTTTGCTAATCCTTTTGCCTTCGCGTATCCTTCCGGATCTTTATTCTTATCAGGAATTAATAAATCGGGCTTACCATAAATAAAGGTCTTACGGGCGAAGCTGGCTGGCGCAAAAGTTTCGCTCAAATAAATAGCATCTTTGGGGCAAGCCTCTTCGCACAAACCGCAGAAAATGCAACGCAACATATTAATCTCATACTTGGCTGCATATTTTTCTTCTCGGTATAAATGTTCTTCACCGGGCAAGCGTTCTGCCGCTTCCATGGTTATTGCTTCGGCTGGGCATGCCACAGCACACAACCCACAGGCAGTACAGCGTTCACGACCTTCCTCATCGCGGTTAAGTACATGTAACCCTCTGAAAACCGGACTAAAAGGGCGTTGCTGTTCAGGGTAATGTATGGTTGGGTTCTTCTTAAAAATGTGGCTAAAAGTAATACCCATGCCCTTAAAAATCGATGGCAAGTACAAGCTCTCCATGAAAGTCATGGGCTTTCGGTTCACTTGTTTTGCTCTTTGCGTTAATGCTTGCATAGCTTATTACCAGAATTAATGCCTTGCGGCAAATGTATTTTTAATCTATGTTGAAACCAAGTTTAAGTTCGCTGCCGTTAATACTCAACAAAAGTATTTTTACCTTACGGTAAATATTATTTGCCTTGCAACCAAAGGATAACAGCACCTGTGATAATCATATTAGCCAAAGCCAATGGCACAAGCTTTTTCCATCCTAATTGCATCAGTTGATCGTAGCGAAAACGTGGGATTGTCCAACGTACCCACATGAAAAAGAATATAAATGCAACCACTTTGGTCATTAAAGCCACAATACCTACTAAGGCTGCAACATTAGTGCTCAGCGTACTTTCATCTAAAAATGGCACATCGTAACCACCAAAGTACATGGTACTCATAATTACACTGCTCATAAACATATTCACGTACTCAGCAAATAAGAAAAAGCCGAGTTTCATAGAGCTATATTCTTGGTGATAACCAAAGTTCAATTCGTTTTCAGCCTCCGGAAGATCAAAAGGAGCACGGTTACATTCTGCAAAAGCACAAATCAAGAAAATTAGAAAACCTAATGGCTGATAAGCAACATTCCAAAGATTACCTTCTGCCATTTGATGTTCTACCATTTCGCGTAAGCTTAATGAGCCGGTTACCATTACCAATGCTATTAAGCTAATACCCATAGCGAGTTCGTAACTAATAGCTTGACTAGCGCCACGCAAGGCGGCCATTAAAGAGAACTTGTTATTACTCGCCCAACCACCTATCATTATTCCGTACACACCTAAGCTTAAAATGGCAAAAATGTACAGCATGCCAATATTTACATCGGCAATTTGTAAGCTTACTACTCTATCCCCAATTTCTACGGCTTTACCCCAAGGTACTACAGCGCTAGTCATTAAAGCTGCGGTCATAGCCAAGCCAGGGCCAAGTATGAATAGTGTTTTATTAGAGGTATTTGGAATAATCTCTTCCTTAAACACCAACTTTAAACCATCGGCGAAAGGTTGCAATAAACCAAAAGGGCCAGCCCTGTTAGGTCCGGGTCGGTCTTGTAATAAACCTGCCACTTTACGTTCTGCGAAGGTGGTATATAATGCTACACCTAAACTGCCGAATATTACTACAGCAATTAAGATGAGTTTTTCAAGTACTAAGAACCAATCAAATGCTAATAAACTAGTCATGTTGTGGGCGGTATATGATAATTATTGGTTGCCAAAATCAGTTGAATGTGCTGGTCTGTCTAGCGCACTAAGCGTAACCGTTGGTTTATTTACTTCGCTTACATCGTGTATATCTAAGAACAAATGAGGCTGCGAGCCATTCATTACATCAACCACTGTTTCCTTAGGTTTTACTAGTTTTTCGTAATGACCTTGAGAAATAACAGAATGACGGCTCACTTTACTCGGACCATCAATTACCCAATCAGAAGCCTTCTTTTTCTCAAAGCGACAGTCGTTACAAATCCAACCAGTTTTGCCATTGCTGGCATCTTTAATTTCGCCCCATTCGTCTTTGCGAGCTGTAACTCTAAACACTTCATCGCCACGCATCCATAGCTGTACTTCACCGCAACACTTATCGCAATTACGGTGTGCATCTACCGGCTTAGTGAACCATACACGGTTTTTAAAGCGGAACGTTTTGTCTGTTAAGGCACCAACAGGGCATACATCAATAACGTTACCAATAAAATCGTTTTCTAAACTCTTTTCAATATGTGTAGCAATTTCAGCATGGTCGCCACGGTCTAAAACACCATGTTCACGCTTTTGCGTAAGCTGATCTGCGGTGAACACACAACGATAGCAAAGGATACAACGCGTCATATGCAGTTGTATGTACTTTCCTAAATCGTGCTTTTTAAACGTTCTGCGCTGAAATTCATAACGTGTTCCAACCTTACCATGCTCGTAGCTTAAATCTTGTAAGTGACACTCCCCAGCTTGGTCGCAAATGGGGCAATCTAACGGGTGGTTCAGTAATAAAAATTCAACTACACCAGCCCTAGCATCGAGCACTCTATCGCTAGTAATATTTTTAACTTCCATACCATCCATTACCGTAGTACGGCAACTAGCTACCAACTTTGGCATAGGGCGAGGATCTTTTTCAGAGCCTTTTGCCACCTCTACCAAACAAGTTCTACACTTACCACCACTACCTTGTAGCTTGCTGTAATAGCACATGGCAGGCGGTGCAACCTCGCCACCAATTTTACGAGCCGCATTCAAAATAGTAGTACCAGCAGGTACTTCTACTGTAATGTTATCGATGGTTACCTTAAATAGTTGTTCTGACATACTGAGTCAAAAGTTATAAGTTAGAAGCAAAAGTATTATCCTTTCGCTTGCTTTAGTTTTAAAACCGATACCGCCAAAATTCGTGTCAACTCATCAGCCTCTTTTAGCAAAAAGCTTAAGTTCTCATCGTTCAGTTCATACCCGTCTTTAAGTAGGTTTAACCAATACAGTGTTTCATTTGCCGATTTCAAAGCGATTTCATAGAAGCGTTTAAACTCCAATCTAGAGCTACTGTTTTTCGCCTCTACTACGTTGGCACCAATTGATGTAGCAGAACGCAGAAGCTGACGAACTAAAATCATGCTTAATTGATCCCACTGCCTACTTTTTAAGAACTTTATAGTTTCTAAAGAAAACAAGTAGCAGCGCCGCCTAATTTCTTTTTCCACTTTTTGCTTTTTTACTTTTGGTTCTCACTTACACCGCAGGTACATGAATTGGGTCGGCATAATGCGCCAAACCATAGTTCTGCGTTAAACATAACTGAGGGTTAGAAACATGCCATTCAAACTCATCTCTAAAATGGCGGATGGCTGCTGCAACAGGCCAAGCTGCTGCATCACCTAAAGGACAGATAGTATTGCCTTCAATTTTTCTTTGAATATCCCAAAGCAAATCAATATCGGCGCTAGTACCCTTACCACTATCAATTTTCTTTAATAGCTTTTCCATCCAGCCCGTTCCTTCACGGCAAGGGCTGCACTGTCCACAGCTTTCATGACGGTAAAAACGAGCTAAAGTGTATGTATTCTTAACAATACACTGATCTTCATCTAGTACTATAAAGCCTCCGCTACCCATCATACTACCCGAAGCAAAACCACCATCGGCTAAGCTCTCGTAGTTCATATAACGGGTTTCGCCCTTAGCTGTTTTCAATAACAAATTCGCCGGAAGAATAGGCACAGAAGAGCCACCAGGTATACAGGCTTTCAATCTTTTACCGTTAGGTATACCACCACAGTATTCATCACTGTAGATGAACTCTTCTACAGAAATGGTCATATCAATTTCATATACACCCGGCTTGTTAATATTCCCACAAGCAGAAATTAGTTTAGTTCCGGTACTCTTACCAACACCAATTTTAGCGTATTCTTCGCCACCCAAATTAATAATGGGTACTACTGCTGCAAGTGTTTCAACATTATTCACCACCGTTGGTCGGCGCCACAAACCTTCAATCGCCGGGAAGGGCGGTTTAATACGCGGGTTACCACGCTTACCTTCTAAACTTTCAATTAGGGCAGTTTCTTCGCCACAGATATAAGCACCAGCACCACGTTGAACATAAATTTCACAATCAAACCCGGTACCTAAGATATTTTTACCCAACCAGCCATTCGCTTTTGCTTCTTCAATGGCTTGTTCTAAAATGTCTGGTATCCAAGCATATTCGCCACGTATGTAGATGTAAGTTGCATTACTACCCAACGCAAAAGAGCTAACAATTAACCCTTCAATAAGTAAATGCGGAAGAAACTCCATTAAGTAGCGGTCTTTAAAAGTGCCTGGCTCACTTTCATCGGCATTACACACCAAATGGCGAGGTACGCCTTCGGGTTTGGCTATAAAACTCCATTTCAAACCAGTAGGAAAACCCGCACCGCCACGGCCACGTAAGCCACTTTTCTTTACCTCTTCAACAATAGCTTCGGGGCTCATTTGTTTCAATGCTTTCTCAACACTACGGTAACCACCTTCGCGGCGGTACACATCGTAGTAGCGAATGCCTTCTACATGAGCTTTTTCTAGTAATAATTTAACTCCCATATGCTTGTGTTTTCGGTTTGGTTAACCGAGTAATCTACTTATTTTCTCGTGCCTTACGGCAAATGTGTTCGCAGTAGGACATTTACCGTAAGGGTATGTGTTACACCCGTTTCGAACTTAGTTATTAGCAGCAGCTTGTGCCCTACATTCTGCAATTATAGCATCTACCTTTTCTTTTGTAAGATGCTCTTTGAAATGCTTACCGAGTTGCATCATTGGAGCGTAACCACAAGCTCCTAAACACTCTACCACTTTTAATGTGAACATACCATCGCTTGTTGTTTCGCCTGGTTTTATACCCAGCTTTTCGCCAATGTATTCAATGATATCATCGCAACCACGTACCATACATGGACCAGTTTGGCAAACTTCAAACATGTACTTGCCTACTGGCTTTAGATTATACATGGTGTAGAAAGTAGCCACTTCGTACACTTCAATGGGTTCAATTTTAAGTAAGCTGGCAACATAATCCATCGTTTCAGTGCTTAACCAGCCACCAAAACTATCTTGTGCCAAATGCAATACCGGTAGTAACGCACTTTTTTGCTTATCTGCCGGGTACCGATTCACCAAGCGATGAAATTCGGCCATTTGCTTTTCGTTAAACTGAACCATATGCTGCAAAATATTCTACTAATAATAATCTGTTATTGTTCATTTACCGTAAGGTTACTAGGCATCTAGTTCTCCGGCAATTAAGTTTAGGCTACTAAGTGTAATAATAGCATCGCTTAACATAGCGCCACTAGCTAACTCTTCATATGCCTGATAATAGATAAAACAAGGGCGGCGGAAGTGTAAGCGGTAAGGTGTTCGGCCACCATCGCTAATGAAATAGAACCCTAGTTCGCCGTTAGCACCCTCAACACTATGGTATACTTCGCCTTTGGGTATGGCTGTTTCACCCATAATAATTTTAAAGTGCCAAATAAGTGCTTCCATTTTGGTGTACACATCTTCTTTCTTGGGCAAATAAAACGCTGGCACTTCGGCATGATATACATCGGCCTCTGCTCCTGTGAAGCCTTGTATTTTTTGGTAGGCTTGTTCTATAATGCGTAAGCTTTGCCACATTTCGCCATTACGTACCATAAAACGGTCGTAATTATCGCCAGTAGTTCCAACAGGAATATCGAATTCAAAATCTTGATAACTACAGTAAGGGTTGTGTACACGAACATCGTAATCTACACCAGCAGCACGTAAGTTCGGGCCTGTCATACCATAAGCTAACGCTCTATCTGCACTAATGGCGCCACCACCTTGGGTACGCTCCATAAAAATTCGGTTGCGGTTAAAGAGATTTTCAAACTCTTTCAATGCTACCGGATACTCTTTCAAAAACTTTTCTAGCTTGGTAAAAGCGGTGTTAGAAAAATTACGCTCAAAACCGCCGATTCTACCAATATTGGTGGTTAGGCGACTACCACATACCTCTTCATAAATTTCATATACCAACTCTCGATATTGCATCAGGTATAAGAACCCAGTAAAAGCACCTGTATCTACACCTACAATAGAGTTACAAATGAGGTGGTCGCAAATACGGGCCAACTCCATGATGATGATGCGGAGATAATCAACACGCTTAGGTGTTTCAACACCTAATAACTTCTCGCAAGTCATGTGCCAACCCATGTTATTGATAGGGCTACTACAATAATTTAAACGATCGGTAATAGGCGTAATTTGGTATAGTGGACGGCGTTCTGCCAACTTTTCAAAAGCTCTATGAATGTAGCCAACCGTTTGCTCGGTGCTTACTACACGCTCGCCATCCATCTGCATGATGTTTTGAAACACACCGTGTGTTGCAGGGTGCGTAGGCCCTACGTTTAGCGTAGTAGTTGTTTTTTCTATCGACCCTTCGGGCAATATAATAGCACTGTTCTGATCCATATATAATTACCGTTTTCGGTATGAATGGTTGTTGTGTTGTGTGCCTTACGGCAAATGCTTAGCCGCGGCCAAACATTTCATCATCTTTATCGGTACGTGTTTGATCTTCAAGTGGATATTCTTTCCTTAACGGGAAATAATCCATTTCATCTACATTTAGAATACGCTTTAAGTTCGGGTGACCAACAAAGTTGATACCGTAGAAGTCGTAGGTTTCACGCTCCATCCAATTAGCCGTTGGGAACACTGCGGTTGCACTAGGCACATCGGGCTCGTTAATGCTGGCGAATACTTTAATGCGTAATCGAACGTTATCTTCTAGGTTATGTAGATGATATACCACCGCTAACTCACGACCTACTTCATCGGGGTAATGAACGCCGCACAAATCGGTCATGAATCGAAACTTCAGTGTATCGTCATCGAATAAAAAAAGTAATACTCGAATGATTTCGGCCTTTGGCACTTCAACAGTAAGTAAGCCGTAAGGCTCGCCACCATTAACAATAACATCGCCAAAAGCTGCTTGTAATTTTTGAAGAACAATATCGTTTGTTAAGGACATGCTGTACCTTATTGAATGTTTATTGAATACCGTAGCTACCTAATAATGCTTTGTAATGCTCGCTGTTGCGGCGACGTAAGCTTTCGTTGTGTACTAATTCTTGAATACGCATTACACCATCTATGATAGCTTCGGGGCGGGGTGGGCAACCTGGTACATATACATCTACCGGAATAATCTGGTCGATACCTTGTAATACACTATAAGTATCGAAAATACCACCACTACTAGCGCAAGCTCCTACCGCAATAACCCAACGTGGTTCGGCCATTTGTAGATATACTTGCTTCAACACAGGACCCATTTTTTTAGCTATGGTACCCATTACCATGAGCAAATCGCATTGGCGTGGACTAAACCCTACACGTTCGCTACCAAAACGAGCTAAATCGTAATGGCTTGCCATGGTTGCCATAAACTCAATACCGCAACAACTTGTAGCAAATGGTAAAGGCCAAATTGAGTTTTTGCGAGCTAAGCCTACTACCTTCTCGAGGTTGGTAGCAAAATAACCTTCGCCTTGTAGGCCTTCGGGCATGCTGGCAATAGCAATATTATCGTGTATATCGGCCTCTTTCGGGTGTATATTAAAACGAACCGGACGACTCATAGTACGTTGTTTTTGTTGTTTAACAGCCTACCAACCGTAAGGTTGTTCTGTAGGGGTTAATTTTATTGAACACTTTTCGAAGCGAGTGGCAAAAATAAGGTTGTGCGTGGTATCGTGTGTAAACATTTAGGTTATAACTTACACAGTTCGCTTTCGACTAGAGATAATGTTGAGATTATTACTAAAGTTGAAGTGTGCGACGCAACAATTGTTGCCATGTGTACCCAAAGCCAACATCACGCTTTATAACGAAAGCCACCAACGGTCTTGTGGCTTTTTTTAGTCTTCCCAAATGAGAGCACCTTTTTTGATAATGTAGGTGAACCCAATGAGAAAGAAGCCTACAAACATGAGTACTGCCCAAAATCCGTTCCAACCTAACTCGCGGAAATTAACAGCATAGGGATAGAAGAAGATAACCTCTACATCGAACAGTACAAATAAGATGGCAACTAAGAAATACTTAATGGCCATTGGTTGACGGGCATTACCCACCTGCTCAATGCCGCTTTCAAAGTTGGCTAACTTATCGGCTGTTTTGCGTTTGGGGCCTAACAAAGCACTCATGATAAGCATGGTGGCCACAAAACCTGCTGCAAACAACAGTTGCACACCTATCGGGAAATAGCTCTCTGAGCTTTGTACATCTAGAAAAAATAATGGTAGGTTCATAGCTTGTGTGTGGATGGCAAAAATAGGCGGATAGCCTATAAGAAAAACAAAAAAATCCCCCGCGGGTTGCGAGGGATGGGTAATTTATTTGTGTTGTGATTAGCCTTTGGCACCAGCAGGCTTAGCACCTCCTGAAGTTGCAGGCTTGCTACCTTTATTTAACACAGCTTGTAACGCTTTCTTTGTATTTGTTGCGAATGAATTTTCTTCTGTACCAGCTGCAGGGTATAACTCGAGCATTTTGTCGGTCATTTCTACAGCCTTAGCGATATCTTTTGCCTTATCGTTATAATATACTAGCAAAGTGTAGTAGTTAACGAACATTGACTTGCGGTACTTTTCTAAATCTTTAGCATAGAAGTTGTTTTGCTCTAGAATAGGAGCTACAAAGAGTCCTTTTGTGCTATCAACATCGGCTTTTTTAGCACTTAATACTCTGAATGTGTATCCTTGAGGCTTATCGGGAAATGCAGCAATGTAAGCAGCGCAGATGCTATCTGCTTTGGCAAAATAGTTCACATCTTTTGTAACTGCATCGCTAGCAGCCTTAGCCATTTTATAAAAATCGCTTTCTGTAGGAGCAGTACCTTTTAAAGCAATCGCCTTTTGTAAGAATAAAATCTGTTGATCAAACTTGCCTACTTTGGCTAAATCGGCAGCTGCTTCGTTGTATAGAATAATTTTATTCTTAGGATTTGTTTCTAACTCAGCGGCTTTTTCTACATATACGATTGCTTTTTCTTGTTCTGCCGGAAATTTAATGTACAAATCGGCAGCAAAACCATAGTCGGCAGCTTGTACTTTTTCAGGAGCTTCTGACGTGAAAAACTTATCTAAAGCATCTTTAGCTTTGATAGAATCGCCCAAACGCTGGTAGTTGTAAGCGTATAAAATTTGAACACGGTTGTAAGTTTTGCAAGCACCTGCTTCCATTTGTTGTGCTTTTTGCAAACTTTCTTGGTACTTACCAGCACGGAATAGGTAGTTAGCTACATAGTATTCGGTTGCACAATCTTGATCGCTGTTAGCAACATATTTGTCGAGGTACTCTTTAGCAACATTCACATCTTTATTCTCATAGTAAGTGAAGTATGCTAAGTAAGTTGGAGCATAAGCAGCATCGGCTTCAATAGCTTTGCTGTAATAACGATCCATACTTTCTTTGTTATCTTGGCTTTGGTACACACGACCAATGCGGTAATAGGCATCGGCACGTTGTGCATTACGCGTTGTTGCTTCTGTAAATTGTTCTACAGCCTTACCGCCGTATTCACTACCCATTTTCAAATAGTTAACACCTGCCAAATAAGGAGCTTCTGCATTGGTAGGATCTACCTGTGCGGCACGAATAGCTTTATCGGCACCATATTGCGGATCGCCAATTTTACTATCGCCATCGGCATTAGCTCTTGCCACAGCCAATAGAATGTTCACATCCTCCATGCCTTTATTCTTGCCCTTTGTAGCTGTTGTGGCGGTAATAGCTTGTTCAAATTTTTGTTTTGCAGCATTAATATCGCCTTTTTCTAACAGCTCAACATGTGCGGTACCTACCCAAATCCATGGGTCGTTAATGCCTTCTTGCAAAGCTTTTTGATATACCGATTTTGCACCAGCAACATCATCATTTAGCAAAAGTGCTTGCCCGAACCAATAGATGGTAATAGGATCTTTTGGCTTGCCATCGTATGCCTTTTGCAATACAGCTTTTGCACTTTGCCCTTTGCGGTAATACAACAACTTAACACCGTCTTCAACAGATTGCGCTGTCGCGGCAAAGCCAAGTAGTACCATGGCTACAGTTGCAAACATCAATTTCTTCATTGTGGCATTTTTTAACATGAGATAACTATAAACGGCTTAATTATAAAATACTTGTACGTCGGCCAAAATACATTTTTCCAGGTACTACATAAGCCCTGCGAAAGATAAGTTGACCTTTTTCTAAACTCATAAAATTTAAGAATGTTGTACCCACGCCCGGATTGTTTTCTTTTAGCAAGTAATACAAAGGCCGTACCAAAGGGTATTGCCCATACATAATTGTACTTTGAGCAGGCTTAGCATAAGCATCCTTTTCTTGGCAAACACCGCACGGGAGTAGGGCTAAACGAATTTTGTTAAAATACGCTAATTGTGCTTTATCCTGCAGGTTATTTACCCAACTACTACCTACAAAGCCAATACTATTAGGGGTGGCGGCAATATAATCGAGTACAGCTTTACTACCGTTGGCAGCTTGAACATTTTTACCGAAAGGTTTTCCTTTAAGTACCGAATCTTGAAGATAGCGTACGGTACTCGTAGCTCTGTTACCATCTAACACCACCTTAACACTACTATCGGCACCACTAAGTATTTGGTGTAACTGCTGCAAAGTGTAGATACTGTCTTTGGCATTTACATTGGTTAATAATGCAACCGCATCGTAAGCCAAAATACCAAACCGAACGGGATAGCCTAAATTATTTCTATACGCATCATCTTCTTTATCTGTTAGGCCACGAGCAATAAGCACCATATTGGTGCTATCCTTAGCAAAATCTTCTAAACACTCTGCTTCGCTTTTGTAGCGTACAACAATGTTCGCTTTATCATTTTGCGATAAAAAAACTTTTACCTGTTCTTCCATCACAGGTTTAAAAGTTTCATCTACACTTATATATAAGGTACCCTCGTTGGCAGCTTGATTATTAGTTGCATTCTTACAGCCTAATAAGATAACTGTTACAAGTAGTATGAAAGTTGGTATGGTTAGTCTTAATCGCATTATTACAGCTGCTAGTAATCTCTTTTGATACTTCTATACAATCTAAATCCGCCATACAACAAGCACAAGCCTCCAAACATGTAGCGTAATAATGGGTCTAGCGTTGTTACCATATCAATAGGCAACTTATCACCAAACAACATAAAAACCGCGATCGCCAAAATGAGTATAGACATCACAAAAT
>DMPB01000106.1:2020-8850 GCA_003456175.1 Chitinophagaceae bacterium | reverse complement strand
ACCCAGCCCGCTCTCCTATTTTCATAATACCCAACCAAAATGTCATAATACCTACTAAGCCAATACTAATTTCAGCACCCGTTTTGGCACTATCGAACATATTGGTAGTAATAGTGGTGAAAAGTGTAGTATCGCCAAGTATCGACTTCACTACGGCTACTACAAAAGCAATTAAGAAAAAGCCCACCCAAATGTAATTCAACGTCATTGCAGCAATTTAATAATCAATTTGAAAGCCAATCAAAAAAAAGCCATGTATGCAATACAACATACATGGCTATACTTACGTAAATGAAATACTAGTTGAAATCTTTAGCGTGTGGTAAAATTTCTGATGGGTTGCGCAACTTACTACGGCTGCGGCTATAACCAAAGTATACTACCAACCCTAACGCCATCCAACCAAAAGCAACTTTTAGTGTAAAGTTGTCTAAGGCGAAAATCATACCAGCGCAAATGATTACACCTAAAGTTGATACTAAAGGTACCATTGGCGTTTTGAACGGACGCTCAATATTTGGGGCTGTTACACGCATAATCCAAACACCGGCACTTACCAAAACAAATGCTAATAACGTACCAAAACTCGTTAAATCGCCAGCTACATGGCCGGGTACAAATGCAGCGAATAAACCTACGAACACAAATAAAATCCAGTTGGCTTTATAAGGCGTTTTGTACTTAGGATGCAACTCACCAAAAGCTTTAGGAATTAAACCATCGTTACTCATGGTATAGAAAATACGGCTTTGGCCCATCAACATCACCAATATTACCGAGCTAAAACCAGCTAAAATGGCAATTGTTACGGCTTTAGATAGCCAGCCAAAACCAGTCATATACTTTGAAATAGCATAAGCAACAGAGGCTTCACGACCTTGTGCCGGATCTGCAAATTCTTTCCAATTCGCTACACCCGTTAATACGTGGCCAAAAAGGATGTACAAAATAGTACAAACTACTAAAGAACCTAAAATACCGATAGGCATATCACGCTTGGGGTTTTTAGCTTCTTGCGCTGCTGTACTTACCGCATCAAAACCAATGAAGGCAAAGAATACAATAGCAGCACCACCAATAACACCACCCCAGCCATGCTTGAATACGCCAGTGTATTCTGCAATTACTTTACCCGCATTATCTTTTACAGGTGCCGTACCTTCCGGAATCAAGTAAGGCGTGTGGTTAGCTGGGTTAATAAACTGCCACCCTACGGCAATAAATACCAACACAATGGCAACCTTAACAAATACAATTACTGCATTTACCAAAGCACTTTCTTGTGTACCTTTAATTAATAATAGCGTTAATAAGAATAAGATTACTAAAGCCGGGGCATTTAAAATACCGCTATGCAACACACCGTTAGCATCAGTAAAACTTTCGAAGGGCGAATGGCACCATTCGTATGGTATCTTAAAGTGAAACACATCTTCGCAGAGTTTACTTAAGTACTCACTCCAAGCAATAGATACCGTTGCCGCACCTAAAGCGTATTCCATAATAAGTGCCCAACCAATTACCCATGCTATTAATTCGCCCATGGTTACATAACTGTAAGCATAAGCACTACCAGCAATAGGTATCATGGCCGCAAATTCGGCATAACACAAGCCTGCAAAGGCACAACCAATAGCAGCTACTACGAACGATAATGTTACCGCAGGCCCAGCCGCCTGACCAGCCGCTGCAGCTGTACGCACAAACAAGCCTGCACCAATAATGGCACCAATACCAAGTGCTACTAGGTTACCAGCACCGAGGGTACGTTTTAATCCCTTTTCATCGTCATTAGCCTGAGCAAGTAAGTGCTCTAAACTCTTTTTTGCAAATAGACTCATACAGATAATTAGCAGTTCAAAATGGAGTTACGTGGGGTGAAAAATACAGAAATTTAGATACGCTTCATCAAATACTTGCTGAATGTGCGGTGTACCATTAAAAGTTGTGGGGCTAACTACAACATTTATGCATAAGATATATGCACCAATAGCGAATTGTACGCAAAAAAAGGCAGACCTCGTAAGCCGGATTCTGTTTCTACTTCATCATTTATCTAGCCTTGCTGTTACCAACAAGGTCGTGCTGCCTACCCTGGTTCATTGAACGAGCCGCTCTTCTAGCGAACCTATACATGGCATTACAGCACCCAAGGTTTACCCCTATTAAAAGTTACCCTCCAATAGCGTAGGCTCTTACCCTACATTTTCACCCTTACCCGAAGGCGGTTATTTTCTGTGGCACTTGCTGTAACTACTTGGTAGTTCCCGGCTATTCACCGGTGGGTTGCTCTATGCTGTCCAGACTTTCCTCTGTGGCGAACCACAGCGATGAAGCGAGCCTGCCTTACGGCAAATGTAATCGCAATTAACATTACTCAAATTGGAATAATATCCCAAAATGGTATAAAATTCCTATAAATGGAAAAAATTTGTCTTTTCGGGCGCATTTCTCAACGCCAACTACTTTAAAAAAGTATAAAAAAGCGCTACCTTTAAAGTGAAATTTGTTTAGCTTTTGGCACAAAAAAGGCAAACAAGTTTAAAAAGTGGCTAGAAAAAGTCCTACATATAAAAATCAACTTAATAAAACTTCTTTTCAAAAAAGACGGCAAAAGCGCTTCGACAGTAGTGGCACAGTTTTCATTTACCGTAAGGTGAAATCTTCTCCTCCTAAAACTGTACCCATGCTCGTATCCCTTATTATGCCCACTTTTAATAGGGCACATTTAATTGAAGAAACCATTAAAAGCGTTATTGCCCAAACCTATAAAAGTTGGGAACTTATTATTATCGACGATGGCTCTACCGATAAAACTGCTATCATTATTAGTAAGTATGTGCACCAGCATAGCAACATCCATTATTTTACGCGTCCATCGCATTTACCGAAAGGTGCTAATACTTGCAGAAACTTTGGCAAATCGCTGGCAAGAGGCGAGTTTATAAAATGGATTGATTCGGATGATATTTTAACCCCGAAAGCCTTGGCCTTACAAGTTGATTACCTGAAATACAATCCTGATATAGATGTTTGTATTAGTCAAATCGGCTTTTTTCATGTAGAAGGTGGCAAGCAAGTATTTAGTAAAGCTACTTGGAGCCCCAAAATTTATGCTTTCGACCCTATTAAAGATTATCTTTTTAACAATATCAAATGGCAAACTGCGGCTGGCTTGTGGCGTAAGCAATGCCTACCTAACGAACCTTTTGATGTGCATCTTAAAAACTCGCAAGAGTGGATTATGCACTTTAAAATGTTACTCAGAAATGTACGTTTCATGTGTACCGATGAGGTAATTTATTTTGTGCGTTATCACGATGAACGTATGACGAGTAATAGAACCAATGCTAAATGGGCCGAATATTATTATCATCAGTGCCTTAGCAGAATGATGGCTTTGGAAATGCTACATCAACACGAGGCTTACTCGTTTAAACTTGCACTACGTTTGGTAATGTTCATTGGCTTCAATTACATGCGTGTACTGCGTTATAGGCAATTGCATTACATGAACAAAGGGTTCAAATTTTTAGTAAAAGCAATGGGTATTTTACTAGGTCATACCATCATTACAAAATATCAGCAAAAAATGGCGCCCGCCTTATCATAGTTGTTTGTTTTAAGGGTAATAAAAAAGACCACCGCTGCATTAGCGGTGGCTTTGTTTTTTACACCTTACGGTAAATGTTGTACTTATTTTTTGGGAACTTTTCGCAGCAAGATGGTAGCGTTCTTTTCAAGATTGGCAGTGAGATTAACCTCGTAACGGTTACGAGAATCTCTAATAATCATTACAGCAGCATTCGGAGGTATGAGACCTAAATTTTCTGCTAACATAGAAAGCTCATTCATACTTACCACGTTGCTAACAGGTAATTTTACTACAATAGGCGTTTTGGTATTCAACTCTTGCTTAAACACCACCATTTTGTTGTTGTAGAATAGCGAGATAGAGTCTTTATCGTATTCGCCGTTATCGTACAACTCAACCGTTACAGAATCGTCGACTACTTCTAGTGCTTTAATGAACACTTTAGTACGTGTAACAAACTCAACAGCCGATTTTTGCTTTAACTGTGCCTCGTTAGGCACAACAGTTGGTGGTGCTACTGGTTTAGTTGGTACAACAGCTACTTCCGGCTTTTTAACTGCAGCTACAACGGGTATATCTTTTGGAAGTTTCGTAGCAATGATAGGTGTAGCTGGTGCTACGGCAGTATCGGCATCTACACTCGCTTTTACAGCTTCAAGCGTAGTTTCTTTCAATTGCTTCTTAAACCGAATAACAATAGACGGACAAGTATATGCGTGTGTTTCATCTGCCGTAAGGCGACCTACCAATTGCTGATCTACTTTTGAGATACGCATGTTAAAACTACCTTCCATCATACAGTCTACACCCATGGCCGTATTCACAGATTTGTGATAAATGACTGGAAAAAATTGCAATGTGAGTGTTCGTGTAGCTGGGTTATACTTACCCTTAACCTTATTGTTGAAATAACCGTTTCTGAAATAATAATTAAACTCGCCGGTAACAGTAGTTCCTTTTTGCTCTAAAATTAGTTCGCATAAATAGCTACTGGTAACATTAGCAACTTCAACATTACCAACACCATACCACTTACCTTTTACAGTGTTTTGCGCCTCAAGCTTGGTACACATAGTGCACAACAACAGTAATACAAGCATTGATATTTGGCGTAGTAACATGCTTTGGGAGACGGATTGAATATTTTACTTAACGTAGCGTTTGATTTCTCTAGCTGTATCTCGTTGCTTGATGGTTTCACGCTTGTCGTACAGCTTTTTGCCTTTGGCAATACCTATTTCTATTTTGGCTAAGTTTTTATCGTTAAAGAAAATACGGAGTGGTACAATAGTATAGCCTTGTTCTTTTAACTTGGCAGTGATGCGTTTGAGTTCACGTTTGGTAAGCAGCAACTTACGATCGTGTACAGCAATATGATTGTTGGTAGTACCTAAAGCATACTCTGCAATATACATGCCTCTCACCCATAACTCACCCTGATCTAACAAACAAAAGCTATCATTAAAGCTTACCTTACCCTCTCTAATACTCTTAACTTCTGTACCAAGCAATACAAGCCCTGCCACATATTTGTCGTCTATATGGTAATGGAAATATGCTTGTCGATTGTTTAATTCTTTGGACATGCCTTTAACACCTTCACTTCTCGCTAGCCTTCAATCAAACTAATGATTTGATAGAGCTTTTCTTTAAGTTCTGTTCGTGGGATAATTTTATCTAAGAATCCGTGTTCTAACAGAAACTCACTACGTTGAAAACCTTCCGGTAAATCTCGCTTGATAGTTTCTTTAATTACACGCGGACCAGCAAAACCAATTAATGCACCAGGTTCTGCAATATTAAGATCGCCTAACATACCAAAGCTGGCACTAATGCCACCAAAAGTAGGGTCGGTAAGCATAGAAATATAGGGAAGTCCCGCATCACTAAGCTGACTAAGCTTACCACTTGTTTTGGCTAACTGCATTAAACTGAAGGCACTCTCCATCATACGAGCACCACCGCTTTTACTAATAACCATGTATGGTAGCTTATGCTCAATACAATAATCAACTGCACGACTGAATTTTTCGCCCATTACACTACCCAAGCTACCACCGATAAATTCAAAATCCATACAAGCTATTACCAAGCCTTTACCATTCACTGTTCCAGCAGCTACACGCATGCTATCTTTGAGGTGGCTTGCTTTATGATGAATTTCGTCTAATCTTTTACCGTAAGGTTTTAAGTCGGTAAATCCTAAGAAATCTTTACTGCGAATATTCTCAAATAAAGCTGTTTGGCTGCCTTCATCGAAAATAATATCGAAATAATCTTGACTACCAATGCGGTGATGATAGCTACATTTGGGGCATACATATTTAGCCTCATCGAGCTCGCTGGTAGTACATATATAATTACACTCGGGGCACTTACTCCAGAGCCCTTCGGGCATTTCTTTCTTTTCAGAAGTATTGGTAGTAATACCTTTACGCCAGCGCTTGAACCAGCCAGATTCTTTCTGTTCTTGGGTGGGCGACTGCGTATTTAAATCGTCGCTGCTACCGGTGAGGTTTATTTCAAAATCTTCGTCGTTTCTCATATCAAAGTTTTCAAAATCGGGCGGTGAAGATAAGTACCTTACGGTAAATAAAGCGATAGGTGAACAACTAGCAACACTGGCTGCTATTTTGCCAATGGAAGTGGCATTTCTTCTTGGGCAAACTGCTCTGGATACAAAAACCGCTGTTCGAGCATGCGACCAAACTGCAAATAACGTTCAATAGCAACAGCCCGCTGTGTATGATACTGCTGAAACAATGCATTAAAATCGGTATCGGCATTGGCATTCGCCAATAACTTACCCAATTCAAAAGCATCGTCTAAAGCACTATTGGTACCTTGGCTTGTGAAAGGTAGTGCCAAGTGTGCCGCATCGCCCGCCAACACAACGTTTTCGCGGTGCCACTGTGGCATTACATCCATATCGCGGGTAACCCACAAGAACACTTTTGAAAATTCTGTTGCTGCGAGTACCTTCTGCACCATTTCGGGCCAGGCAGCCAGATGCTTTTTGGTGAATTGCTTTTTGCCAATATCGGTAAGATCTGTAAGTGGATACTTTTCGCTATTGAATTGCATGTACCAAATCACCTGATGTTTGCCGCAAGGCAAAATTCCAAAACTTAAATTCGCCTCGAAGTTTTGTGTTTTTAGCAGGTTGGCATTGATTTGATTCATAAGCGCCGGCACGGTTGCAATACCTACTAATTCTTGGATATTGGTTTGCCGT
>DMPB01000106.1:1295-1778 GCA_003456175.1 Chitinophagaceae bacterium | reverse complement strand
GGATATTGGTTTGCCGTAGTTTATGTTCAGGGAAAAGTAAATTACGGGTAAAACTGTTGGCGCCATCGGCAGCTACAAATAAATCGGCAGCTAATGTTTTGCCATCTTCACTAACAGCTTCTATGGCTTTGCCCGAAGCATTGAAGTTAAAATGTGAAAAATGAAAACCTGTCACGAAAATATCTTGTGGTAACAGTGCATTCAGAGCATCGATAATTCTAGAACGTTTAATACCCAAGCAATCAGGAATGGCATCGCTTTTAATGGTATTACCTTGCACATCTTGCAAAATGGCTTGCTGTAACATACAACCATTGTCACGCACTGTTCTGCCTACGCCAATAGCATCGAGTGCTGCTAGTCCGTTAGGCATAATAACAAAGCCTAACCCAACTTCTCTAAAAAATTGATACCGTTCAGCGATAACAACCTCATGTCCGGCCTTACGTAGCGTTATTGCACATGACAAGCCTGCAATTCCTG
>DMPB01000106.1:0-1061 GCA_003456175.1 Chitinophagaceae bacterium | reverse complement strand
ATGACAAGCCTGCAATTCCTGCCCCTATTACAACAATTTTCATTAGAACTATTTTGTGACGCTTCTAGCGAATGTACAGTCTTTACTATGCATACCGAAATTAAGCCACTACTTTCTTAGTAACGGTATTACACATGGTAACTACTACCACCATTTTATTTTCGCATCGATATCAGTATTACGCTTACCCACAGTTACTTCTTCGGTATAGCCTAAAAATAAAGCCCCTAAAACTTGATCGTCGGGATGTAGCTGTAACCAATCTTTAAAAGGTTGTTTTAAAATCATACCACCACTACCCCAATACGCAGCTATGCCAAGTGCTTGCGCTCCCAACAATACATTTTGAATGGCACAACTAGTGGCAGCGACCTCTTCTACAGGCGGTATTTTAGGAAGATTACCTCGCTGCATATAAGCTAGTACAACATGGCTAGCTTTATCGCCCTGGTGCAGAAAATTATGGTAAGTAGCTTCTAAAAATTGCTCTGCCGGTGTATGTGTTTTGTATAACTCGGCATGTAGCAGACAGTACTGTGCCACCTTATCGTGGGCAAAAACTACAAAACGCCAAGGTTCTGTTCTACCATGGGTGGGTGCCCAGTTGGCTAGTGCTAATATTTGCGTTACCGTATCGTTAGGTATCAGTTGTCCATTCATGTGGGCAGGCTTGATAGTTCTGCGCTGCGTTATTATTTGCGTAAGCGTATCAAAAGTTGCATTCATGCATACGAAGTAAAGTGAATAGTTGTGTACCTGTTTGCTTTTTAGGAAAATATGAACCGTAGCATAGAAATGATGATAAAATTGCTTTCTTTACCACATGCAATTGCATCCGCTGCAACTACCATCTTACACATGGTATATCACTAAACGCAAGATTGAATCTGTACTGCTTTGGCCATTGATTGCCATTGGCCGATGCTGGGGCTTTTTGCAACCCTTGCCTAAACAATATGAGGGTGTTTTATTCTTTCCTTTTTACCATACGGGTGGTGCTGAAAAAGTACATAGCCAAATTGTACAAGCGTTGGCAGCAGTGCAACCTAACTTGTTGGTAG
>DMPB01000023.1:17119-19369 GCA_003456175.1 Chitinophagaceae bacterium | reverse complement strand
TTGATTGATTGTGGCGAGGGTACACAAATGCAATTAGCTCGTTATCGAGTAAAACGCAGCCGCATTAATCATATTTTTATTTCACACTTGCATGGCGACCACTATTTTGGCCTAGCAGGTTTAATTACAAGTATGGGTTTGATGAGTCGTGAAAACGATCTACACCTATATGCACCTGCTCCGCTGAAAGATATTATTGATTTACAACTAAAGGTTGCTGACACAACTTTACCCTTTACACTGCATTTTCATGCACTAGCATCTGAAGCACAAGTGCTGGTTGAGAACGATAAGTTTCTTATCCGTAGTTTTCCAGTGCGGCACAGAGTTGCTTGCTGGGGCTGTGTGATTGAAGAAAAGAAAAAGCCTCGTAAAATTGATAAAGAGGCTGTTATCAAATATGAAGTACCTGCGGCCTATTATGAAAGTTTAAAACTCGGTAACGATTATGCCCATCGCGATGGTACTGTTGTTAAAAACGAATGGGTAACCATTCCAAATACACCTGGTCGTAGTTATGCCTATTGTGCCGATACACTGTTTACGCCCGATATTGCAACACAAGTGGCAGGTGTGAATATGCTTTATCATGAAACTACCTACCTAAAAGATTTAAAAGATAGAGCAGCATTACGCTACCATAGTACAACAGAAGAAGCTGCTACCATAGCACAAATGGCCAATGCTAAACAATTAATTATTGGTCATTTTAGTAGTAAGTACGAGCAGCTTGACGCTTTTTTAGAAGAAGCCCAAGCAGTTTTTCCATCCACGCAGCTTGCGTTAGAAGGTGTTACTTATATTGTTGCGTAATTTTTTTACCGTAAGGTGTAATATTTCTATTATGCCTACTACATATACTTACGTAAATAATCACGTATGAAGCATATTGTTTTAGTAGCTTGCTTGTTTCTGAGTTTATTCACCATAGCTCAATCGAATCAAAAAAGCCTACTTTGGAAAATAGAAGGTAAGGGCTTACAACAACCATCGTACTTATTTGGTACTATACATTTAATTTGTCCTTCTCAGTTGCAAATAGATAGTGCTATCGTACAAGGTTTAAGAAGTACCAAGCAGCTATACCTAGAACTAGATATGGATGACCCCGGTATGATGACAGAAATGCAACGCTATATGATGATGAAAGATACTGCCGGTTGGAAGCAATACTTAACTGCACAACAGTATCAAATTATTAGCGACTCATTAAAAGCAAAAACAGGAATGAATGGTGCCGTGCTCAACAGATTTAAACCATTTATGGTAATGAGTATGGTGATGCCAAAACTTTTACCATGTGCTGCACCCGCAAGTTGGGAGGGTACTTTAATGACTTATGCTAAAAAAAATAAGCAAGAAGTAAAAGGCTTAGAAACAGTTGCACGCCAAATGCAAGCTGTAGATGCAATGTCGGATAAAGAAACTGCCGAGCAATTGTATAGTTTAGTTACTAATTTAGATAGTAGTAGCAAGGCTTTTACACAGTTGATGAATGTGTACTTAAATAAAGATGTTGAAGGCATGCAAGCCATTACACAACAGCAAAGTAATAGCACTTTCGAAAAAGAATTATTGGTAAAGCGTAACGAAGAATGGGTACCATTAATTGAAAATATTGCTAAAGAAAATGCCACTTTCTTTGCCGTAGGAGCAGCACATTTGGGCGGGCAAAAAGGGGTGATTGCATTGCTTAAAGCAAAAGGATATAAGGTTACTCCAGTAGTGTACTAAGAAAACTCTGGGATCCTTGCGGTAAATGTTATATGCCAACAACACAAGAACAACATTTTATACAGCAGTTACAAACGCATCAGGCTATTGTACATAAAGTGTGCAACATGTATGTGCATCATGTAACTGAACGAGAAGATTTGTTCCAAGAAATTAGCGGCCAAGCATGGAAGGCTTTCGCAAGTTTTAGAGGCGATGCTAAGTTTAGCACTTGGTTGTATCGGGTAGCCATTAACACCGCAGTGGCACATTACAGAAAACAAAAGCGAACCATCACTACAATTACCGCAGATAGTTTTCCTACAATAGCACAATCCGACGATACATTAGAGAAACAGCAGGCTATAGCCATGTACAAAGCTATTGCAGCATTACCACCCGTAGATAAAGCATTGGTTATGTTATACCTCGATGATTTTAGCTACGCCGATATTGGTGAAACGCTTGGTATTACAGCCAACAATGTTGCTGTTAAAATGAATCGATTAAAGCAAAAGCTTAAAGTAGATAGTGAAA
>DMPB01000023.1:16478-16861 GCA_003456175.1 Chitinophagaceae bacterium | reverse complement strand
TAACGCAGTGTTGATATGGATTTAGATGGACTTAAAAATGAATGGCAAACGATTGCTGGAACCCAACGGCAAGTAAGTGCCGACTTTATACAAAAAAGTATAAAGCAGCAACCACTTACGGTGCTCGGAAAAATCAAGCGTAGCCTACTATTTGAAGTAAGTATTTCTTGGCTAATGCTTGCGTTATTTGCCGTGTGGGGTGTTGTTACCGATATACCTTTCATACGCTGGTACATGGCAGGTGTAGTACCTATTTTAGTTGTTTTTTATGCTGTGGTAACGCGTTTATATAGTTATATTAAGCAACAAGAAAAACAATTTGATACCGATTTGAAAACACATTTAACATCGCTTCATAAGTTGCTGTTGCTCTTTCAAAAAAG
>DMPB01000023.1:8059-16252 GCA_003456175.1 Chitinophagaceae bacterium | reverse complement strand
GGCTCTTTCAAAAAAGATACTTGCAGTTTAATATTGCATTCGCATTGCTATGCCTTTTGCTAGCTACTTTTTTGCCCTTAATGTTTGCAGATAATACCTCAAGAGCTGTGTTGCAAGCCATTATACAAGCACCAATTACCAAACAGTTACTACTAATTGCAGGAGTACTTTTTGTATATGCTATTTTTATGATACTTACTTATTTATTCGTACGCTTGTGGATTAAATATTTGTATGGCAATTACATACTACAATTAGAAAAAAGTATCAACGATTTAGAAGCATTATAACAGCATTTACCGTAAGGGATCTTCTTTTTCATAACCATAATCTATCAACAGCTGCTTACCATCGGCGGCTTCAGTAGCTAGTTTATCGCAGAGGTTGTTATACACATTATCGGCGTGGCCCTTTACCCATTTGAATTGTATGTTCAATTCGCGGCTAATTTGATAATATTCACGCCACAAATCGCTGTTTTTTTTGCCACCAGCAAAGTTGGTTTTTATCCATTTGTATAACCAACCCTTTTCAATCGCATTTACAACGTATTGGCTATCGGTATAGAGCACAATAGGAATGTCTCTTTTTTTCAAGGCTTGAATAGCTTTTATCACAGCCAACAGTTCCATTCTATTGTTAGTGGTATGTCGGTAACCTTCACTAAAATGCTTCTCCCACTTGCCATACAACATTACAATACCATAACCACCCGGGCCTGGGTTGCCTCTGCTACTGCCATCTGTGTATATTGTAATAGGTGCTACCGTTGTATTCGTCATGCCTGCAATATGCAGTATAGTTGAACAAAAACAAAAAGCACCTTATAGGTGCTTTTACATAAATAATTACCTTACGGTAAATGATGTTAAGTATGGAGATTACATAATCATTTTGCGAGGCCAACTCAATGCAACTACTAAAACTGTTAAAGCAGCAATAAGAATTACGCAACTGTACCAATTGAAAATGTAGCTATGAACTTCTCTGTAAGATGATGTAACCATTACAAATAAACAAGGTAGCAGGCCAAGCAGAAAAGCAAAAAACATACGCTTGCCTTTATTCGGTGTGTTTTTCATGCGGCAAACGTATGCTTTTTTTATATAAACACTAGTTAGTTATTATGAATTTTTTATGATGTTATACCTGAAAAACACCCGTTTTCAGTTCAGGAATGGTTGCGTTATGGTTCGCTGCTTCTATGGCCTTGCTAATGCGGTTGCGGGTATCTGCGGGGTCAATAATTTCATCTACCCAAAGGCGTGCTGCAGCATAATATGGGCTCATTTGCTGCTCATACTTCTGTTTAATGGTATCTAATAGGTTTTTTTCCGTGGTAGCATCAATGGTTTCACCCTTCGCCTTTAATGCAGCAACCTGAATTTGTAGTAGGGTTTTTGCGGCTTGTTCGCCACCCATTACAGCAATTTTTGCCGAAGGCCATGCGTAAATAAAACGAGGGTCGTAAGCCTTGCCACACATAGCATAATTTCCTGCGCCAAAGCTGTTGCCAGTTATAATAGTTATTTTAGGTACTACACTGTTGGCTACAGCATTTACCAGCTTAGCACCATCTTTAATAATGCCACTATGTTCGCTACGGCTACCCACCATAAAGCCTGTAACATCTTGCAAGAAAACTAATGGAATACGTTTTTGATTACAGTTTAAAATAAAACGAGCAGCTTTATCGGCACTATCGTTATATATCACGCCACCCATTTGCATTTCGCCTTTCTTACTCTTTACAATCATTCGTTGATTGGCTACTATACCTACTGCCCAGCCATCTACACGAGCATAGCCACACACAATAGTTTTTCCGTAATCGGCTTTAAATTCATCGAAGCTGCTTGTATTGGTAGTAGGGTCGGCATCTACCACAGCATCAATCATTGTTCTTACATCATAAGGTTTAGCATTGTTCATCGGCATGGCTTGGTACAGTGTGCTTACTTCATTTACCGGAAGGTAAGCTTGTCCTCTATCGAAACCAGCCGTAGGCTGGTGACCAATTTTACTGATGATTTTTTTAATATGATCGAGGCATTGATGTTCTGTATCGAATTTGTAGTCTGCAATACCACTAATTTCTGTATGTGTAACGGCTCCGCCTAAAGTTTCATTATCAATATCTTCACCAATGGCCGCTTTCACCAGATAACTACCTGCTAAGAAAATACTTCCATTACCCGTAACCATAAGCGTTTCATCGCTCATGATAGGTAGGTAGGCACCGCCTGCAACACAAGCACCCATAACGGCAGCAATTTGTGTAATGCCTTTGGCACTCATTTGAGCGTTGTTGCGGAAAATGCGGCCAAAATGTTCTTTATCGGGGAAAATTTCGTCTTGCATGGGCAAATACACGCCAGCACTATCTACCAAATAAATGATAGGAAGGTTGTTTTCAAGCGCAATTTCTTGCATACGAAGGTTTTTCTTACCTGTAATCGGGAACCAAGCCCCCGCCTTTACCGTTTGATCATTCGCTACAATCATGCAGAGTCTACCACTCACGTAGCCTAAGCCGCTCACCGTACCTCCCGCAGGGCAGCCACCTTCTGATTGGTACATATCGAAACCAGCAAAAGTGCCGAGTTCTGTGAATGTTGTATTCGTATCTATCAAGTATGCAATACGTTCACGTGGGGTAAGTTTATTGCGTTCGTGCTGTTTTTCAATCGCTTTTTTACCTCCTCCCATATGTATTTTGGCTGCATATTGTTGCTGCTGGCTCACCAACAGTTTCATCCAATCTTCGTTTTTATTAGCCTCGATATTCATTTTGCGAACGTTTGTTAGTTTTCTGAGCGAAAATAAGTGAAAACAATTGCGATAAATGCAAAAGCATACGATTAACTTGTACAGCAACACAAATGCGGTTAATTATATATCCCTTACGGTAAAAAAGGCGAGCCCTTAGCACTGTATCGTTATTTTTGTTGGAATACTAAAACTATTGAGAACTTATGAGTGCCACGCCCGGAGGTAGCCCTAAGATTAAGCCTGTTTATATCATTGCTTTGGTAATACTCGTATTTGTATTATCGTTTGTGGGACACATACAGTACTTGCACGGTCCAGAGCATCATTTCAGTGTTTGGGGCGTATTGTATGCCACTACTTTATTTTTCTTCTTGCACCATGCCGATCCTGAACCGCATAATACTTTGATACTCATTGCAGAATTGCTGGCCATGTTTTTATTCTTAGCCGGAATTTTTGCATTTGTATTTAAGGGCTTACGCAAAACATGGTTGCTACAACGCATCAAAAAGCAATACAAAGGGCATGTTGTAATACTACATCTTAGCAAGCTTACGAAACAAATTGCCATTATGTTGGCGAAAGCAGGGTATAAGGTGATAGCTATTGAGCCTCACGCCGATAATCATTTTATAGAAGCGGTAGAAAAAGCTGGTGTAATTGTTCTACTTGGTGAGCATGGTATTGATAGTCACGTACTTGCTGATGCAAGATTGCAAGTAGCGGCTACCTGTATTATAGCTCATGATAACGATGAAGTGAACATGGCTTTGGCTTCGCAAGTGGCTCAGTTTAAAAAAGCACATGTATCTAACGCTGATTCACTGCTCAAAATATTGGTGCATGTACAGGGTGCCGATAATGTAGACTTACTCAAAGATTTTTTTGATGTACAGCAAGAAGGTAATGTGTACGATATAGAAACCTTTAACATCCATCAAATGGGGGCTGCCAAGCTGTACGATTTGTTTCCGCCGCATCAGTACTTGCAATTCGAAAAAGAAGGGGAGAAAAGTATTGCCGTCATTGGCTTTAATGCTACTGCTGAACGCTTTCTTTTAGAACAAGTGATACTTAGTCACTACCCAGAAATGGAAAATATTAAAGTGTATGTAATTGATGAAAACGCTGACACAGCCTTTCATCAGTTCAACTTTTTATATCCATTTCATAAAGAGTACATTGATATCATTCCTGTAAAGCTAATCAATAGAAGTTTCTTTGCTCATTTCAGTTGGAACAAAGACACTATCGAGAAAATAAGCAAAGTAAGAGCCGTATATATTTTTGGTGAAAGCGATGCTGCTTTAGTAAACATGGCTAACAGCTTTAGGCAGTTTTTATACACGCAAACACGGCAAGTAGCACAAGTGCCTATTGTGGTATGCTTGCCAGAAGATACCGGCGTACTTGATTTAATGGAGACTACCCAAAATACGCAAGGTGGTTTGCAGCAATTATTTACCGAAAGGTTAAACATACAATACTTCAAACGCATTAGCGATGTATGTACCCCGCAACATTTGCTAGAGCATAGAGCATTTACCGATAGGCAAGCTTATGTGTTAAATTATTATTATGCATTGTTGTACGATTTCGAACACTTATTGCAACAACATTTTAGTATTACCGATGGTGCAGTAATGAAGGGCATTGCCGATAGTGTATTGCAATTACCTTATGAGCAAAATAATGTATCGGAGGCAAGTGTTGAAAAGTTAGTGCTAGAGCAGTTGGCTCAAAGAACAGGAGTACCTTACGGTAAATTATATGAACGTTTAAGTATTATGGCTTTGTGGCAGCGATTATCAAATCGTAAAAAAGATAGTAACCGTTATGCTGCAAGGCATATTGCTGTTAAGCTACATAGCTTACAACGCATTGGTTGCTGGCCCATTAGTAAAGAGAATTTAATTACATACTATCCTCGTTTAGCACCATTAGAGCATAAACGTTGGTGTGCCGAAAAAATGGTATTCAACTTTAAGTTTGGGCATTACAATACCAATGAACGTAGCGAAAAAGCACTATTGAAAGATGTACTTAAAATTCATGATCAATTAATTCCTTACGATCATTTGACCGAAGAAGAAAAGCGAAAAGATTTAAACATTTTCTTGATGTTACCTCTCATGTACGGATTACAAAAAGTATCAAGCTAAAACACCAAGCGTATCATCATGCAATTTGAAAAAGATATATTCATCAGCTATGCTCATATCGACGATGAGAGTTTGGTAGCGTCTCAAAAAGGCTGGATTACTGAATTTCATCGTTCGCTTGAAATTCGCTTGGCACAATTGCTTGGGCGTAGGCCCGTTATTTGGAGAGATCCATCGCTACAGGGTAATCATATTTTCGATCAACAAATAATTGATCAATTCTCTAAAGTAGCGTTGATGATTTCTATACTCACGCCACGTTATGTGAAAAGTGAATGGTGTACCCGCGAAGTAGAAGAATTTTATGAAGCATGCCGCCAAAACATTGGCTTTAGCGTTGATAACAAAGCAAGAATTTTTAAGGTAATTAAAACACCTGTAAGGGTTGATATTCACCCTGAAAAAATTCAAAATATCTTAGGCTACGAATTTTATAGCACCGATCCAAGTACTGGTCGTGTTAAAGAGTTTAGCTCCATATTCGGCCAACAATACGAGCTAGCATATTGGGAAAAACTAGATGATCTTGCGAACGATATTTGTAGCTACTTAGAGCATCTTGAACAAATTGGTAATCCCCTTACGGGTAAAATAAATACCACAGTAACAACACCAGTCTTTAACAATAGCAGCATCAATACAAATAGTAAAAAAACTATTAAAGTGTATTTGGCCGAAAGCAGTTACGATACACAAGATTTTCGTAACAGCATCAAACGCGAGTTACAAGATGCAGGTTGTTATATTCTGCCCGATAAACAGCTGCCCTTAATAGCCCCTGCGCTACAATCAGAAGTTAAGCATTTCATTGAACAAGCCGATGTTGCCATACATATTGTTGGTAGCGGCTATGGTGTAGTTCCAGAGGGTATTCAACAGAGTATTGTTGAAGTACAAAACAGTATTGCAAGTGCCCAGAGTAGTGTGGTTAACTTGCCACGACTTATTTGGGTGCCAGAGGGAACAGAGCCTTCCGATGATCGTCAAATTGCCTTTGTAGAAAAGTTAAACCTAGGGAAAGAAGGTGTTGCTGGTGCCGATTTAGTGTATGGTGATCAGGAAGATTTTAAAGGCATTGTTTTAGATAAGCTAAAGAAGTTACAAGAACCACCGCCTCCTGTTGTAGTAATAGAACCTCAGCACTCCGATGCTTCAACGCGAACAACAAAATCGGGTGGTGGCATAGTGTATTTAATCTGTGACATGCAAGATGTGGATACGATCAAACCATTGGAAGACTTTTTGTTTGATCATGGTTGTGAAGTATTAACACCACTCTTTGATGGCGATGAAAGCGCCATCCGTGAAGATCATATCGAAAATCTTAAACTATGTGATGCAGCCATCATATTTATGGGTAATGCCAATGAAATTTGGTTACGTAGCAAAATGAGAGATTTCTTAAAAATTAACGGCTATGGTCGTACGAAACCCCTACATGCAAAAGCTGTGTTTTTAGCACCTCCATTGAACCCTAGCAAGCAACGCTTCAGAAGTGTAGAAGCAGAGGTGTTCAATGGAACAGAAACCATGCCTGAAGATGCATTAAAAGCATTTTTAAACAAAATGTAAATCAGCCTAACATGTACGCAGCAAATAACATAGAAATAAGCAATCCATTTCCGGGGCTGAGGGCTTTTGAAGAGCATGAAGATGTGTTGTTTTTTGGTAGAGAGAAACAAGTAGACGAGCTTCTAAAAAAGTTGAGAACAGCCCGCTTTATGGCGGTGATTGGTAGTAGTGGAAGTGGTAAAAGTTCATTGGTAAAATCTGGTTTGATACCTGCTCTGTATGCAGGCTTTATGAGTGGTGTAGGTAGTCAGTGGCGCATGTGTACTTTCCGACCTGGTAATGATCCTATTGGCAACATGGCAAGAGCACTTGCTGAGCCAGGCATTTTAAATGAGCCACAGAACGAAGAGGAACAACTCACCATTTCTGCCATTAATGAAAGTGTACTTCGCAGAAGTAGCCAAGGCTTGGTTGAAGTATACCGCCAAAGTGCTATTGATAAAAAAGTAAACCTACTTGTACTCGTAGATCAATTCGAAGAAATTTTTCGTTTTAGTAGAGTAGAAAAAGATGCTAGAGAGGGCAAGCGAGACTCTGTAGCCTTTATCAATCTACTTTTGAAAGCAACGGAACAAAGAGACTTTCCCATTTACGTGGTCTTTACTATGCGGAGCGATTTCTTGGGCGATTGTACTGAGTTTCGTGGCTTGCCAGAAGCCATTAACGAAGGTCAGTATCTTGTTCCAAGAATGACACGTGATGAGCGTAGAGATGCCATCACAGGGCCTATTGCTGTTGGAGGCGCAAGTATTACACCTCGCTTACTAAACCAACTCTTGAATGATGTTGGCGATAACCCCGATCAATTACCCATACTACAGCACGCTTTAATGCGTACTTGGAGTAGTTGGAAGCAGCGTAATAACGATGTTGAAGCGATCGACATTAGTGATTATGAAAGCATTGGTACCATGAAAATGGCACTTAGCTTGCATGCCGAAGAAGCTTATGCCGAACTGCTTACGCAGCGAGAGCAACGTATTTGCGAAGTATTGTTCAAAGCAATCACCGATAAAGGTAGCGATGCTCGAGGCATTCGCAGGCCAAGGCAGTTAGGCGAAATATGTAAGCTTGCCGAAGCTCCAATCGAAGAGGTAATAAAAGTAATTGATGTGTTTCGTCAGTCGGGAAGGGCTTTTCTAATGCCACCAGCAAGTGTGCACTTAAACGAACATACAATTATTGATATATCGCATGAAAGTTTAATGCGTGTGTGGGATCGTTTAATGGCTTGGGTTGATGAAGAAAACGAAAGTGCTCAGGTGTATTTGCGTTTATGCGAGGCAAGCGATTTGTATGAAACCGGTCGTGGCGGTTTATGGCGTGATCCTGAATTGCAAGTGGCTTGGAAATGGAAAGAGTCGCATAATCCGAACGCAACTTGGGCGAGTCGTTACAACGATAGTTTTGATAAAGCCATGTTGTTTTTAACAACAAGTAAGCAAGCCTATGAACAAGAATTAAAACTGAAAGAAGAGCGCCAACGCAAGCGTTTAATTGCTGCTCGTAGGGTTACCGCAGCCGTTGGTATTGCCGCCATATTCGCTTTATTTCTTGCTATTTATTCGTTCCAGCAAAAAAATCTTGCAACGAAGCAAACCTTACTTGCACAACAAAAAACAAAAGAGGCACTCGAACAAAAGTCGATAGCTACACAACAGAAAAACCTTGCGGTAAAAAATGAAGC
>DMPB01000023.1:7604-7806 GCA_003456175.1 Chitinophagaceae bacterium | reverse complement strand
CGCAAAAGAGCAAAAATTACTTGCACAACAAAACGAGCAAGAAGCACTTGAACAGAAAGAAATTGCAGACCAACAGCGAAAAAAAGCATTAGCAAGTGAGCAAAATGCATTGCTACAAAAAAATATAGCGGAACAGCAAAAAGCATTTGCCGAAAGGCAGCGAAAAATCGCAGAAGAGAATGAAAAAATTGCAAGAGAGCAC
>DMPB01000023.1:5104-7363 GCA_003456175.1 Chitinophagaceae bacterium | reverse complement strand
AATTGCAAGAGAGCAAAAGCAAATTGCAGAACAACAAACCCAAAAAGCTGTATTCAACGAGGGGCTTGCTAGAGAACAAGAACGCATTAGCACTCGATTAAAAGAGTTGGCACAAGCACGAAACTTGGCTTATCAAAGTAATTTATTATTACAAGAAAATAGGGTAGCAGAGAGTAAGCAACTTGCTGTAGATGCTTATAATCTAAATGCTAAAAACAACGGGCCGCTGCAAAATGCAGATGTTTATAATGCATTGATGTTTAATTATAACAACAAAATCAATAACAACAACCAAAGTTTATTTCATCAAATGCCTGTTAAAGCGGTTACCGCTTACAGTGATAACTTGATATTAACTGGCGACGAAGGTGGTACTTTGGCACTGATGCAAGTGAATGCTAACGGAACAATTGCACTTTCGAAACTACAATTGAAGGAAGACATTCGTTTGCTTTGCACCAATAAAACAAGCAAACATGTTCTTGCTGCTACGGCTACCGGCAATGTATTTGTATTGACAGTTACCGATCAAAATACATTGCAATTGGTACAGCAATTTAAAGTGGTAGGTACGCCTAAAGCAGCAGCCGTGTTTAAAGACAACTACTATATAGCAACTACCGAAGGCTTCATGAAATGGTCGTATCAATCGAGTCAGTATGTTGCCGATGGCATGTGGAATAGAAAAGATATTAATCATTTTACTGTTAGCAGTTCAGGCAAGTTGTGGGTGGCCAATGGTAATAAAATAGAACAGTTTGCCGCTTGGGGAGATTGGAGTAATATTCAAAAAACGTACACGCTCAATGCTGCTATTACAAGCGTAGCCGTTGATGTATCTGAAACGTATTTAGCTATTGGTGCTTATAATGGCACCGTATGGGTAAGCAATATTAAAGCTGGTACAGCTCCTTACAGCACCGCATTACATTTAAGTAGTGTTGACGATGTAAGATTTAGTGAATTACCTTCCGGTAAAATACAACTCGCCACAGCAGGTTACGATCAAACGGTTAAGTTATTGGATGTACAAAGCATTTTAGGAAACAAAACGGAAGATGTTATTACGCTGAGAGGACATACAAAATGGATATATCATATTACTTATTTACCGCAAGGTAACCAGCTTATTTCTGTTAGTGAAGATGCTAAAGTAATTGTGTGGTACACCTCATCAGAGGCTTTATACAAAGCACTTAAAAATTAACAACAAACATGAAGTTTAGCATAAGTATTTTAATATCATTATTATTTGGCTTAGCTCAATTGGGCTACAGTCAGGTTAATAATTGCGGTGCAGTATCAGTAGAGCAATCAGAGTATTTGTACAACATTGGTCGCTTTAACGAAGCCATTGCTACCATTCGAGCTTGCGAAAATGCGAAAGGGTTAACGTATAGCAATAAAATTGAATCGAATAGAATTTTGGCGATGTGTTATTTGGCAATGGATAGTGTAGCTGCGGCAGAGCTAGCCATTACAAATATTCTTCAATTAAAAGATAACTACGAGGCCGATGCTAGAGATCCACAACGATACCAAGATGCAGTAGTTCGATTAAAGTCTTCCTTACGGGTAAATTTGGTATCGTCTGTATCTAAAAAAGCAGAAGATATTCGCAGAGCGCCAGCCAATATTACCGTAATTACACAAGAAGAAATGTTGAAGCGTGGCTATACTGATATCATTGAGCTATTAAATGATGTTGCAGGTTTTGATATTTCAATTGCTTATGGTGTGAATTATGCAGCTGTGTATCAGCGTGGGTTAAGAACTACCATTACAGAGAAAACACTGTTGTTGGTAGACGGTATTGAAGAAAATGATTTATGGAGTAACGTTGCCGATATTAGCAGGCAGTACCCGATTACCAATATCAAGCGTATTGAAATTATTTATGGACCAGCAAGTACTATGTATGGTCCGAACGCATTTGTTGGTGTTATTAATATCATCACCAAAGAGCCCGACGATCAGGTGAAGGTAACCAAGAAACGCAATTTTGGTATTCATGCTAATGTTGGGTATGGTACTTATAACAGTCGTTATGCCGATGTTACACTAGCGTATAAAAAAAATATTTTTGGTGCTATTGTAACGGCGAGGGTGTACGAAAGTGATCGCCATGATATGAGTAGTCAATCATTTTTTGATTACAATCCCGATGTGTACAATAGTGTTAACTACGTTAGGAATATGAGCATACGCACCAATGCTCAACAATATATTACAGCGAACAACTTACCAGCAACGAGCCCA
>DMPB01000023.1:4603-4874 GCA_003456175.1 Chitinophagaceae bacterium | reverse complement strand
ACCAGCAACGAGCCCATACTATAATATTTTTAGAACAGGTGCTACAGCCGATAGTATTGTACTTACAACTGCGGGTGCAGATAGAGCAAGGTCGTTGGATAAATCGGCATATAACTTATCGCCGTTGGGATTAAAAGTTGGCTGGGGTAACCCTTCACGTAGTACACTTATTAATGCCAAAGTAAGCGTGGGTAATTTTTCTATGGGTATGCAAACATGGGTAAAAGAAGAAGGTGCTGGTACTTTGTACACTGATCAGTTTGCAGCTATC
>DMPB01000023.1:0-4381 GCA_003456175.1 Chitinophagaceae bacterium | reverse complement strand
AATGTATATTGGATACCCAATAGATCTTATTTCTACTTTAAATTCGAGCGCCAGTTAAGTAATACGCTACAGTTCAGTGCATTGAGCAATTACAGAGTACATGCACTTGATAACGACACTCGTGTTACTAGTGTAAGCAACTACGCAAGAGGTAACTTAGGTATCAGAGATTTAGTACGTGATGTTAATCCTGCATATAACACCACTTACTTTTATCAAAATAGTAAGCAGTTTAGAACAGAGGTTAAAATGCTCTATACACCAACTGCAAAGTTCTACATGCTAGCTGGTATAGAATATCGTAACAGTCAGTTGCAGGGCAACTACCTTAACTCCATCAATATTGTTACGCCAGAAGAGCAAGGAACTTTTAGCGGCGACGCAAGAGGTGGTAACCAATTTGCTTTGAATGATTATGGGTTATATGTTCAAGCCAATCAACGCTTTGCTAAAAACTTCGGGATTACTGCTGGTGTGCGGGTAGATAATAACCGTATTCGACAAAATGGTGGTTTTGGTACAGAGGTAAGTCCTCGCTTAGTAGTTGATTATGGTGCTAAAGGTTGGGTAGTTAAAGCCATCTATAGTCGTGGTATTATGAACGTGAGTAATTTTACCAAGTTTAGTACAGCAGGCGGACGTATTCCTAACCCTAACTTAAGCACAGAAACCATCAACAACTTTGAAGCATTTATCAGTAAAAAACTATCAGATAATTTTGAGGTAGATGCAAATATTTATGAGCAAATCATCACCAATGTAGTAGGGGTTAAAGCATTGCCTAACAATACCTCTCAGAATCAAAACCTAGGAGAGTTTAAAATATTTGGTGTACAAGGTAACCTTACCTACAAGTATAGAAATTTCAATGTAACGCTCAATTACGCTTACACCGATCCGAAGCAAACTAAAAACGATAGTGGACAAAATGCAAATTTGAGAGTTGCAGATATTGCAGATTATCGCATTAATATTATTGCGAATTACCTAGCTTTTAAGAAGTTAAATATTAATATCAGAAGCAATATAGTTGGTGCAAGGCCAGCTGGCCCAGGCACGTCAGTTCCGTTAAACAATGCACAATTTCCAGCGGTAACACTTATGAACGCTGCCGTTACTTATCAACATATCATACCAGGAGTAAGCATTCAAATTGCAGTGAATAATGTGTTTGATAAAGTATTTTTCCATAAC
Organism: Chitinophagaceae bacterium; assembly: GCA_003456175.1. Lineage (GTDB taxonomy): Bacteria > Bacteroidota > Bacteroidia > Chitinophagales > Chitinophagaceae > UBA10646. The sequence continues at coordinate 3,187 of DMPB01000023.1, read as the reverse complement.
GGTGTAAGAGCTGCCGATGGTATTAATGCTCCCAATGCTTTGTTACAACCTGGCCGTAATTTCTTCATACGTATGAATTATGATTTTTAAATAATAGAAAAATTTATATTTTTAGCCTTTACAGGCAAATGAATACCTATACAATACCATGAAAACATTTACCGGAAGGGCATTCGTATCATCACTCACTGATGCTGTTCATCAGAAGGCAGTCGGTAATCCGGCTGCTGTAGTAGTATGCGAAGGTAGCTTCCCAACCTATGAAACAATGGCGGCCATGGCAATAGCAAATCAAATGCCTATGACTGCTTTTTTGTATCATGTAACCGAAGAAAAGTTTGAGATTTGTTTTTATACGCCTAAAGGTGAACCATTTGTTTTATGTGGTCATGCTACTATTGTAGCTGCATGGGTATTGCATCAGTTACATCCTAGCATGAAAAATTTTGTATTCAAACGTTCTGCAACAGCAATTCATGTCAGCGATTATTTTATTCCTTGTTGTATTTCCGATGATGGAGAGGTACAAATTACCATGAAGGCATATCCGCCAATACTGATGGATGGAGATTGTGTTAACACAGTTGTTGAGCCCGCTGGTATCGCCTGTAATGATGTTGCTGCTACTTATTTCTGTAAATACTTGAACGATTTTATCATAGAATTAAAATCGGTAGTGGCACTTCGTAATGCACAGCCCAATTTTGCCATTTTAGCAAAACAACTTGCTGTTCGTAAAGTACGTGGGTTATTTTTAACAGCACGTTCAAGCGATGTTAATGCCGATTATGAGGTGCGGATTTTTGCGCCACATTATGGTATTAATGAAGATATCAGTTGCGGTTCGGCCAATTGTTCGTTGTTACCATTATGGCATCGATTACTTTCGAATGGTGGTGAAAAAGCCTATCGCATTTTATGTCCTTACAATAATAGTACGATTGAATACGGCGGCTGGGAGCATGGCAGTTACAACCCTTTTCAAAATACTATAAAAATTGGTGGGTTGGTTGCAGCCAACTAACATAGCTGTTTGTTGAACACCTGCAGAGTATTACTTTCGCAGCATTGTGCATAGTATACATCATTTCATACGAACGATAATTATTGGTATTATAGATTGGTTTTATCCTTTGTTTAAGAGGCTAATGCCATTACAAACTTTTAGGTATGCTGCTTGTGGTGGTTTCAACACAATGTTAGATATCAGTTTGTTTTATGTGCTCATGAATTTTGTATTACCCCGACCTTTAGTACATCTTCCATATGTAGTAATGGAAACACATATTGCCGCTTTTTTGTTGGCCTTTGCGGTAACCTTTCCGGTAGGCTTTTATTTGAGTCGCTACGTAGTGTGGGAGTCTACCGATACTAAAAAGCGAGTACAACTTTTTAGGTATATGCTAGTTGTGGCTGCCTGTATTGTATTGAATTACTTGTTCTTAAAACTATTTGTTACCAAGTTGGGCTGGTGGCCAACAATTGGTAAGGTTGTTACTACCATTTTTGTAGTAGCATTTAGTTATGTAGCACAACGTAATTTTTCTTTTAAAAGCGTAAACAAATAATCCGCCATCACTGAATCACTACCTTTTGTACAGTGTTCGCACCCAGCTTTTCGTTGATGCGTAGTTTTATTTCGTTGCTCTGAAACTGCAACTCTTGTTTGAGTGGTGCTACATTTGTTTTAATAACGAGTGTTCCATGAACAATGTATATCTTCTCTGTGTATTTCGCAATGGTTTTACCCATCAGTTCTTCCCACACAGTTTCTAGTTGCACTGTAAGCAAAGCATTTTTCATCCGACTATTGTCGATGAACATTTTTAAGGCATCGCCTAATGCATACTCTGCCATAGTGTTTATGAGTATTAAAAATCTTTACTAATATAAATTTTATTCTTCTCTTTCAGTACGTTGTTCTCATACAGTTCAAACAAAAACCAGCCCGATTTCAAAAAATTAGATTTCTCTATAAATAACTCAGGTTCTTGTATATCACCGAGTTCAAAAACTTTAATCCGTTGCTCGTTCATAACCTTCAGGCGATAGGTTTTATGATGGCTAGCCTGCGGTAACTTCAATATGGCAACTCCATTCTTTTGCGTATAAAAATAGGGCGATGGCCTAAACACTTCTACAGGTTTGTAACGCTTTAGAAGCAGCTCATCAAAGTGAACGGTCAGTAAAGTGTCTTTTGTTTTAAGTAGAATAGAATCTCTAAATCGCTTATATGCTTCTCCTCTAAATGTGCCAATGGTACTGTCTGGAGTTCTTATGGTTATCACAGGCTCTTCTACTACAATTTGTGAACCACCACCCATAGCATCTTTTTTGCTACCCGCTGTTTTATCTTTCTTATCTGTTACAATAAGTCTGTCTTTTCCAATTTGTAATCGTTTGTACTCTTCTTGCTCGTTGGCGTTCAACTGTACATTTGTGTTCGCTGGTACAATGTCGCGGGCAAGCTTACTCTGCGTGAAAAAGTAAGCACCACCTTCTAACACATAAAAAATTCGATAGTATACTTTTTCAATCGGAGCCTTATCTGTGAATCCATTCGTAGGTAGCTGTGGCGAGGGGGCTGTATAAATGGTTCTGAAATACCTCAAACTATCGAAACTGCGTTGTATGTTCAGCTGAATTACGTTCTTATGAGGGTTCACCCAACTAATTTGCATACGATTGTTGCCCAAATTCCTTGCGGTAAATTTTGGTAGTGTGTCTTGAGCAGTACTATCAAAACCCACAAGAATTAGTAGAAAAAATATGAGGTAACGATAACGCATAGAAAAACAATGCAGCAAATATAAGTGCACCCTTAGCAAGGAAATGATAAAGTACCTTGCGGTAAAGATAGATTACCTTGTAATCCACCTGTATGAACAAGTACTACATTGCTTCCCGACGGAAAAAATTGCTGCTTGGCTAAGTCTTCTACTGCTAACCATGCTTTCACAGTATACACCCAATCTAACGGAAGTTGGTATTGTTTGTACACACGATTCATCGTATCAAATAATAGTTGCTTTGGTTTGGCATAACCACCAAAATGGTATGCATGTAGCCATTGTATTGCAAGCAATTTATCTGGAATTTGCTGTTGAACATCTTCATGAATAAGGTCATAACCTTTAGTTACTGATACAGCTATTACCTGTTGATGGCCTTGCTTGCTTAATGCAAT
>DMPB01000134.1:5574-6445 GCA_003456175.1 Chitinophagaceae bacterium | reverse complement strand
CGGCGTTAAATTGGTATTGAGTGTATTGGCAATACGAACCCATTTGCTGCCTGTTGCATTTGCATCGTTATAAGTGAACATACTAGGATTGCCGGTAATGGTTGCGTCGAAACCAGTAGTAGCATCGGCATTGGGACAAGCTCCTACAGCACCAGTGATATGAATTTGCTGTTGCCAGCCTTGATTGATACGCTGCGTTACCGGACTTGCTAAGAAAATACTCTTTCGAACTGCCTTTGCAGGTAAAAATCGTTCTACGGTTACACTTCCGGTGATACCACCCGATGTTACCTGATTGATACGAGCTGTTCCTGTTGCCGTACTACGTAATGTAAGGTTGTTATTGGTATTAAAAGTGCCAGCACTAATTCTTAAGTTACCAGTTAGGTTTAACGCACCACTAAGTGCAACACCTGCTGTATTGTTGATGGTTAAATTGGCAATAGTTGGCGTATTGAATACTGCAGGGTTTATTGCTTGTGCTGCTGTACCTCTAAATTCTATGGTACCATTGGTAGCATTAATGCTGCTATTAGTTACCCCTACCGATATATTACCTGCCACTTGCAGGGTACCATTTACCGTAAGGGTAGCACCTGCTTGTAAGATAATATCTTTCACAACAAAGGTGTTGGCCGATGCAATGTCGGGCTTTGTTGCTGTATTAGGAATTACTACATTATGGCTTACGTTGTTAGGTACAGTTGCAGACTGCCAGTTAGCAGTATTATTCCAATCGGTACTTACAAGGCCGCTCCAGATATGTGCTGTTGAAAAGTTATTAATGGTACATGTAGGGCTAAAACCTGCATTATTCTTAGCAACTACATACCAATAATAAGTTACGCCGTTGAGGAGTGTTCCGGTATTT
>DMPB01000134.1:5038-5444 GCA_003456175.1 Chitinophagaceae bacterium | reverse complement strand
CGAGGAGTGTTCCGGTATTGTAAGAAGTGGCGGCAACATCGGTAGCTACTAAATCTGAAGGTGGATTGCTGGTTCCTAAGTATACATCGTACCCTTGTGCACCGGTTGCAGCCGACCATTGTAACGTAATACCGTTAACGTTTTGGAAGGTATTAGACTGCGGGAAGAAGTTGGTTGGACATACCGGCGGTGTTGCGAGTGCACAAATAGTAAACTCACCATCGCCGGCACCACTTGGAGCATGGTACACTCGAATAAAATAGGTGTTACCGGGAACGAGATTATTGGGTGCGAAGGTTTCTAACCCTGCTGTTCCAGTGAAGTTAACACAAGCTAATGATGTTAATGTACCGTTACACGTATTATCGCTACTACTGAATACTTGGATTTGAGGATTAAACCCTGG
>DMPB01000134.1:1364-4784 GCA_003456175.1 Chitinophagaceae bacterium | reverse complement strand
ATATCGTTAGGCGTATTACAAACAAAGGAATACCAAACATCATCATCGGGTAATCCGGCACAAATAGCTGTAGCGCTTTGAGTTGCGGCAAGTGTACTACCTGATACGGGGGTACATGCAGTATTTACCGCAAGGTCTATGGCTCCACAAATATCATCGTTCGCGGGTGGCGGCTGGGTTTCGTACACGCCTAAATAAAAGTATCCTGTACCATTGGTATTAAACGATCCAACACCAGCATGATACACTCTGATATAATAATTACCTGCGGGAAATTGTTGATTGGTAATGTTTTCAGACAACCCATCGAGCGTTGCATTTACGCAAATGATAGGCGTAGTACCCGCATCGCTAAATACTTGTAGCACACCATCGAAAGCACCGCTTGAGCGAAGCGTAATATTGAGATTTTTGGCTTGTGCTAATGAGAACCTAAACCAAACATCATCATCGGGTGTACCTGCAGTTGCTGCATTACAAGTTGCAATATTGGCAGAAGCGGTAGCACCATTCGTTGTATATAATTCACAAAAATCGGTAGGGATAAAATTAAGTATGCTTAGCGGTAGGGCATTATTTGGCTCATCGTTCGTGATAGCTGGCAATGAAGTGCCTCCGCCATAGGTACCTGGTGTGAATAACAATCTGGTGAAACAGAATGGCACTTGCCGTAGAGAATTTGCTGCCGAATTAATTGTATTGGCATTAGCACTTGAAAACAAATTGGTATTAAATGCTTGTAAAGCGAATACCTCACCAGCACCAAGCCCCGCAGCAGTACTAAAGCTATTCATACCAACAGAATAGGTATATAATGTATTTCTGCTACCATCGAAGCCGGTCATATTGCCATATACAAACTCAATTCGGTTGGTTGTTTCATACAGCTTAACTTGAAAGTTTAAATCGGGGCCAGGATTGTTGAACAACTCCATGCCAGCCCACTCTACTGTTAATACACGATTCGGTGCACTACCAGTAACTTGATACTTAATGTAATTGATATTAGCAAAAACACCACCGGGCACAACAAGGTCATCCCAAAAAGGTGCTACAATGGCCTGTCTATTGGTTGCATTGGTACCAATATTGTTCGTCCACGCATTATCTGTAGTTGTTGCAGGGGCTAGCGATATAAACCCGTTGGTACTTGCTTTAAAGCTTGTTACAGTTTGACCTTGGTACATGAAATTGAAACCTATACTAGTAGTAGTACTTAGGTTATCATCGCCACTGTTTGTTGTAGTCCATGAAAAATTGTTGCCAGTATTTTGAATAGAGTTAAAGTTAATGCCTGTTGTTCTAGCCACTTGATAGTTTAACGGACTTAGCGTACTTGCACTAGCAGGATTACCTGTACCTAATACTGTATTATAATAGTAAGTGTTCGGAAGTATTGCAGTACATTTTTGTACTTCATAAGCTCTAAAATAATAGGTTGCCCCCGGTGTTAAATTGGTTACTGTTACATTGGCAGCATTACCATCGTACACCAACTGCTGACCATTGTTTTGCCAAATAGTACTGGCCACTCCCGGACTATTAGGTGTTGTTGGATCAATAAAGAAGTTGTTATCACTTACGTAAATAACTCGGTTGTTGCCATTACCGGCCGTTGCACTAATCGTAATACTCGTGGCATTAATACCTGTTGCAACAACATTGGTGGTTTGCACACCCGGCGCCGATGGTGATGTTAAGCGAATCACTGCACTTGTACTTGTTTCGTTACTATTGGTACATGTAGCTACCAACCTATAAAAGCTATCTACCCCCGAATATGGTGCCGAGGTGTAAGCTGCACTATTAGCGCCAGCACCCGCACCTACACTTTGCCATCCATTAGAACCGTTGGCCGACTTTTGCCATTGGTAATTGATGCCACTTGTAAGCGTAGCAGAACCATTGAAACTAATATTAGCTGCATTACCCGGACAAACATTAAACTGAAAAGCGTTTGGCTGACCAAGGCTTGGAGTTCCCGTACACGGCGTTAAGATATCGAACCGATAGCCCGCTCCATTGCCAGGCCAAGTAGAAGTTGTTGTAGTACTAGTAAATGTACCATCTAATGCATTGATAAAATTGCCAGAGCCGCCTGTTGCATTTTTTAACCCAACAGCACGTATGCCAGATGATACCCCCGATTGAACCCCATACAAAATTTCTATTCTGCCAGGGCTATTACTAGCGGGTCCATAAATCACAATTTTAAAATTAATCGTATTGGTTGCACTCGATAAATTGTCTTGAGCACTCACATTACGCCATTCAAAAGCATAAACATCAGTACCAGCACTACCGTGTGCTAACGACCCGATACCAGGCGATATATAATTAGCGTTACCATCGCCATACCATGCAGCAATCACATTATAAGGAGCCTGATTAGAGAAAAATGCCGTGGGAGTTCTTCCGTTCAAAGCAACTACACTGGTAGCATTACCCATGGCGATCCAACCATTGGTACACATGGTTACTTGGGTATAAGCAGTACCATTAAATGTGAAACTAAATGGCAGATTAATAAGTACAACACCATCGTCGGCATTGTTACTCATACCAGTGCTTAGGCCTGCATTACTGTTAATAACAGTTGCGCCGCTAATGTTGGTATAGCTTTGTGCACTCAATACCGATCTAGTATAGTTAGAAAGTTGGGCGTTAGCAGTGTTGGCCACTAGCGTATTCAAAAAAATAATTGCTAGCGTTGTAATAGCAACAACGGCACGGCAATAGAAAGCCGATCTTCTCATTGTAATAGCAGTTTGTAGAGTGTAATGGTGGTTTCCTTGGGGTTTGTTTGTAAGACGCACCCATAAAACTAAGGTTTAGAGGGCAGAACAAATTCATATGCTGCCCCAAACCATAAAAAAACACCTTAGGAACTTCTTCCTAAGGTGTTTTTTTATCTCTTTTTAATGTTCCTTGCGGTAAATGTTACTTCACAAAGCTACCACTTGCAACAAAATCGGCTCCGTTGGTGAGTTGGAGTAAATATTTACCGTAAGGTAAATGACCTACCTCTACTTGAAGGAAGTTTGTATTAGCAGGATATAAACCACTACGCTCTAATACCACTGTTCCCTTACTATCTACAATGCGAAGATTCACTTGACCTTTTACTTGCTGGCCTAATTGTACGTTCAATGTATTTTGTACAGGGTTTGGATACAAACTTAAATCGATACTTGCTTCGCCATTCACTTTCACAACACTGCTATACTTGAAAGCGCCATTAGCAGCCACTGCCTTTACACGATAGTATTGCGTAGCACTAGTGCTAATAACATCAACATAGCTATAACTTGTAGCGTTGCTAGCATTCAACTTCGCAATTTCTGTAAAGTTGCGACCGTTGGCGCTACGCTCTACCACATAAGTAACTGCATTGCTTTGCGCAACCGTCCAATGAATAGT
>DMPB01000134.1:0-1128 GCA_003456175.1 Chitinophagaceae bacterium | reverse complement strand
AGTATTGCTTCCGGCTTTAGTGGTAGCATTAATATTTAAAAATGCTACCGGTAAGGTACCCGCTGTACGGAAAACGATTTTGAAACGGTTACCTTTTGTTGCCGGATCGCTAGTTACAGTATAACTGTAGCTAGGTTGACTTTGCAAGTTAACTACACTGTTATTGAAGCCATCAATCAAGAAAGCCTCATAAGGCAATGTGTTTAACTCGGCAACGGTAAGGTTATAATTACCATCGGCATTTTGTATGAAAAGTTGAATGGTATCGTTGGTGGCTGCTCCCAGTTGCTCGCGTGTATTAATAGCTAATAAATCAGCATTTTTATAGCTGGCAATCATATTAACAGCACCTTGGTTTAAAGTAACAGCATCGAAAGAGCCTACACTATTATTGTTGATGCTATTACCATTACCATACAATAGAATTACTTCGTCGGTAGCAGTTGGTGCACCTGCAACAAACATTTTAACACGCACCTGACCCAACCAAGTATTAGCTGTTCTGAATGCACCTACCTGATTGGTAGCAATTTGATAATCAGGTTTGAAAAAATTACTGATAGCACCATCACCAGCACTTGTTTTTTGTACAAAGAACGATTGACCAATGCCAATAACATTAGGGTTTGTAATAGCACCTTGATTGGTCATGGTAACACCATTGTACACGCTGTAAGTACCTGCTGCATTTTCAGGATTATACAACCAGTAAGAACCAGCAATACCATTAGTTCCTCTGTCTGTAACCCAAGTACTATTGTTCCAATTGATTGGACTGATATATGGATTACCTACCAATGAGAACCCATTACTACCTGTAATAGTAGCAGCTACATTACCCGTTTGCGGCGCACCAGTTGCTGTAAGGGTAACCGCAGCTTGTGCATTCGTACTTGCATCTATCAAACTACAACCAGCAGAACGCGGGCCACGTACAATAACACGGTAACCAACACCTGGTGTTAAGCTAGTACTGTTCGTGTTGGCAATACTCTGCCATCTGTTACCACTACCAGCTGCGTGGTTGTATGTAAACATACTTGATGCGTTGGTAAGTGTAGCATCAAAACCATTGGTATGTGCTGTTAAGGCTGGGCAAATTGTACCTCCCGTACCTGTGCCTGTAAT
>DMPB01000139.1:2748-7224 GCA_003456175.1 Chitinophagaceae bacterium | reverse complement strand
TGCGTTGGAGTATGTAGTCACCAATAACAATATAAGCAAAATGAAAAAATATTATATATATATCCTGTGTTTATTCGCCTTATGGCAAATGAATACCGCCTGCAAAAAATTCTTAACCACCGAGCCTTACAACAATGTAAGTGTTGATGATATTTTCAAAGATTTTGAAGGCGCCCGTACCACACTTACTGGTTTGTATGATGAGCTGCGTAGTTCAGAATATTACATACGCAACTATAGCATATTTCCTGAGTTGGTGGGCGGAAATGCACGCTATACAAGAACCGCCAATGTTATACTACAACAATCGTACGAGTTTCGTAACGATCCGCAAACCACCGACTTACGCAATTATTATGAAACTGCCTACAACACCATTTATGGTGCTAATGTAGTACTCGAAAATGTTGCTAATATCACCGACGCTACTGCTTTGCAGAAAAACAGAATGTTGGCCGATGCCTATGCCATACGTGCATTATGTCATTTCGATTTAGTACGTGTATTTGCGCAAGCATACAACTTTACACCCGACGCAAGCCATACAGGTATTGTAATAAAGCCGCGTAACACCACTGTAACCGATATTACAGGTACTAGAGCCACTGTAAAACAAGTGTACGATCTTATCAATAACGATTTAGATACTGCTATACGTTTGTACCGCAACAGTGTACCTATCTATGCTATTGGCGATGCTCGTACTTTTTTAAGTGAAGATGCTGCTAAAGCCATTAAAGCTCGTGTAGCATTGTATCAAGAAAATTGGGCAGAAGTAATTCGCTTGAGTTCTGAAGTTATAGCAACTAACAGATATACACTGGTTAGTAATGGCAACTATGCAGCAGCATGGCGCGGCAAAACCATACATCCTGAAAGCATTTTTGAATTAGCTTTTGGTAACCGCATTGCAGAGTCGCTAGGTACTTTTTATAATCCAACTTTTGCAGGAACATCGGGTGGATACATTGCTGTAGCAACCGATTTGAGAAATCTTTTTGCTGCGAACGATATACGTGGTTTATCGGGCACCATGTTTAATGCTGTAAGAGATGGTGGTACATTCACTTTTACACGCAAGTACCAAGGTATTAACGATACTGCTAATAATGTTAAGTTGTATCGAGCAAGTGAGTTATGGTTAAGTAGGGCAGAGGCATATGCGAAGCAAGGTAATATCGCCGCCGCTTTAAGCGACTTAAACCGCATTCGTCAACGAGCCAATCCAACAGCGCCTACATTCACCGCTACCGATGCTACTACCTTACTCAACGAAATTTTTGATGAACGTCGTAGAGAGCTTTGTTTTGAAGGTCATATCTTTTTTGATATTACCCGAAACAAGCGTAGTATAAGTAGGCCCGATTGTACCGGTAACAACTGTACAGTTAATTATCCTAGTCCACTTTTTGCCAATCCCATCCCGCAATACTAATTTTAAGTTTTAGAAACTGTGTGTATGAAAAATTTAGCCATTGTTTTATTGTTGATTGTTACTGTAACACTTGCGTGTAAAAAGTATGACGCTGAGTACACTTATGCAAAGCCAACCATTGCAGCTACTTGGGCAAAGAACGAGCAGTTCTATACCCCAACAGCAACTGTGTTTATCGATAGTTTGAACTTGTGGAGAACCTATACTGTGTTTAGTTTCACCTACGAAAACGACCCCGACAAGCTGGGTTTTGCTAACCCTTACAATGCTGGTAAAGGCACCAATGCATTATACATGCGTAACTTTTATTCATCGCAGAATTTAACCGCCGATTCACCATACTATAATGTTACCATTCCTAAATGCTTTCAGTTAATTCCTACAAAGCCAGATAATACAGAAGGTACTGTTAAGGTTATACCGCAAACAGTTCGCTTATATCGCAGAGATAGAAGTTTCTTTGATATCATTCTAGTTGGGGGCGAAGGCGTTTATAATACAAAAAGTCAACTCCTAGAGGTGGAGGTTATATTCAATGAAACAAGTATTGGTGGGCCTGCCGACCGCCGTAGAAAATACCGTTTTCTTCCTTAAACAACAGTGCTAATTACTATGAAATTTCAATGGACGAACGCCACTAAGGTTGTATTAGCCTTGTGTGGTGTTGCTACTTTAGGTGTACTTTCTTTTACCCGTAAGGGAACTGTTACCAACGATATTGCAGCGTTACGCAAAGCATATAGCAGTGGCGACTACAAGCAATGGCCAGCACCAATGATTGATCCATCGGTTAAGGCTAGCTTTCAAGATATTGGTGTGCTTCCAGCAGTTTCGCACCCTGCCGATAACCCAAGCAATCCCGAAAAAATTGCATTAGGTAAAATGCTTTTTTACGATCCACGCCTTTCAGTATCGGGGCAAATCGCTTGTGCTAGCTGTCACGATCCACAACTAGGTTGGGGCGATGGTAAGCGGGTAGCCTTTGGGCATGATAGAAAGTTGGGAGGCCGCAATGCAATGACGCTTTGGAATGTGGCATACTATAAAACGCTTTTTTGGGATGGCCGAGCCGAAAGCTTAGAAGATCAGGCGCAGTTCCCTATTAAAGATCACCTAGAAATGAACCAAAGTTTGGGTGCTATGGAAAAAAAGGTGAAATCTTTCAAAGGCTATGAGCCCATGTTTGAGAAAGCTTTTGGAAGCAAAGAAGTTAATATCAATCATATCTTAAAAGCTATCGCTTGTTTTGAACGTACTATTACCAGCGGTAAAAGCAGGTTCGATTTATTTATTACCGGCAAGTCTGATGCCTTAACCGACCAAGAAGTGTTAGGCCTGCATGTGTATCGTACCAAAGCTGGATGTTTGAATTGCCATAATAGTCCTCTGTTCAGCGACAATCAGTTTCATAACGATGGTCAAACACTTTGGGGCAGTAAAAACGAAGATTTGGGTCGTTATAATGTTACCGGCAACAAAGCCGATATTGGAAAGTTCAAAACACCATCGCTACGCGAAGTTGCTAACACAGGTCCTTGGTTTCATCACGGTAATTTCCCTACGTTGAAAGATGTTATTTTCTTTTACGACTTAGGCAATCCGGCACCTATTCAAGATAAGTATAAGGGTACAGCACGCGATAGTTTGTTGCCAACTACCTCTCCATTAGTGAAAAAACTCAATTTAACCGATGAAGAAGTGAATGCCTTGGTAGCATTTTTAGGAGCCATAACTACTACCCCCCGCCGCTTGCAGCCTCCGGTAGAGTTTCCACAATAAATCATTTACGTAAGTGAAAGCCCCTAAAAAGGGCTTTTTTTGCACAAATTACCTTGCGGTAAATGCCATGTAAGCCTTGTGAATACTGAAAAAGCACATTTTTTTGAAAAATGTTGAAAAAAAACTTGAGCGAACAAAATATCCCCCTACCTTTGCATCCCCAAATCGAAAATTTGGTTTAGCTATTATGTCTCAGAGAATCAGAATAAAATTACAATCATACGATCACAACTTGGTAGATAAGTCTGCCGAGAAAATCGTAAAAACAGTACGTAGCACAGGTGCCGTTGTAACTGGTCCAATTCCCTTACCTACACGTAAGCGTATTTTCACAGTATTGCGTTCACCACACGTTAATAAGAAGAGTCGTGAGCAGTTCCAACTTTGTACGCACAAGCGTTTGTTAGACATCTACACTTCAACTTCACGTACTGTAGATGCTTTGAGTAAGTTAGATTTGCCATCAGGTGTTGAGGTTGAAATTAAAGCCTAATACCGTTTAAGTTCTGAAACATAACACTACCTGCCAATTTCGGCATCGAAAGAAAGCAGCTCTGGTTAAAATTATAATGACGAAAGTCAAATTTTCACATAAAAACAAGCCCTTCGAGGTTTGTTTTCCAACGGTACTTCTGAAGCCCATGTGGCCCATTGAAGTGGAAAAGGAAAAGGTCGTTGGTTAACAGAGATGGAATCCTTTACCTCCACCCGGGACTGTACGGTGGCAAATGTAAAGTGAACGTCTTACAACCTTGCGGGGCGTAAACCGCAAACAAATGAAAGGAATTATCGGAAAAAAAATCGGGATGACCAGCATCTTCAGTCCCGATGGCAAGCAAACAGCTTGTACCATCATTGAAGCTGGCCCTAATGTTGTAACACAAATCAAAACGCAAGACACTGATGGTTACAACGCATTACAACTAGCTTTCGGCGACAAAAAAGAAAAGCACGCTACTAAAGCCGAAATCAATCACTTCTCTAAAGCCAATACTCCGGCTAAGCGTTTCGTTAAAGAATTTCGTGATTTTTCTATCGAAAAGACCCTTGGCGACACAGTTACTGTAGACATTTTTGCTGAAGGCGAAAAAGTTGAAGTAGTGGGTGTTACTAAGGGTAAAGGTTTTCAGGGTGTAGTAAAGCGCCATGGTTTCTCTGGTGTGGGTGAGCAATCACACGGCCAGCACGACCGTCAGCGTGCACCAGGTTCTATCGGTAACTCGTCTGATGCTTCACGTGTATTCAAGGGTATGCGTATGGCT
>DMPB01000139.1:0-2505 GCA_003456175.1 Chitinophagaceae bacterium | reverse complement strand
CATGCGTATGGCTGGTCAAATGGGTAATGATAGAGTTAAAGTGAAAGGCCTTAAAGTATTAAAGGTATTCCCTGAGAAAAATTACATACTCGTTAGCGGTTCAGTTCCTGGCCACAACGGTTCTATCGTACTTATTCAGAAGTAATCACCTCTTTAACAATCGCAATCATGCAATTAGAAGTTTTAAATAGTAAGGGTTTAACTACTGGTCGTTCAGTAGAATTACCTGATGAAATATTCGGTATTGAGCCTAACGACCACGTAATTTATTTGGCCGTTAAACAATACTTAGCAGCACAACGCCAAGGTACGCACAAAGTAAAAACTCGTGCCGAAGTTAAAGGTGCAAGCCGTAAGCTGCACAAGCAAAAAGGTACTGGTGGTAGCCGTAAAGGTAATATCCGTAACCCGTTATACAAGGGTGGTGGTACCATTTTCGGTCCTAAGCCTCATGGTTATGGCTTCAAGTTAAACCGTAAGGTGAAAGACTTGGCTAAAATGAGTGCTCTTAGCTACAAAGCAAAAGAAAGCGCTATCGTAGTAGTAGAAGATATCAACATGGATGCCCCTAAAACAAAGCAGTTCGTTGATGTACTAAACAACTTGAAAGTAGCCGATAAAAAAACACTTCTTGTATTGGGTGAATACAACGATAACTTATACTTAAGTTCTCGTAACATCCCAACCGTAGGAAGCACATTACTAGCTGATATCAATACTTACGACATCGTAAATGCAGATGTACTAGTAATCACCGAATCTGCAGCAAAAATTTTCACTGATTCTGAAGAAGAAGCTGCTGCTTAATAATAACTGTTAACGATCACAAACTATTGATATGCAACTCGCAGAAGTATTAATTAAGCCCGTACTTACTGAGAAAAGCAATAAGCAGCAAGAAAAACTACGCCGCTATGCTTTTAAAGTAGCAAAGCAAGCTAACAAGCTTGAGATTGCTAAAGCAGTAGAAACTATGTACGGTGTGAAAGTAGTAGATGTGAATACAATTGTTGTGCCTGGTAAAAACAAAACACGTTACACTAAAGCCGGATTTATCAAGGGTGTTAAACCTGCGTATAAGAAGGCATTGGTAACTGTAGCCGAAGGCGAAACAATTGATTTGTACAGCACTATTTAAGAGAACAAATTCTATAGCTGCGGAGCTGAAAAATCCGCAAAAAAATAACAACAATGGCTTTAAGAAAATTTAAACCTATTACCGCTGGTACTCGTTGGAGAATCGGTAATGCTTTCGCAGAAATTACAACAAGCACACCTGAGAAAAGCTTGTTAGAGCCTGTAAAAAAATCAGGTGGACGTAATGCTCAAGGTCGTCGCTCAATGCGTTATATCGGTGGTGGTCACAAAAAGCACTATCGTATTATCGACTTCAAGCGTAACAAGAAAGATATTGAAGCTACAGTACTTACAATCGAATACGATCCAAACCGTACAGCTTTCATCGCATTAGTACAATATACCGATGGTGAAAAGCGCTATATCCTTGCCCCACAAGGCTTACAAGTAGGTCAGAAAATTGTTGCTGGCGATGCTGTAGCCCCAGAATTAGGCAACGCCCTAATGTTGAAGAACATGCCTTTAGGTACTATGGTTCACAACATCGAAATGCAGCCTGGCCAAGGTGGTAAAATTGTACGTAGTGCCGGTGCTAGTGCACAATTAACTTCTAAGGAAGAGCGTTACGCTGTAATCAAGTTGCCTTCAGGCGAAATTCGCCGTGTACTCATCAACTGTTTTGCAACAGTAGGTGTAGTGAGCAACAGCGATCATAACCTTGAAAGCGGTGGTAAAGCAGGTAGAACCCGTTGGAAGGGTATTCGCCCTCGTAACCGTGGTGTTGCCATGAACCCAGTAGATCACCCAATGGGTGGTGGTGAAGGCCGTGCCAGTGGTGGTCACCCACGTAGCCGTACAGGTAAATATGCGAAAGGTGAGAAAACTCGTAAAACTGTGAAAGGCAGCGATAAGCTCATCATCCAACGCAGAAACGGTAAGAAATTATAATTTATTCATGTTAAAATGACCGTTGGTAATCACCTTACGGTAAATAAACAACGCAAACAATCATATGGGACGTTCAATTAAAAAGGGGCCTTACGTAGATGCCAAGCTAGAGCAAAAAGTACTAGACATGAACGAAGGCAAAACCAAGAAAGGAGTTATCAAAACTTGGAGCCGTCGTAGCACTATCACCCCTGATTTCGTAGGAATTACTTTTGCTGTTCATAACGGTAACAAATTCATTCCGGTGTATGTAACTGAATTCATGGTAGGTCATAAGTTAGGCGAATTCGCCCCTACTAGAAACTTCAAAGGCCATGCTGGCAGCAAAAAATAGTTCACACGCTTAGGGTAACCTAAGTAAAAAATTGAAATAACAACACAATGGAAGCTGTAGCCAAATTAAGAAACTACCCCACCGGCCCTCGCAAAATGCGTTTATTAGCCGACGTGATTCGTGGTATGGAAGTTGAAAAGGCCCTC
>DMPB01000020.1:5861-6033 GCA_003456175.1 Chitinophagaceae bacterium | reverse complement strand
TACAATGGTGCTGCAAGTGGTGTAGATGATTTGCTGAATACTATTACAATTGCTGCAACTAATGGTGGTGGATTATTTACGGCCGCATTAGATGGTGTTAGCTTGCCAGTTTCTTTCTTAGATGTAACAGCATTTAAGCAAGCCAACAATGCATTTGTACAGTGGACTGTCC
>DMPB01000020.1:4873-5617 GCA_003456175.1 Chitinophagaceae bacterium | reverse complement strand
TGTAGCGAACGAAATAAGTTTGAATAACTATCAAATAGAACGTTCGTTCGATGGCGTACAATACAGTGCTATCAACAGCGTACTTACCAACGGTTCTAATAGTTATAAAATAACCGATGCTAATGTTTTTGCAAGCAGTACCGCTAAAAAAGTGTACTACCGTATTAAAGCTGTTAATAACGATGGCTCTTACACGTATAGCAAAACAGTAGTAGTGCAATCTGATAAAGATGCACCTACCCTTACGGTAAATGCTTATCCAAATCCGTTCATAGAGCAATTGCAGATTAAAGTAGTTGCATCTACATTGGCAGCAACTACAAAAGGAGCTGTTGTACTTAGAACGATGAATGGTAACATTGTTAAACAGCAAGCTATTGTGCTTAATGGTGGTGTTAACTTGTTTAACCTTACCGATGTGCAATCACTGTCAAGTGGTAAGTATATCTTGAGTGTTTACTACAATAATGAAATAGTATCTATTACTGTTCAGAAGTAAAAGTATGAGGCGGCACTTGTGCCGCCTCATTTTCTTATCTAACCTAAAATCCATTATGCAACGCCTTATAATTTTTCTTTTTTTATTATGTGTATGCTTTCAACAGCTATATGCCCAACAAGTAAATAGTAATCGAGGTACAGAGTTTTTTGTTGGTTACGGGCACAATCAACTTTTCTCAACAAACTCACAAGATATGGTACTGTACCTCAGTGCCGAACAAGCAGCTACGGTACGAGTAACCA
>DMPB01000020.1:2681-4632 GCA_003456175.1 Chitinophagaceae bacterium | reverse complement strand
ACGGTACGAGTAACCATGGTGGGTAGCCCATTTGTACAAACCTACAATGTGCCTGCTAACAGTGTTGTAACCACAACACCACTACCTAAAGCAGGTTTAATTGATGCTCGCTTACTCATTGAGGGACTTCAAAACAAAGGGATATTGATTACAAGCGATGTTCCTATTGTTGTATATGCTCATTGTTATGGTAGTGCATCATCTGGGGCAACTATGCTATTGCCAACATCTTCTTATGGCTACGAGTATTATAGTTTAAATACCTCTCAAGTATATGCTAGCGATTGTTTTTCTTGGTTTTATGTTGTAGCCAATGAAAATAATACGCGTGTTGAAATAACACCATCAGCAGCAACGCGTGGTGGACGTAATGCTAACGTGCCTTTTCAAGTTACGCTTAACAGAGGACAAATTTTTCAAGTATTAGGAGCCATTCAATCAGGTAGCACAGGTTTCGATTTAACAGGCAGCAGGGTTCGAAGTGTACCCAACAGTGCAGGCGAGTGTAAGCCTTTCGCCATGTTTTCAGGTAGCAGTAGAACCGCAATTTGTAATACTACCAACGGCGATTATATGATACAGCAGGTGTTCCCATACACGGCTTGGGGTCGTAGATATTTAACCTTTAACACGGCTACATCTACTTCTGCAAGCCAATTTAACCCAAATACATTTCGTGTAATGGTTAGAGATGCTAATACAGTTGTACGTCGTAATGGTGTAATTATACCTCCTAGCTCATTAATAGCAAATCGTTACTATCAATTCACAGCTACCACAGGGCAGTACATTACAGCCGATAAACCCATATTGGTCTCTCAAATATTACCAAGCACTTCAGGGACTGCCGCTTGCGCAGGTGGTAGTATTGTTGGTAATGGCGATCCTGAAATGATTTATTTGAGCCCGCTTGAGCAAGCTATCGATCGTATTGGTTTTTTTAATACATCGCTACAAGCAATTACAAGAAATTACGTTAACATTATTGTTCCAACAGCAGGATTGAGTAGCTTACTCATAGACGGTAGTAATACCTTTAATCATAGTTTTCCTCATCCTGCGTTAGCTGGTTACACGTGTGTTGTTAAAATTACAACCCCCGGTCAACATATTGTAACCTGCGACTCTGCATTTACAAGTATTACTTATGGCCTTGGTAGCGTTGAAAGTTATGGCTACAATGCAGGAACCTTAATTAAAGACCTAAGTTTTACTAGTAGTTTCAATAACCAAAACAGTTCATTGAGTGTCGATTCATCAACATGTATCGGCATACCTTTCAGATTTAGGTTAACTACCTCCTACCGATTAACAGGAATACGTTTCAAGCCAAGTTTGATTAACAATGTAACCCCATCAACAGATACTTTGGTGAGTAATCCACCAATTGTAGATAGTATTGAGGTAGATGGTGTTATGTTTTATCGATATAGCTTACCCATTAGCTATAGTTTCAGTCAAATCGGTTCATATCAGTTTCCGATAGATTTAATATCGCCACTGATTGAAAACTGTAACAACTTACAAACAATAAGAGCTAGAGTTATTGTTACCGATAGGCCGTATAGTAACTTTAGTATTAATACAACGGGTTGCACCAATTCGCCTGTACAATTTACCGCTACCCCTAATACCAATGGGTTCAACATTAATAGCTACAATTGGAATTTAGGTAACGCCACCACTAGTACACAGCAAAATCCAACTGTCAACTATACTGCTGGTGGCACTTATAATGTTAATCTAAGAATTGCGGCTCCGAATGGTTGCATGGGTGATACCACTCGAAGCTTCACGTTGGCAACTATTCTTGCACCTGTTAATGTTGTTTGGGATAGTATTGCCTCCGGTGTTAATACAGTACGTTTTAGCTGGCAAGCAGTAGCAGGTGCCGTTAGTTATCAAGTAAGTACCGATAATGGCGTTACCTTTACAACACCAAGTAGCGGTG
>DMPB01000020.1:0-2416 GCA_003456175.1 Chitinophagaceae bacterium | reverse complement strand
AGGTTTAGCACCCGACAGAACAATTAACATCATTGTACGTGCAATTGGCACCCTAAACTGTCAGCAATCGCAGGGTACTGCCGATGGCAAAACACGCTTTCCCGATGTTGGTTTATTTATACCTAACGCATTTACACCTAATGGTGATGGTCGCAACGATCGATTTACAGTTTATGGTAATTACATCAAATCTGTAAAGCTCATGATATTTAACCAATGGGGCGAAAAACTATTTGAAGGTAACAACTTACAAGGTTGGGATGGTACTTATAAAGGTATCCAACAGCCTATTGGTGTTTATGTATATGTAGCCGAAGTGCTTTTTGAAAACGGTAATCGCTATCACAAAAAAGGAAGTATTAACCTAGTGCGTTAACATTTGCCGCAAGGCACATTTAGGTTCATTAAGCCGCCTTAGGGCGGCTTTTTTCTTGAATACCTTACGGTAAATGTTTTTCCAGTTTGTACTCATCTAACCTTTTCTTACATTGCTAGCCAAACCAACCGTACCAATACAGTAATAAAAGCCATGTCGAGGCGCAACATACTAATACCTATACGGCAATTTCTTGGCTTTCAAGAACCAGGAGCTAGCATTGAATTCAAATTGGTGAATTTCATTGCTGCATCTTCTATCATGGTGAATTTGGTGGGGCTGTTTCTGAATTATATACTTCACTCACACTTTTATTTAGACTATGTTTTCTTTACCATTTTGGTGGTGAGTGGTATAACCTATTACTTAAGTAGGTACAAAAAACTGCACAAAGAAATTATACCCTGGCTACTTGGTTTTTTTCTGCTAAGTATCGGGCCTATTTGGTTTTTAAGCGGTGGCGTATTGGGTAGCACGCTGTATTATGTACCCATTATTACAGTGTTAGGTATTTTATTATTACCGTACAAGCATCATTTGTTTTACTTATTAATTGTAATTGCAGAAGTACTCATTTTGTTTACGGTAGAAAATGCCTTTCCAGAATACATACAGCGGTATAAAAACATGGAGAGCCATCAGGTAGATATGATTGCCAACGTAATTGTTACAACGGTAATTTTTGCCCTACTCATCAACAACTTTAAACGTGGTTACGATATTGAACAAGTAAAACTAAAGCGGTCTAATTTTTCTCTTACCAAAACACAAGAAATTCTAACGATTGCCAAGCAACAAGCCGAAGCCGCAACAGCCGCAAAATCGAAGTTTTTAGCCAACATGAGCCACGAGATAAGAACACCACTGAATGGTATTGTAGGCTCGGCAGAACTATTAAAGCTTACCCAACTTACGCCAGAACAACAAAAACTTGTAGATACCCTCACTACGAGTAGCAACCATTTGTTGAATGTTATTAACGATGTACTGGACCTTTCAAAAATTGAAGCCGACCGTTTAGAATTGAATGAAGGTAGTTTTGATTTAGAAAAGTGTATTAACGATGTACTCAAAATAACACGTCCGAATATTGCTAAGTTAGAACGTAACATCACATTAAAAGCTGTTTTCGAACAAAAGCCAGCCAAGTATATTGTAGGCGATGAGGCTCGCTTAAAGCAAGTATTGGTGAATCTCATCGGTAACGCTATCAAATTCACACACGAAGGATCTGTTATCGTTAAAGTTGGTCTCGTATTGTTAGATAACGATGAACCTCATGTAACATTTACCGTAGCCGACTCAGGTATTGGTATTAAGCCCGACGATTTAGCTAGGTTGTTCCAACCATTTACGCAAGTAGATGCTACCACTACACGTAACTACGGCGGCACCGGTTTGGGTTTAAGTATTAGTAAGAAACTAGTGGAGATGATGGGCGGACGCATTTGGGCAACTAGTGAGTATGGTAAAGGCAGTTCATTTCATTTTTATATACCTGAAATAGAAGGCGAAGCTCCAACCGTGGTTAATCCTACAGGTATTGCCGATGCTGCCTTGCAGTTTGATACGTTGAGGGTGCTTGTAGCAGAAGACAACCCCTTAAACCAATTCATTGCCAGAAATGTGCTCAATAAACTGAACATACAACCTATCATTGTTGAAAATGGTGTGAAGGCGGTAAAAAAATGCCAGGAAATGGAATTTGATTTGGTATTAATGGACATGCAAATGCCTGTTATGGATGGTTTAGAGGCCTCACGGCAAATATTAAAGGCCCTCGAAAAGCCACCTGTAATCATTGCGATGACGGCCAATGCCATGAACGAAGACAAAGACAAGTGCTTTCAAGCAGGTATGAAAGATTTCATCAGCAAGCCCTTTACTATTGAACAATTACGAAATGCACTTGCTAAATGGCTACCTGATAAAGCTGCGTAATTTTTCTGAACTTTTTTTGCTCAAAATGCAGTACTCCCTATATTTGCAACCCGTTCAAAATAAGAACGTATACGGAGGTTATAGCTCAGTTGGTTAGAG
>DMPB01000175.1:8435-10334 GCA_003456175.1 Chitinophagaceae bacterium | reverse complement strand
ATTGGCTAGTAGTTTTTTAGCAGTTTCATCGGCGATGGCTTTCGCATCGTTAGCAGTGGCTGCCTCTATCACAAGTGTTACGTGCTTGCCAATACGTACATCTTGTACACTGTTAATTCCTAGATTGTGTAAGCCACCTAGTACAGCCTTTCCTTGAGGGTCTAGCAAATCTTTGAGAGGCATTACTTTAATTTGAACGTTGTAAGTGGGCATATTAAGATTTGTTTTTTGCAGTGGCCAAAGATACACTTACGTAAAGCAAAAAAATGATAGGAACACTTAGCCATTGTAAACTTACTATTAACACCAAAGAGGCGATGAGTAATACATACTTTGCTTGATTGCCTTGCCAATGATAGTGTTTAAACTTCAGGGCAATCATAGGTAGTGTACTTACCATTAACCAACTTACCAGCGTAATAATGCCATACCAGGTGTATGGCGAGCGTAATATTTGTTGTATAGCGGTATAGTTGGTGTACCAGTAAATTAATGGGAACGATGCTATTAACAAGCCTGCAGCAGGTATTGGAATGCCTTTAAAACCTTCGCTTTGCGATGTGTCAATATTAAACCTTGCCAAGCGATAAGCCCCTGCCGAAGGTACAAGAACGGCCGGTAGTAAAAACCAGTCGCTAATAGCCAATCCATCGGGTTGGTTACCCCAAGCCATACGTAAAAATTGAAATACGATTAAACCCGGTGCTACGCCAAAGCTTACTACATCGGCAAGGCTATCGAGCTGCTTGCCCATATCACTTGTTGCACCTAACAAACGAGCTACGAAGCCGTCGAAAAAATCAATAATAGCTGCAATGCCTATACAAATGGCTGCCCAATACATTTGTTGTGGTAGTTCGGCTAGGTATTCGCCATTATCGCCTTGTACCACCATAATGCCAGGCTGTAATATGTAAGTGATAGCAATACAACCCATTACTAGATTGAGCAGTGTGAAAATATTAGGTATTTGAGCAACTACTTTATTGGGCATAATGTTTTAGTTTTCATTAGAAATTCGCCTTGAAGCATTAAAAAATATGTGGCTGTACAACAGTATTATCTTTTCATCAGGCGTTCTATGTCATCGGCCTCTATAGGAATATTCTTCATGAGGTCTATATTTCCATTCTTGGTAATCCATACATTGTTTTCAATTCGAATACCCATTTTTTCTTCTTCTATATAGATGCCGGGTTCAACTGTAAATACCATACCGGGCTGAATCGGTTCTGTACGGGTGCCCAAATCGTGTACATCTATACCTAAATGGTGGCTAATGCCATGGTATAAGTACTTTCTAAATGGTCGTGTTTCAAGTTCATCTTTATTTTCATTTTTAACATCGGCTTTCGATAGTAAGCCAATTTTTACAAATTGCTTGGTGGCTTCATCGCCTACTTTATTGGTGTAATCTATAATACTAATACCTGGCTTCAACAAGCTTTTAGCATAGTTGTGTAGGTGTAGGCAGGCGTTGTATACTTCTTTCTGGCGTTTTGTGAATTTGCCATTCACCGGAACAGTACGGGTTAAATCGGCACAGTAGCCACCGTAACGAGCTCCAAAATCCATCAGTACTAAGTCGCCATCGTTACAAGGTTGATTATTGAACACATAATGCAATACGCGAGCATTATCGCCGCTGGCAATAATAGAATTGTAGGCTTTATCCTCGGCACGCTGACTTAAAAAGCTGTGCATGATTTCGGCTTCAATTTCATACTCCATAACGCCTGGCTTAATAAAGCCTAGTAACCTACGGAAGGTGTTGTCTGTAATATCAATTGCGGTTTGTAGTACAGCTACTTCTTCCTTGGTTTTAATGGCTCTTAGCTGCTTCATAATTTTAGCAGCACGTAAGTATTGATGTAATGGGTAACGAGCCTTCATTTCTTG
>DMPB01000175.1:7834-8261 GCA_003456175.1 Chitinophagaceae bacterium | reverse complement strand
GCCTTCATTTCTTGAATGAAACGATACTCTCGGCTTTGTAGCAGCGTTCCTTTACGATCGTTTTCGTTGGAATCGAGATAAATGTTGTCGGCCAAATGCACCCAAGTTTGTAAGGCAGCATCAATACTATCGAGCCATACAATGGTTTCAATGCCACTAATGGTAGTTGCTTGATGAGCTCTTAAGCGTTTTCCATCCCATTTTTCTTTGAGTTCGTTGGGCCTCACAAGAACTAACACCTCACGAAACTTTGGATCAGGATGGTCAGGAAAAAGTATCACCATGGTGTCTTCTTGCTGAATACCAGACAGCCAATACAAATCGCTGTTTTGTTGAAAGCTATGTAAGGCATCACCATTTAAAGGCCACTCATCGTTACTCACAAAAATGGCAATACTGTTAGGTTGCATCGCTTTCATAAAGCGTT
>DMPB01000175.1:6640-7609 GCA_003456175.1 Chitinophagaceae bacterium | reverse complement strand
TTGCATCGCTTTCATAAAGCGTTTGCGATTTTGTACAAATAGGGTATTGGGTATTGGCAAGTGTTTCATATCATCTCATTTACGTAAGTAAATAAACCTTTTAATAAAGTTGTGGTTGGCAAGGTAAGTGTAACCACAATACAAACGAACGTACTTGTTACAAATTGTAGTAAGAAAACGCCTTTACAGGCAAATGATGTTACACGAGTTAACTTTGTACAAACTATTGATGTGAACGATTACGATGTAATTATTGTAGGGCAAGGTATTGCGGGTACTTGGTTGAGTTATTATTTGTTACAACAGCAACAGCGTGTTTTGGTAATTGATGATGCTCAAGCCAATGCTGCTAGTAGGGTAGCGAGTGGGGTAATTAACCCGGTAACGGGTAGGCAAGTGGTAACTACTTGGCTTGCCGATACGTTACTGCCGCATGCGCACCATGCATATACGGCTCTGGGTAGCTTGCTTAATATAGGTATTCTAAACGATAAAGGTATTGTTGCGTTTCCGCCCTCGTTACAAATGAAAACTGCTTATGAGCAAAAGTTTACAGTCGAACCTAACTATGTTACTGCTGTTTCAATACTCGATACCTATGCTTCGTGGTTTCATTTTCAATATGGTGCAGTACAAATACAGCCAGCATTTTTATTGCATTTGCCAGCCATGCTTACAGGTTGGCGTACGTATTTAGATTCACAGAACGCATTATTGCCAGCTCCATTTCACGAAAATGATTTGGTACTTACCCCTAACGGCGTAACCTACCAAACATATAAGGCAAAGTATTTGATTTATGCCAATGGCGTAGCTACGGGTAAGAGCAAGTACTGGCAATCGCTACCATTTAGTTACAATAAAGGCGAAGCACTCATTGTATCAATACCTGCACTTATACAAGAACGCATTTTTAAGTTCGGTATTACCACCTTAGTGCCTTGGCGTGATGGTTTATGGTGGGTGGGC
>DMPB01000175.1:5542-6392 GCA_003456175.1 Chitinophagaceae bacterium | reverse complement strand
CAGTACCTACGATAATCGCTTTACCGATGTATTACCTACAGAACATTTTAGAGCAAGTATGGAAGCTGCCTTACGGCAAATACTACAACTGCCATTTACCGTGGTAGATCATATTGCAGCTATTCGTCCTGCAACGATAGAACGGCGCCCTTTTGTTGGGCTTCACCCAGCGATACCGCATATTGGCATTTTCAATGGAATGGGCACAAAGGGCTGTTCGCTGGCACCATATTTTGGGGAACAATTAGCACAACACCTCATTAACGGTACGCCTTTATTGCCGCAGGTAGATGTACAACGCTTTCGTAAAACATTAGAACGTTAGTATTTGCGTACAAAGTGTTTATTTCGCTTTCACACCAAAACCATTTCTAGTACATGCATAATAGTCCTGATACCTTATATCAAATTCCCGTGAAGTATCGCCGAATGGAAAACCTACACATTTTGTTTTGGTTGTTTAAAGATGTTGCTTGGTGTATGGTATGGAAGCCACTTGGTATTGTTATGATTGTACCAACCTTGCTAATATCTATCATTATTGCATGGCGTACGCGTAACATGGTAAGCGAACTTTGCCATAACCTTGCCATTTGCTTATGGATTAGTGCTAACAGCTATTGGATGGTAAGTGAGTTTTTGCATTTTGATCATATCGAAATTTGGCATACCTACACGTACAAGCATATTGCATTAATTCCGTTTGTAATGGGGTTAGTTAGTTTGGCTTACTATTATTTGTGGTATAAGCCTCGCCATCGTGGCGAGGTTGGTACGTTGTAGTTGTATTGATATTTACCGTAAGGCTACGGATGGCTTAAATTTACATGGGGCTCGCCGAAGGCGAGCC
>DMPB01000175.1:456-5330 GCA_003456175.1 Chitinophagaceae bacterium | reverse complement strand
ATGGGGCTCGCCGAAGGCGAGCCCCATGTAAATTACTATAACATTACTATAACATTACCGTATACCTTACGGTAAATGCGGTATTGTACGTTATTTACGGCACAACAATTTTGTTATTGGTTTTATTCACATCTGCTAATCGCAGGGTTGGATCTATTACAATTTCTTTGATATCACCCACCGAACGCGATAGCTTGAACTGATATTCTGGATGCGTCCAGCGCCATGCTGGTAATACCATTCTATTGGTGGTATTTTCTATGGGTTTATTACCATACATCAGGTTTAAAGGAATGTAGTAAAGTTCCTTAGTACCATCTTTATAGGTTACTTCAATATCAATCGGCATGGGCATTTTGCCAATACGCTTCACGGTTAGTTCTGCCTTTCGTTCTGATTGTTCAATATTCCCTAAACCGTAATCGATGAATTTGATGCTATTCACCCAGTATTCTTTATACCAATCGAGTTCCATACCACTTATTTTTTCTGCAACGCGAACAAAATCGTTCACATTCGGGTGTTTGAAACGCCAAGTATTGTAGTAGGCTAGTAATACCGTGTCTAACTGAGCTTCACCAATAATGTAGCCAAGTTGTGCTAAGAAAACAGCGCCTTTACCATAGCTACCAGCACTGTAAGCGTAATTAGTATTGAAATGGTCAGCATGTGTGCTTAATGGTTCTTCGAGGCCGCTACGTTGCAAGCGATAATACACACCATAATCATCTTCTAACCAGCTTTCTTTAGGGGCATTTCGTAACCAGCCAAGGGTTCTGCTTTCGGCATAACTGGTGAAGCCTTCATCCATCCAGCTAAATAGGCTTTCGTTGGTGCCTAACATCATTTGATACCAACTGTGCATCCATTCGTGTATTGCGGTTCCAATGCTGGCGTTTTTAATGAGTGTAGCCATAGGATACTCCATGCCGCCATCGCCACCTTGAATAAAGCTGTAGTTCTTATGCGGATAAGGACCAAATGTTTTCGCAATGTAAGGGTAGGCTAGGGCAACGGTATCGGCCATTTTTTGCCAACGATTTTCAAGGCTATCTACCGCTTTGTATACTACATAAATGAGTGGCCCACCGCCTTTAGGGGTTCTTTTAATGAGTTTATAAGTGGGGTCGGCTGCCCATACAAAATCGTGTACGTTTTGTGCTGTGAAATGCCATGTAAGTTTATCGCCTGCCGGTAAGGTTAGCTTTGCACCTTCGGGTTGATAGCCAAACCCTGTTTGTAGCGGATTTTGTAGAGTGCCGGTGGCCGCAACCAAGTATGTTTTGTCGAGTGTTAATTTAACATCATAATCGCCCCAAACACCATAAAACTCACGTGCTATATATGGGTTGGCGTTCCAGCCTTGGTAATCGTATTCTACCAATTTTGGATACCATTGGCTCATGCTGTAACGAATACCTTCGGCATTATCGCGGCCACTTCTTCTAATTTGAATGGGCACTTGTGCTTCAAAGTTGAGTTGTATGTTGCTTTTACTTTTAGGTAATAACGGTGTCGCTAATACTACTTCTAAAATGGTTTCATGCTCTATGAGGGTGGCAGCTTTGCCATTTACCGTAAGGTTACTTACTTTTTGATAGCCTATTTGTTCGGGTGTTAGCTTGCTGATACGATCTCTCACTCGTCCATCCCAATCGAGAACAGGCTGGTTCTGACGGTTTCTGCCAATTTCAATTTTGCCTAACTCGCGGCTGCGAACATCCATACTGCTGTTGGGCTGAAAGGCATTCCAATACAAGTGAATGAAAAGTCGATGTAATGTGTCTGGACTGTTATTCCAGTAGATCATTTGCTGCTTACCCTTCACAATGTTGGTTGTCACATTTAAATCTGCATTAATTTGATAGCTAATGCGTTGTTGCCAACGATCGGGCTGTGCGGTAGCTTGTAACAATCCAAACGCCGCTACCAAGGCGCAACAAAAACGAGATAACTGCATAGCAAAATAGTTGTGTTGCAAACTAAAGCAATACACTTGAAAACTGTGCGTTAAAGTGTAGTTGCAGGGTGAGTACCTTGTTTTTTCGGGTTAATATCAATAACAACGCCCTCGGTAGAGACCGAAGGCGTTTTCCCCCAATGAATCAAATGTTACATGCTTTGCTTACTACTACACATGTAATTTTTACAAAGATGTGTATGCTATTTTAGTTTGCCTATACCTATTTAGTGGTATTTTTTGAATGCAAAAAGCAGCCATTAGGGCTGCTTTTTATACGTTATTACCTTACGGTAAATGAATTACTTGTTCAATACTGCTGCAATTGTTTTACCAATATCGGCAGGGCTTGCAACTACATGAATACCGCATTCTGCCATAATTTTCATTTTAGCTTCGGCAGTATCATCGGCACCACCAACAATAGCACCAGCGTGGCCCATACGACGGCCTGGAGGAGCTGTTTGTCCGGCAATAAAGCCAACCACAGGCTTACGCATATTATCTTTCAACCAACGAGCGGCTTCGGCTTCCATACCACCACCAATTTCACCAATCATAATGATGCCATCGGTTTCAGGATCGTCCATTAACAATTTAACAGCTTCAACGGTAGGGGTACCAATGATGGGGTCGCCACCAATACCAATAGCAGTGCTAATACCTAAACCAGCTTTAACTGTTTGGTCGGCAGCTTCATAGGTAAGTGTACCGCTTTTACTAACAATACCTATACGACCAGGTTTGAAAATGAAACCAGGCATGATACCCACTTTAGCTTCGCCAGCTGTAATTACACCAGGACAGTTAGGACCAATAAGGCGAGTTTGCTTACCCTGAAGATAGTTTTTCACCTTCACCATGTCTTGTACAGGAATACCCTCAGTGATACAAACTACCAAACCAATGCCAGCGTCGGCAGCTTCCATAATAGCGTCGGCAGCGAAAGCTGGCGGAACAAAAATGATGCTCACATCGGCACCAGTAGTGTTAACAGCATCGGCTACAGTATTGAAAATAGGACGGTCTAAGTGTGATCCACCACCTTTACCAGGGGTTACACCACCTACTACATTGGTTCCGTACTCAATCATTTGTGTTGCATGGAATGTACCTTCTGTACCAGTAAATCCTTGCACGATTATCTTACTGTTCTTATTTACTAAAACTGCCATGGCAATAGGTTTCGTTTAAAAGTGGTGCAAAAATAAGAGAATACGCATTGCTGTTGTTGCTTTCACAGTTCTATTTTCAGATTAATTCTTAGAGCTGCGTTTTAGGAATATATTTCCTTTGGGCGTGCTTATGGTAAGGCTTCCGAAATAGGCTTCTACTATTGGTTTTGGTGTGTTGGCGGCTATTACGGAATGGTAGGTAGTAAGCATGTAGTTGCCTTTAGTTGTAGTAACGGTTACACGTCCTTTTCTATTGGTGGTTAATTTTTGTGGGCTAGCTGCATTGGAATGCCACACTTCAATGATTTGATTTGCTAAGGCAGTGCCATTAAAATTCACTTGAAACTCGCAAGAGTAGCTTGTATTATCTGTAGTTGGCTGTTGTGGATGCGCTATTGGAATAATATCTAGGGTTAGCGTGGTGGGCTGCATTACATTTACCGTAAGGTTATTGGTAATAGGTGCACCAACTTGAAAAATAGTTTTAGCACAATTATGCCAACGTACTACAGTAGCAGCAGTAAGTGGATGTATACTTAACTGTTGGTATTTGAAGTAGGCTTTGAGTGTGTCAGTTGTAACCTCCATGGTGTCGCTGCTGCTTGCATGAGTTAACATGTGGGTGCCAGATTGGAGATCAGTTAAAATGACTGTATTGGGTTCGTTATTCGATTGCGTTACAGGTAAGTGATTGACTTGCTTGTTCGGTAGATAATGTGTGCTAATATTTGATACAATAGTGTTATTGTTAGCAGTGCTACTTGTGTATAGACTGCCCGTACGTTGTGTAATAATGGCTGTTTCGCCCGGTTCAAAGTAAAATCGTTGCGGCCAAAGCCAAACATTGTTCGCAATTATTGTTACGGCACACAATAGTAGGAGTGTAACCAAAGATATTTTCATGGTAGTAAGCTATTGTTAGTTGTTACGGCGCATGTATTCGCTGATATCTCTTTCAACTTGTTGTTTCATTTGAAGCGGCAACTGGCTGTTGTTGTTAATGTTGAATATTCGAATTGGGGTTGAACTTGTAATAGCGCCAGTATTCACTTGCCATTGATGGTTGCTTTCTTGTGTTAACACCGTAGCGGTGATACGCAAAACAGACGGTCTGATTTTTAAGTAAACAAAGCCTTTTCTATCAGTTTTATATTCGAGAGTGTCTGTTTTTAATGGCTGTAATTCGTTAGGTGCACGCATGTATTTGGCCACCACTTTGATGGGGTGTTTTGCCAACGGTGCTCCTTTGTAAAGCACTTGGTAAGAGATATTGAATTTTGAAGTTGGTGCACCTTCTGTTAAAGCAAGTGGGTGTTGTTGCGGAATAATATCAATAGGTGCACCCGTAGGTTGCAAGTAATTTTCGGTTAAGGTTGATCTGTCAACACTGCCAATATGAAATAAGCTTTTAGAACTGATTTGATGTGTTACAGTTATGTCACTATTAGGGTTAATGGTTTGTATTTGTGCATTTTCATTCACTAAATTTTCTTGCATTAAATACTTCACAAATGCTGCACCGTTCATGGTGGTAACAATGGGTTGAGTACTGAACACAAGAACATGCGTTCCTTCATCTTGCGGTAGTGCTCTCATCCTCAAATAGGCAGCACTATCGTTTGTTAACTGACTCCTCACATCGGCGTCAACTCCATTTGGTGCAATGTGTAATAATGAAGCTACTTTACTTTGTTGCACCTGATAGTTCGAGTCGTTGTCTGGCGTTCCAGTTCTGAAGA
>DMPB01000175.1:0-206 GCA_003456175.1 Chitinophagaceae bacterium | reverse complement strand
CAATAATATCTTCACCAGGTTGGTATACAAATTTGGTAGTAATGAGCCACACACTACCAACAGCCGACGATAACGACACTAAAATAGCAAGCGTAAAAACTATCATTCTTTTTTTCATGTGCTAGCAAGGTTGATAGGATATATTAATTGGTAATCTTTACGAATATATAAGCTGCCTTTATAAATAGTTGTTGGCAAGGTGTTAT
>DMPB01000178.1:2727-3460 GCA_003456175.1 Chitinophagaceae bacterium | reverse complement strand
GTATATGAGCACTGCAATGGCAGCACCATTCTGCTTGGGGTCGCCGCTCCAATAAGCCCCCCATTGGTAACGTGCCCAAACTGCACCTGTTGCAATACCCAAGATGCCTAAAATAACGCCGGAACGGGCGTATTCACTTGCGTAAATGTCGAGTTTATCGCTAGGCTTACTTAAGAACTTGATGCTATACACCACCGATACAATGAAAAGTATCATCATGCCAAACCACATGGGCACATGAAAGAATAAGTTGCGGATACTTTCTTGTAATCGTCCGTCAAGTACAGGTATTTTCACCAAGAAACCCATGATACATGTGTACATGAGTAGTATGAAAGCCAATATTTTCCACCAGGGCTTACGCATAATATGAATTGAGCACCTTAAAGGCCAGCAAAAGCAGGCATTAAATAATTGTCGGCAAAAATAGGGAAGGGGTAGCTATTGCTTTTGGCAATTTTAAATTTTCAACCGATTGAAACAGGCTTTTGTCTTTTATTAACAATTGTTAGTTTTTATTGAATTTGTTTCACCAAAAAGCAATATTTACGTAAGTGACTTGTACAAACCTAATCTTTCCAAAGGAAAGGAAACAGAATGTAAGCTAATGCTACCACTAAGGCATCAAAACCAATGAGTAACCCTGTCATTTGCCAGAAACCGCCTTGCACTACTGTTGCAAAAGCCGATTGTGCCAGTTTCGATAGTAACAATAACTGTGGTATAATGATAA
>DMPB01000178.1:0-2508 GCA_003456175.1 Chitinophagaceae bacterium | reverse complement strand
ATAACTGTGGTATAATGATAGGGAAGCCCATAATGGCCATTAACGCAGCTTGTTGCTGTGCCTTAGCTGCTATGGCGGCTAAAAAAGTGAAAACAAAGCTCAAGCCAATACTACCTAAACAGCTAATTGCAAAGAAATGCAGCGGATATACTAGTGGATTGGCCAAGAGTAGTACAAAAATCCCCAAACTTATCAGGTTCATGGCAAGCATTAGCAAGGCATTGAACAATAGTTTGGCAATTACAAATTGTTGCGGCTTAACTAAAGTGTAGAAGTAAAGCAGTCTGCCTCGGCTTTCTTGTAAAAAACTTTTAGCCACCGCATTAACGCATACAAATAACTGCACTACCCAAAACAGTGCATTCCATACGGTAGCTTCAGGTTGGCCGTGAATAAGATAGATAACAAAAATGGTGCTTGCTACATACAATACAATTCCATAAAGCGTGTACTGCTGCCTAAATTCGAGCAATATATCTTTTTTTACAAGCGATAATATCGTGTGTGCAGCATTAGGCATGTTCGTGATAACATTTGCGGCAACGCGGTTCATACTCGTCTTTCTCGCCCAGTAGTACTTGTGCTTCGCTAGCAGCTTTTCGGTACGATATATTGGCTAGGCCACCACATTTCATACAAATGGCGTGAAGCTTAGTAATGAAATCGGCAATAGCTAGTAGCTGCGGCATTGGGCCAAAAGGCTTGCCTAGATAATCCATATCTAAACCTGCTACAATTACACGAATGCCTTTGGTAGCAAGCTTTTCACACACTTCAATAATATCGGGATCAAAAAATTGTGCTTCATCTATACCTACTACATCTACATCGTTCGCAAGGAGTAGAATGGTTTGTGGATTATCTATGGGTGTACTCACAATGGCATTTGCATCGTGACTAACCACTTTGGTTTCATCGTAACGAATGTCGATAGCAGGTTTAAAAATTTCAACCCTCAGATTGGCAATTTTAACACGCTTTAATCTTCTAATTAACTCTTCGGTTTTGCCGCTGAACATGCTACCGCAAATCACTTCGATAGAGCCTCTTCTTTCGCCAGATATATTGGGTTCAATAAACATGCCTACAAATAAAAAATCTACTACTTATATAATTAACTTTACGCCGGCTTACACTAACCCCAAAAATTCTTTTACCCATGAGTAAAGTGGGCATTCTATTGCAGCAGTTACAAAGCTTGCACGAGCAAGGTCAATATCAACAAATGGCCTTGTACGCACAAATGTTATTGGCCGAGTTGCAATTATCGCAAACCGTGGTTGCACACAATAAAGTATCGGTAGTAATGCCGGCAACAAATGTAATGCCTCATAGCGAAGCCTCCACAGATAACGAGGGATCATTTACCCACAATTTACCGCAAGGTGCACCAACTTTAGAAGCGCAAGAAGTTGCTCCCGTAACAACAGCCGATGTAACAACAAATGAGTATAACCTTACGGTAAATGAACCTACGCCTGCCAACGCCATTATGCAAAGCATATTAGATGTATTGCCGCAAGAGCCAACAGTGGCAATACCTACCTTGCCCAGCGAACCTGCTAAAGAAGTGTATGAGCTTAATGATGTGATGGCA
Source organism: Chitinophagaceae bacterium (assembly GCA_003456175.1). Classification (GTDB taxonomy): domain Bacteria; phylum Bacteroidota; class Bacteroidia; order Chitinophagales; family Chitinophagaceae; genus UBA10646. Next base: position 911 of record DMPB01000178.1, on the reverse strand, counting down.
GAAATGGATACAGAAAGCCTCAATGAAAAGTTGAAGATAGAACAAATAGAACTTACAACGGTGCTTAGTGGTACACCTGTAAAAGACTTAAAAAAAGCTATTGGTATTAACGACCGTTTCTTGTTTATCAACGAACTTTTTCGCGGCGACGATGTGATGTATGAACGCAGTATCAAAACCATCAATAACTTCGAAATATACCCCGAAGCTCAATTTTGGATACAGCGAGAACTCAAAGTAAAATTAGGTTGGGATGATAGCAACGAAGCCGTTAAACAGTTCGATGCATTGGTGAAGCGTCGATTTGCTTCTTGAGATATTCCATAATCCGATCCGTTGCACCCGCTTGCGACTGAACATAAGCTGCCGCCGCCTTGGCGGCTTTTTCATAAAACTCTTGATTGTTAAATAGTTCATTGAGGTAATCTTCTAACACCAGCGCATTTTCGGCAACAAACGAACCGCCAGCATTCAACAAGCCAACGGCTTCTTGATATTTTTCATACACAGGTCCGTGTATTACAGGCTTGCCATACACTGCCGCCTCCAGCACATTATGAATACCTCCAGCGGCATAGCCACCTCCAATAAAAGCTACATGTGCTAAATAATAGAGCTTACTAAGCATGCCTACATTATCAATGATAAGCGTTTGATAGGTAGGGGCACCTTGCGGTAAATGCGTTGCTTGTTGCACCCATTCACTATATCGAATAGCGTTTTGATACAAACGCTTACACTCATTAATACGTTCTTCGCTTACATCGTGCGGGGCTACAATGCAGGCATATGCAGGATGCGTATTAATAAAATGATCAATTTCCTCATCATCTTCAGTCCAAGTGCTGCCAGCTACCAAGGTTAAGCGGTTGCCAACGAAGTTTTGTATTTGCCGCAAGGCGCTTATATCT
>DMPB01000049.1:1152-2779 GCA_003456175.1 Chitinophagaceae bacterium | reverse complement strand
GGCACTTAATTGTATGCTATAGCTCTTAGGTAGTTTAAAGTTGTTATTCCATTTGGCAAACCAGCTTACTTGCTCTTGGCGTAGACCGCTTTCAATGTTGTTGCCGTTAATAATGCTGTTGTAAATATTCACATTTACCGTAAGGTCCCACCATTTAACTACTGGCATACGATTGGTTAATTCGATACCATAGTTATAGCTGCTATTGGCATTTACGAAAGTGTTGTAAATAACACTATCACCACCAACAATTGGGTTAGCTCCTTTATACTGATAACGTGTAATTAAGTTTTCTGAATTCTTGAAGTAAGCACCTACTAAGAAGTTAGCACCACGCTTGTAGGCATAGTTGTAGTTAACCTCGAAGCTGTTGGTAAATTCTGGGCGAAGTGCTACGTTACCTATGCTTATGTTTTGCGGGTCGGTTAAATCGGGGAATGGTATTAACTGGAAAAAGTTCGGGCGGTTAACACGGCGGCTGTAGTTGAACTGAATATCGGCCTTTTCAGTGGCTTTGTAAGTGATAAAAGCACTAGGGAAGAGGCTCAAAGGAAAATCTACTCTAAAGCTAGTATCTTGACCGCTACGAGCACCACCAATAAGCGTACCTGTATAACGACTGCTTTCTACACGCATACCTAATTGATAGCTCCATTTTTTCACTTTGAAGCCATAGCTGGCATAAGCTGCATATACCTGATCGTTAAACTTGTATTTGCTGCTAGCTCGTGGTACAAGTACAAACTGATTAAGGGTATTATCGAAACGGAATTGGTCTAAATCGTTTCTAAAATCACGCACGGCAATACGGGCACCTGCTTCGAATTTGCTATTATCGGTCAACGGGTTTTCATAATCTATTTGTGTGGTTAAGAAACGGTTGTATCCGCTATTAATGTTGCGTTGCTTGAATGGTGCACCCTTCGGATTGTTAGAAGGATCGTAAGTGTCGATATTCAAATTGGTTAAACCATCATTATTGGCGCTGTTGTAGTTAACATCGGCGGAGATGTTATGGCCATTTTTAGCAAAGTTGTGCTTATAGCTTAGCTGGCTACCAAAATTCTCGAAGTTAGATGTTACACGTGTGATGTTATTGCTATAGCTTGAGAATACGTTACTAATAGTACTATCAATACGCTGATCTTGATTATTATTGAACTGACCGCGGTTGTAGTTGGCCGATACTGAAATGGTATTTCTATTGTCTACAAACCAATCGAACCCGCCACGCACAAAGGCAAAATAGCCATCGTTCTCGCCATCGCCTTTGGTAGTTACTTTGCTTTGTAACTGCGAACCAATAGGTACATTGTTACGTTCGTTATCAACCCAGCTTAAGCTGCGGCGTTGATTGGCTTGTGCTGAGGTAAAAAAGTTGATTTTATTCTGACGTACGTTGATATCGCCACCGCCATTTAAGCGAAAACGACTATCGATACCCGCACGTAAGCCACCGTTATAACCTACTTTTTTATTTTTCTTCAATACTACATTTAAAATACCGGCATTACCGCCACTAGCATCGAATTTGGCACCAGGGTTGGTGAGTAATTCTACTTTATCAATAATATCGGCCGGAACATTTTTTAAAGTGGCACTTGGATCATCACCAAAAAATGGTTTG
>DMPB01000049.1:0-948 GCA_003456175.1 Chitinophagaceae bacterium | reverse complement strand
ATATCGGCAGGTATTTGATCTAAAGTGAGGGTGGTTGGGCGACCATCCACAAAAATTTGAGGAGATGCATTTCTAATGGTTACATTACCATCAATATCTACATTCACACCAGGTAGCTGACGCATTACCTCTGTTGCAGTTTGTCCTGCACTTACTAAGTTTTTGTCGACGTTGAAGATTTTGCGATCTACGCCCATTTCAAACAACTGCTTGGCTGTGGTGGTAACAGTTACAGCCTCAAGGGTAGACTCGGCGACTTCTAATTTTATGTTACCTAAATCTTTATCGGCCATACTCATCATTTGAGCCATGCGGTTGGGACCATCGCCACCGGCAGCAGCCCCGCCTTGTGGCATTTTAATATCGAAACCGACTGGTTGTAAGTAATCTTTATAGCCAATAGCGGTAATACGAAGTTTGAATTTGCTAAAAACAGCTAATCCTTCAAAGCTGAAGTTACCATTACTTGGTGTGATGATGGTATTTAAAACCACCTCCTTCATTTTTTTGGTAGTGCTGTCGAAACGGTTACCAATTAAAAGTACACTTGCACCATCTAAACCTTTACCTGTTTTGCTATCAATAACTTTACCGTAAAGGCGACCAACATTCATGTTTTGGTTAGCCCCAGCACCTCTGGCACCACCGCCCATCATACCGGCTGGCATTTGGGCAAGTGCATTAGATCCCGAGCAAAAAACCGCAGCTCCAAGAACTACAGTTGCGAAAAATGATTTCATATAAACTTGATAATTACTGTAAAACTGATGTTTAATGGCATAACGTTAGGCTAGCTTTACATCAGCGGTTATAAGACATGCAAAACAACTTAAAGGTTTGCCCGATAAGTTTCGTATTTCGGTAACAGCTATTTCTTATTAGGCAAGTAGTGTTAAGAAAACCTGAACGATACCAATTATAAAACCAAGTATACCACCGAGTATTTCA
>DMPB01000040.1:11809-11964 GCA_003456175.1 Chitinophagaceae bacterium | reverse complement strand
ACAAGTGAATAAAAATTTTTTTTTCAACAGTTAGTGTTTCATATTCGCACTCTTGCTAAAGAAATTTTTATCCACAAAATGGAATAACTTTTTTAGCGCATTTTTCGAAAAACCACTTTTATCACCCCTGATTTAGTTTGACATATAGTATGACG
>DMPB01000040.1:10209-11591 GCA_003456175.1 Chitinophagaceae bacterium | reverse complement strand
TTAGTATGACGAAAACAGCCGAATCTGTATGGAGCAACTGTCTGAAAATCATCAAGGATATTGTGGAATGGCAGCACTACAAAACGTGGTTCGAGCCAATCCGCCCTGTTGATTTGAAGGAAAGTGTGCTAATGATTCAAGTGCCAAGTCAGTTCTTCTTCGAATATCTCGAAGAACACTATGTGAACTTACTTGCCAAAACTTTAAAGCGTGAACTTGGCAAAGATGCTAGGTTAGAATACCGCATTATGGTAGATAGTGGCGGTAATGGTAGAGGCAGTATGGATGTACCTGCTAGCGGCCACCGTGTACCCACTAATAATGAAATGGATTTTCCTTTGGTTATTAATAACCCCGTTAAAAACCCATTCGTTATTCCTGGGCTTAAAAAAATGCAAATTGATCCGCAGTTAAACCCTAAATATACTTTTGACGCATTTATTGAGGGCGACTGTAATCGTGTTGCACGCCGTGCAGGAAAAACTGTTGCAGAAAAACCTGGCGCCAATAGCTTTAACCCGCTTGTAATTTATGGTGGCACCGGTTTTGGTAAAACACACTTAGCACAAGCCATTGGTAACGAAGTAAAACGCTTACACCAAAACAAGGTGGTACTTTACGTAAGTAGCGAAAAATTCATTAACCAATTTCAAGATCATAGCCGCAACAACGCTATCAACGACTTTATACACTTCTATCAAATGATAGATGTGCTCATTATCGATGATGTACAATTCTTTGCACGAGCCGAAAAAAGTCAAGATGCTTTCTTCGCCATTTTTAACCACTTACATCAAAGTGGCAAGCAGCTTGTTTTAACAAGCGATAAAGCACCGAAAGATTTAGATAGCATGCAAGAACGCTTGCTTAGCCGCTTCCGTTGGGGCTTAAGTGCCGATGTGCAACTACCCGATTACGAAACACGCATTGAAATTCTAGAACATAAAATGAAAAACGATGGTCTAGAAATGCCTAAAGAGGTAGTGAAGTACGTTGCTTACAATATCAATACTAATATTCGTGAGTTAGAAGGTGCATTAATTAGCTTGCTAGCTCAAAGTAGCCTTAATAAACGTGAGATTGATTTAGAGCTAGCCAAAAAAGTACTACGCAACTTTGTTAAAACCAGCAACAAAGAAATCACCATCGATGCTATTCAAAAAATGGTTTGCGAATACTTTAATGTGCCTTACGATAAGTTGCTAGCACAAACACGTAAGCGTGAAATTGTACAAGCACGCCAAATAACTATGTACTTAGCAAAAGCATTCACCAAGAACAGCTTAAAAACAATAGGTGAGCATTTTGGCGGCCGCGACCACACCACGGTTATGCACGCCTGCCGCACCATCTCCGACCTGCGCGCCAAGGATGGTCAGCTG
>DMPB01000040.1:7535-10027 GCA_003456175.1 Chitinophagaceae bacterium | reverse complement strand
ACCACTGTTATTCACAGTTGCCAAACAGTTAAAGATTTGATGGATACCGATACCATTTTCCGTGAGAATGTTATGGAGCTCACACAAAAAGTACAGCTCGCAAGTATGTAACCAAAATAACTACTAAAACTATTAGCCCCGTATTGCTTTACAAGTAATACGGGGCTTTCAACTTTTAGTACCATGGGCAGCTTTTGTTCGGGCTGTTACGGGCTTCGGTACAGGGTACCGGCTCCCGTTGGTCGCCGCCCTACACATCCCGCAGCCCATGAACTATATGCCCTTTATTCTACAGAATGGTAGCAATTGTATGTACAACAGACCCTACTAGTACATATAACTAGCGTGAAAAATAATTGTTACTCTCTATCGATACCATAAATAGTACCGCTATCAAGCATATTTCTTAACTCTTGCTTTGAATAACTAAAAATATCAGGAGCATATGTATCACTTTTCAAAGTATGCAATCCGGTGATTTTATTCACTTGAAAATTACTGTATTGAACATACACTGAATCGGACTTAACTGCATTAACTTTAAAGATGGTGTATTGCCCGTTTTCAACTTTAACTTCATATATGTCTCCTACTTTAGGTGCTGTTACAAACTGCAGGTTTTCATCGGCCTTTTTATTACTTTGTATTACAGCTAGTACAATTATAACAGCTAAAAGTACAAGACCTGAAAATGCCCACAGCGGTGTTTTGGTTTGTGCTTTTAAATTTTCATAAGCACTCAACAAAGTAGATGGCATTTCTTTATGCTCTAATACTTGCTTACAATGATCGCATTGGCTTACACCAATTTTACTCATAGGAAATAAAGGAATCCAAAAAACATGTGCATATTTCTGAAACACTGACAGGGTAAGGCTATTCTTGGTTCCACAGTGTGGACAGTTGTCTGGTAAGGCTTCTTGAATAAGTAACTTGCTTTTACTTCCGTAAATGATCATATGGATTTAGTTTAATATTCAAGACAATATTAGCCACAAGATTTTATAAAATAAAACATCATATCATTAATAAAATCATTTACCGTAAGGTTACAGTTCAGGAGTTATTGTAGTATCGTCTAGTGCATTTTCATTGTTAGATCCATTATCTGTTAACTCAGGGAATTGTAAGGCAGTATCTTGTTGATATAAATCTTGTGGCGGTGCTTCTGCCTCGGCTTCTGTAAGATTAAGCTCTTCGGCTCGGTTGTCGTTCCATTCTACAATGAAGTTATTCTTACCCTCGCCTACTAGAATAGTCATGTAACGCTGCTGTGCTAACTCTAATAAGCCTAAAAACAAAAAGATAGCATGAATACGATCTTCGCACACTTCAAATATTTTTTCGAAACTAACAGTGCGGCCGTTGCGAATAGTGGTGAGTACATGCTCACGGCTACCCTCCATGGTATAGTTGTAGCGTATAACCGTGTGTACGGGCTTATTGTTACGTTCGTGTAAGCGTTGCATTACCCGCTCAAAGGTTTTCATAAGCTTGAACAAGGTAACGCTTTGTATTTCGGTACCCTCGGCAGCATCTTCACCAATACCATTGAGTTCTTGTGTTAGGTTACCACGCTTCACCATGAGCATACGGGTAGCTTCAAGCTCGGCCATTTGAAGACTAGCTTCTTTAAAACGCTTGTATTCTAAAATTTTATCTACCAACTCTTGACGCGGATCTATTTCATTGCCTTGTGCATCTACCTCTTTTCGTGGCAGTAACATTTTGGCCTTAATACGCATTAACGTTGAAATAAAGAGAATGAACTCGCTACTTAATTCTATGTTCAGCTTCTCTTGTTGGTGTATATATGTTAGAAAATCGTTGGTAATTCGGGTGATGGGAATATTATAAATATCCAGCTCATCACGTTCAATAAAGAACAACAACAAATCGAACGGACCTTCGAACTGTGGTAGTTTTATTTGATAGTTTTCTTGTGTTGCCACGCTACAAATCGTTTAAATGAAAGTGCCTTCGGTGGCACTACGCAAAAATCCCGTTTTTCAACGGGATTGCAACATTACATACTTGTTTGACGGAATGGGTGATTATTTTTTCAACGCATCACGTATTTCCATGAGTAGTTTATCGGTACTGCTGGGTTCTGCTGGTGGCGGTGGTGGTGCTGCCGCAGCTTCAGCTTCATCTTGCTTACGTTTAATGGCATTCATCCCTTTAATGATTGAAAACATAACAAAAGCAACAATGATAAAATTGATGACTGCCGAAATAAATACACCATACTTAACGCCACCAAAGGCCGATAAATCTTGTAATTTGGTAAGATGTGCAGCATCTAAGGCGGGTTTTAGCAATAAGGGTGTAATTACATCTTCAATTAAGGAACTTACAATACTATTAAAAGCGCTACCGATGATAACACCCACAGCCAGATCTACCACATTGCCTTTGAGTGCAAATTCTTTAAATTCTTTAATAAAGCCCATAACAGTTTTGATTTGATGGTTAGTACAGTTATTGCTACA
>DMPB01000040.1:2467-7310 GCA_003456175.1 Chitinophagaceae bacterium | reverse complement strand
GTACAGTTATTGCTACAAATTAAACAGTTCCATACAACAAACCTTGTTTTGCCTAAAAAATAAATGAGCTAAGCTATACTAGTGTGCATCTTTGCAATATGACCGATATAAGCAAGCAAAATGGCGCCAGCAAGTGGTTGCTGTTCGCACTTTTAGCACTGATTTGGGGAAGTTCATTTATACTCATGTTGGCGGGCATGAAAACGCTGTCGCCATACGAAGTAGCTAGTATCCGTATTGCAAGTGCAGGCTTAGTATTACTCCCTTTTGCTACCACAGCTATCAAAGCCATACCTACACAACAACGCTTATTAGTGGTATTATCGGGTATTTTAGGCAGCTTTATACCCGCTTTTCTTTTCTGCATTGCCGAAACACGTATCGATAGTTCTTTGGCTGGTATTTTAAATGCTTTAACGCCATTATTCACCATTATTATTGGCGTTAGTTTTTTCAAAATGCAAGCATCGGCTGCCAAATGGCTAGGCATACTCATTGGCTTTGTAGGCCTAGTGTTATTACCCTTTGCGGCAGCCAAAGGCATCAACTTCACCGAGGTGCAATATGGCTTATTGGTACTGTTAGCAACGGTTTGTTATGCCCTTAATGTGAATATGGTAAGCAAGTTTTTGAAAGGTATCAGCCCTATTCATATTGCTTCGCTTGCTTTTTCTAGCTTATTACCGTTGTGCTTAGTTGTATTAAGCTACCTTGGTTTTTGGCATAAGCTTACCACGAGTAACACAGATCTGTGGTATGGTATTGGCGCAAGTGCCGTATTAGGAATTTTTGGTACGGCCATCGCCTCCATTATTTTTTATCGGTTAGTGAAGGTAGCAGGCTCCATTTTTGCATCGTTGGTTACTTACGGTATACCGTTTGTTGCAGTTGCTTGGGGACTTGCTTTTCAAGAAGCTATCACGCTGTTACAAATGGGTTGCCTGTGTATTATTTTAGGTGGCGTGTATTTGGTTAATAAGAAATAAAAAACGCAGTGTTCTTATGCATTACACTGCGTTCTAAATGGTTACAACATTTACCGTAAGGTACCTATTACAAGCCTTACGGCAAATGTTAGTGCACTTTATACCACTACGTTAACAGCCTTGCCCTTAACGTATATGAATTTTTTAACCGGCTTACCTTCGAGCCACTTTTGAACCACGTCGTTGGCTAATACTTCGGCTTCAATTGCAGCCTGATCTGCATCGAGTGGTAAGGTCATGGTAACACGCATTTTGCCATTAATACTTACCGGATATTCTTTTGCAGTTTCTGTAACATACTGCGGTTCAAATACCGGATACGGGGCATCTAATACAGAACCTGTATTGCCCAATGCATGGTATAATTCTTCGGCAATATGCGGAGCATACGGTGCGAGCAATACCAATAACGGCTCTAATACTTGCTTGCTCTTACATTGTACTTCTGCAAGTTCGTTCACACACACCATAAAAGCAGCTACAGCCGTATTGAAACTAAAACGTTCAGTATCTTCTTCAATTTTTTTGATGGTTTTATGCAAAATTTTCAATGCTGCTGGTGTTGGCGCTTCGTTGGTAAATACGCTAACACCTTTCACCTCATCGAAGAACAAACGCCATAGCTTACGTAAAAAGCGATGCACGCCTTCGATACCCTTGGTGTCCCACGGTTTGCTTTGTTCAATAGGACCTAAAAACATTTCGTACATGCGGAAGGTATCGGCCCCATATTTTGCTACTAAATCGTTCGGATTAACGGTGTTGAATTTTGATTTGCTCATTTTTTCAACCTCGCTACCACAGAGGTAAGCTGCATTAGTTGCGGCTGCATTGTAAGTACTACCATCTTCTAGTATAAAAGTAGCATGAGCATATTCGCCGTTACGCCATTGCTGAAAGGCTTTCACATCGAGGGTGTAACCATCTACAAAATTAACATCTACATGAAGCTTATCAACGGTTTGGCCTTGGTACAACCCCTCACCATCTAAAAGGTTATGCGATACAAACGTATGCGTACCATTAATACGGTATACAAAGCGGCTACTGCCCTGAATCATACCTTGATTCACTAAACGCTTGAAAGGCTCATCGAAACCAATGTGCCCCAAATCAAAAAGAACCTTCGTCCACATACGGCTGTACAATAAATGGCCAACAGCATGTTCGGTACCACCCACATATACATCTACCTGATTCCAATAATCGGTAGCTTGCCTTGCGGCAAATGTGGCATCGTTATGCGGATCCATATATCGTAAAAAGTACCAACTACTGCCAGCATAACCGGGCATGGTATTGGTTTCAAGTTGGCGGCTCGTCCATTCGGGAATATTTGCCAGCGGACCTTCGCCTTCGGGGCCGGGACTGTAGCTTTCTACATTGGGTAATGTGAGTGGTAGTTCATTTACCGTAAGGGGATGTGCAATACCATCTTTCCATGTAATTGGGAAGGGTTCGCCCCAATAACGCTGGCGACTGAACGCCGCATCACGCATTTTATAGTTGGTTTTTCGGGTGCCAATACCCATGGCTTCAACCTTATCAATAACTACCTCAATAGCAGTACGCATATTAATACCATTGAGAAAATCGCTGTTGTGTAACACAGCATCTTTCGTTGGGTTGGCTTCGTTACCATTAAAGGCTTCGCCTAAAATGTTAGTGACAGGAATGTTGTAATGACGAGCAAATTTAAAGTCGCGTTCATCGCCACAAGGTACCGCCATAATAGCACCAGTACCATAGCCAGCGAGTACATATTCTGATATCCAGATTGGAATTTTTTGACCGTTGAAAGGATTGATGGCATAAGCCCCCGTGAAGCAACCGCTGATTTTTTTCTCGGCCATTCGCTCACGTTCGCTGCGGCTCTTAACGTATGCGATATAAGCTTCTACTTCGCTACGTTGTTCGATGGTTACAATGGTATCAATCCATTCCAGTTCAGGTGCCAGTACCATAAAATCAACCCCGAAAATGGTATCGGGCCGGGTGGTATATACCCGCACCTGTTGGTTAGGATGCGCTTCGATAGCAAAGCTAATTTCGGCACCACTGCTTTTACCAATCCAGTTGGTTTGCATTTCCTTCATGGCGTCGCTCCATTCAAGCTTATCTAGATCGCTTTGTAGGCGGCCTGCATATTCTGTAATACGCAAGTACCATTGGCGTAATTTCTTTTTTACTACGGGATGCCCACCACGCTCACTCACACCATTCACCACTTCATCGTTGGCAAGTACGGTACCTAAAGCTTCGCACCAATTCACCTCGCCAAAGCCACAGTATGCCAAACGATATTCCATTAAAATGGCTTGCTGTGTTTTTTCGTTGAAACCATGCCACTGTTCGGCGTTAAATACGAGGCCTGTTAACCCATCTATCACCGCTTTTTCGTTCGGAATAGGATGCTGTTGATTACCTTCTTTAGCAAATGCGGCGACTAAGGCTTCGATAGGCATTGCTTTTTGTAAGGTACGGTCGTAATAACTGTTGAAAAGCTGTAAGAAAATCCACTGTGTCCACTTGTAGTACTTCGGATCACAGGTGCGTACTTCACGCTCCCAATCGTAACAAAAGCCAATATTATCGAGCTGTTCGATGAAGTTTCCGATATTTTTTTCGGTACTTACAGCAGGGTGAATACCATGATCGATAGCATACTGCTCGGCAGGCAAGCCAAATGCATCGAAGCCCATTGGGTGTAGTACATTGAACCCTTTCAAACGTTTAAAACGGCTGTATATATCGCTAGCAATATACCCTAACGGATGGCCTACATGCAAGCCTGCACCACTAGGATACGGAAACATATCGAGCACATAGCACTTAGGCTTATCGCTTATATTACTTACTTGATAGGCTTTGGTGGCTTTCCAATGTGCTTGCCACTTTTTTTCAATGTCGTTGAATTTGTATTCCATTGCTTGCTCTAGAACGGTTGCGGTGTAACAGCGTGCATTTACATTTGCCGTAAGGCACTTGTTCATCACCAAGTATCAAAGAAAAAACTGTTGTATTTGTCTTAAAAAAATGGTTTAACATACAGAATATGTCAAACCAATCGTTTAAGGATAGCAAATGTAGGCGAAACCGCTACATTTGCCCAAAACAGGCGTATTGGCTCGCTGCAAATCAATTATTTTAGCAACATGGCACAGTTTGGAAAAGCATCGGCAAGGCGTAGCAAACCCAGTTATATCTACAGCATTATTGGGGTTGCATTGATTTTGCTCATCATGGGTATTATGGGTTGGGTATTTCTCAACTTTAGTCAGGTAAGTAAGGCTTTAAAAGAAGATGTTCGTATTAGTGTGTACCTACGTACGCTTAACAACGATAGTGTACGTATTATTCAGAACTATATAGAACAACAACCTTATGCTAAAAATGTAAGTTTTGTAGATAAAGAGAAAGCCAAAGCCATTTGGAACAAAGAGAACAACGAAGATTGGGATAAAATTCTCGATTATAACCCACTGCCTGAGAGCATTGATTTTTACGCTCCAGAAACTTACGTAAATAAGGACAGCCTTGCTTTGATGAGCAATGATATTCTAAGCAAGTTCCCAAATCAGGTGAACGATTTAACCTATCCTAAAAACTTAGTGACAAGTTTAGATGAAAAGGCAAAAAGTTATGGTTTGATTTTCGTAGGTATTGCCGCCCTACTCTGTATTTTGGTGATCATTAGTATTGATAATACCATTCGCTTAGCCATGTTCAGCAATCGCTTTTTGATTAAAACCATGCAAATGGTAGGTGCCACACGTTGGTTTATTGTTAAGCCAATGGACTTGCGAGCCATTCTAAATGGTGCCATTAGTGCCCTCATTGCAGGAGCAGCTCTGTTC
>DMPB01000040.1:0-2242 GCA_003456175.1 Chitinophagaceae bacterium | reverse complement strand
ATTGCAGGAGCAGCTCTGTTCGGACTAATGCAATGGGCCGAAAGTTGGGTACCACAGCTTAAAGTGATTCGCAACAACGAGCTCACCATACTATTGTTTGGTGGCCTGCTTGTACTTGGCGTGCTTATTTCGTTGGTTAGTACCCACCGTAGCGTAATGAAATATTTGAAAATGAAGCTCGACGATCTGTATTAGTGTATTTTTTATTGCTGAAACGCTTTTCTTTGTAAGCCAATAACGTAATTTATGGCCGTAGTAAAAAAACAAACAGTAACTACTTCAAACCAATCGCCGATGCAGCCACTCTTCGGAAAGGCAAACTATCTATGGATGGGCATTGGTGCTGCGGTGATAGCATTAGGTATGTTTCTTATGAGTGGTGGCAAAAATCCGGTGGATCAATTCGATTATAATACGGTGTATAGCAAAACAAGAATTACGGTTGCACCCATACTAATTATCCTCGGTTTTGTGATTGAAGTATATGCGATTTTCAAAAAATCGCCTGACAAAGCTTAAACGCATTTACGTAAGTACAATATCAATAAAAGCCACCTGAGGTGGCTTTTATTATAGGCTCACCTTACGGTAAATGTGAAGCCCATACTAACCTAGCAACATGTATGCAATACAAACTCACATCACTTTTCACCACGGTATTACTTGCAATGTCAATTGCGGCACAAGTGGGTGTACCGCTACAGCGTACTACCGTAAAAACCACGCCTATTGCAACTTTTGCAGGGAAAGTAACACCCAATAGCGGTGAGTACCCCATAACCGTTCAATTGTTTGAAACCAAACAAACACATCAGTTTTTGTTGGTAATTAAGCAATTGAAAGATGTTCATAAAGACACGGTAACTATTCCTAACCTTGGTACCATGCCTCGCATACAATTACAACCAGGCACAAGCAGCAATAGTTGTATCGTAGGCTTCTTAGATAATAAGAACAACTTTAAACCCTACAAAGCCGTTATTGCTACAGGATTACGTATTCGTGTGAAAGTGCTCAAACGCTACGCCGTGTACACACAAACTACTACTGTACAATAATTAACATAGTAACTTGTTACTGAATATGTAGTTACACTTAAATTAGTACACTCATTAAAGTGCTTATGAAGCGATTGATTTTTATAGTGCTGTTGTTACCTATGCTCGCAACCAACTTGCAAGCACAAGACCCGCATTTTTCACAGTTTTTTGCCTCTCCACTCGCACTCAACCCCGCCTATATCGGAAAAATAGATGGTCAGTTTCGTGTTGCAGGTAACCACCGCAACCAATGGCCTACTATTAACCGAGCCTTCATTACCTCTACGGTAAGCTTAGATATGGCTTTGGGCAGAAATGCCCTACCCAATAAAGATACTTGGGGTGTAGGTATTATGGGCTATACAGACAGAAGTGCAGGCGGCGCAGTAATGTTCAACTACGGCAGTTTGGGCACTAGCTACCATTTAGGGTTAGATGAAGATGGTTACAAACAAATTGGCATTGGCTTTCAGGCAACCTATGCGAACATGAGCATTAACACCTCGCAGTTGAAGTTTGAAGACCAACTTACTACCAGCGGTTTTACAGGTGTAACCAGCGAAATTTTTAACAATGCCAACCTTAATACTAGCTATTTCGATTTAAACGCAGGGCTAATGTATAGTGCTAGTACTACCGATCGTAACCATTTTTATGCTGGCGTAAGTATGTACCATATTAACCAGCCGAAACAACAATTCACCGGTGCATTGTACATTTTAAAACCTCGTACCACTTTTCATGCTGGTGGTTATTTTCCTTTAGGGCAAATGACCACACTTCATTTCAGTGGTTTGTACAGCAGCCAAGCTAAAGCAACAGAAGCCATGCTTGGTGGTGCATTACAGTTTTTTGCTACCGACCCCGAAGAAGAGAAACCAGTTAGTTTTTATGCCGGAAGTTGGGTTCGCTTTAACGATGCCATCATACCCTATATTGGAATGGAATTTAGCGATTTTCGCTTAGGTGTAACCTACGATGTTAACAACAGCACTTTACGTACCGCAAGTGAACGTAGAGGAGGCATTGAGTTATCGTTAATTTATGTACATCGCCCGCCAGAAAGCCGTGGCTTACCTTGTCCGAAATTTTAAAATACGTATACACTTTGGTATTAACATAATTAAAAGGGTTGGGGGCTGCTTCGCAGCCCCCAACCCTTTTATATCATTTGATTGATCATACCTTACGGTAAATGAACT
>DMPB01000132.1:29009-29519 GCA_003456175.1 Chitinophagaceae bacterium | reverse complement strand
AGCTGGAATTTGTAAGATGTCGATATACTTAGCTGCTTCTGCAGCTTCATCGTGTGCATGTATATCGCTGGTGGTAGGTAATTGAAAATGTGCCCCTACTTTTTGAATTAAATCAAGTCCTAAAGCATCACCTAAGCCTGTGAAGCTGCTGGCACTGGTTCTATTGGCTTTGCGGTAGCTGGCTTTAAAAACGTAAGGAATGGCTAGCCGTTCGCAAATGGCTTTTACACGTTCTGCTACTTCAAAAACCAAACTTTCACTTTCAACAACACAAGGGCCGGCAATCAAAAAAAAGTTATTTGAATCATACGATTGATGCTTGAAAAGTTGCTGCAAATAGGCTGGAATCATGTACTATAATTTGGCTACGAATGTACAGCCAACTTTGTTTCTTTGCACCCCTATTGGTCGTAAGTAATTTCATTGTTTCTTTGCACCTTACGGTAAATAACTAACGTTCGTTAATAAACACTCGTACATCATGGCAAAAGATAAGATTTTAGTGATTGG
>DMPB01000132.1:27779-28785 GCA_003456175.1 Chitinophagaceae bacterium | reverse complement strand
CATAAGATTTTAGTGATTGGAGCCAGCGGGCAAATTGGTGTTGAACTCACGATGGCTTTGCGGAAAATTTATGGTAACAACAATGTTATAGCCAGCGATTTGCGTGAGCAAAACCCTTTATTAGAAGGTACAGGGCCTTATGTGAGCCTCGATGTAATGAATAAAGAAATGCTCCATGTTCAGGTAATTCGCCAAAACATTACGCAGATTTATTTGTTGGCAGCCATTTTAAGTGCTACAGGCGAAAAAAATCCGAACCTAGCTTGGAACCTCAATATGCAAGGCTTGCTAAACGTACTTGATATTGCTCGTGAAGAAAAACTACATAAAGTATATTGGCCAAGTAGCATTGCTGTATTCGGGCCAACCAGCCCCAAAATAATGTGCCCACAACAAACAGTCATAGAACCTATTACCGTATACGGTATTAGTAAATATGCCGGCGAGTTTTGGTGTAATTATTACCATCAACGTTATGGTGTAGATGTTCGAAGCCTTCGTTATCCGGGTTTAATTAGTTATAAAAGTGCACCAGGTGGCGGTACTACCGATTATGCCGTTGAAATTTATCATGAAGCATTGCAAAACAAGCGTTACAACTGCTTTTTAAAAGAAGATACCTACCTGCCCATGATGTACATGCCCGATGCTATTAGAGCTACCATTGAATTAATGGAAGCACCATCTGACAACATCAAAGTACGAACTTCGTATAACGTTGCAGGTATTAGTTTTTCTCCCCAAGAAATAGCAGCCAGCATTCAAAAACATATTCCTGAGTTCAGCATCACTTACAATCCTGATTTTAGACAAGCTATTGCCGATAGTTGGCCCGGTAGTATTGACGATAGCGTTGCTCGTAGCAACTGGGGCTGGAAACACGAGTTTGACCTCGATGCCATGACTGCCGATATGCTTCAAAACTTACAATAAGCTGCATTTCATATTCCTAACGTTGCATTACAACTTTTATGTGAACGCATCGTTAATCATTTACGTAAGTGCC
>DMPB01000132.1:27296-27523 GCA_003456175.1 Chitinophagaceae bacterium | reverse complement strand
CTTACGTAAGTGCCGCTGTTAGCTTCATTTATTATCCCCAAGTTGTGCAAATTCTGAATTGCATTTACCGCAACGGCATAATTATATTTGAATAGCTGCTGTAGGTAACCTTACGGTAAATGCTCACCTAAAACTCTAGCAAGTTGACAGATCTTATTATTAGCCTTGAAACCGTTAACCCGATTGATTTTTTCGGTGTTAACAATCGTAAGCTCGACTTACTTAAA
>DMPB01000132.1:26679-27061 GCA_003456175.1 Chitinophagaceae bacterium | reverse complement strand
AAGCTCGACTTACTTAAAAAGAAGTTTCCATTGCTAAAAATTTTAAGCAGAGGAACGCAATTGAAACTTACGGGTGCTCCCGAACAAATTGAAACAGCCAAAGAAAAAATTGACCTTATCATTCAATACATGGAGCGTAATGGCGACTTGAGTGATAACTATTTTGAGCAAATACTCGGCGGCGATGATGCCGAAACCGTAGACCATTTTGTAGACCGTAACCCGAACGATATTTTAGTTTTTGGGCCTAACGGCAAAACTGTACGTGCTAGAACTGCTAACCAAAAGCGAATGGTGCAGGCAGCCGATAAAAACGACATTGTTTTTGCGATTGGTCCTGCTGGTACTGGTAAAACTTATACTGCAGTTGCTTTAGCTGTAC
>DMPB01000132.1:25892-26400 GCA_003456175.1 Chitinophagaceae bacterium | reverse complement strand
TAAGAAAATTATTTTAACCCGCCCCGCAGTTGAAGCAGGCGAAAGTTTAGGTTTTTTGCCTGGCGATTTAAAAGAAAAAATCGACCCCTACTTACGGCCACTATACGATGCATTAGATGATATGATACCAGCCGATAAATTAGGGTATTATATGAGCACACGCACCATTGAAATTGCACCATTGGCTTACATGCGTGGCCGTACTTTAGATAATGCTTTTATTATTTTAGATGAAGCCCAGAACAGCAACGACTTACAATTAAAAATGTTTTTAACACGTATTGGTGCTAATGCGAAAGCTATTATAACAGGCGACCCAACACAGGTAGATTTGCCAAAGAACCAACGTAGCGGTTTAGATAAAGCAACACGTATTTTAAAAGGCATAGATGGTATTGCTCACATACAACTTGATGAAGAAGATGTTGTGCGTCATAGATTGGTGAAAGCGATTATTAAAGCCTACGATAGGGAGTACGAAAAAGAGCAAAGCGAAGAGCAACAATAT
>DMPB01000132.1:25367-25670 GCA_003456175.1 Chitinophagaceae bacterium | reverse complement strand
AGCAAAGCGAAGAGCAACAATATCCGAATCATTATAACGGCGGACGCAGGCCATATAATAGATAAAAATAATAGAACGGATCTAAGTAATTAGATTCGTTTTTTTTAAATACTAGTTTATGAAACCTATTTTGAAAGTAGCTATTGGTTTTGGTTTAATAGTAATTGTATTAGCGATATGGTTCTATAATAATTCAAACGTTTTATCGAAAGTTGCTGTTAACACTTCGAAAGTGTTGAATGATACAATTGCCAATACTACTGCGTATGCAATACAATATGTTGATACTGTACATACTAACCC
>DMPB01000132.1:19851-25146 GCA_003456175.1 Chitinophagaceae bacterium | reverse complement strand
TACTAACCCGGTAACTCATTTCGAAATTCCTGTAACGGATATGGAGCGAGCAAAAGATTTTTACCGTATTGTTTTTAACCTTACGTTCAGTACTGATACGATTGATGGGTATCCTATGGCGATGATGCCCTTTTATAATAATGCTATGGGCATTAGCGGGGCTTTGGTAAAGGGTACTTCTTATGTACCAAGTAAGAATGGAACAAGAATTTATTTTCAAATAAACGATGTGAAAGCAACCATTGCAGTGGCTTTAAAAAGCGGAGGAACAATATTGTATCAACCAAAAGTGTTGCCTGCATTAGGCGTAGTTGCTGAAATACAAGATACAGAAGGTAACCGTATAGGTTTGTTTGAGCCGAGTAGAGAAGCTCAATAGCTTCTTAGTGATGTTATAAAAAAAGCTGCTGTTACAACATGTAATAGCAGCTTTTATTTACCGTAAGGTTGTTATTTATTTAGGCAGAAATTTCATCTAAATGTTCTTTCACTAATGGCTTAGAGATAAAATTTTTGACAGTTGGATAACTGGCGGCTCTTTTGAAATCTTCTGGATCAACGGTGCTACTTAGAATAAAAATTTGGGGTAGTTTAGGTAGTTGCTCTTTAATAGTATCGAAATGTTGCAAAAACTCCCAGCCGTTCATGATAGGCATATTGATATCGAGGAAAATAACATCGGGTAGGTTGTTATGATCGCTGCCAATTTTGTCTTTAATGAAATCTATTGCGTCTTTACCATTGCCCATGGTATTTACTACCTCTGAGAATCCTGTCATTTTAATGATCCTTTCGCAAACAAGTACGGTAATGGGATCGTCTTCTACCAGTAGTACATTGTTGAATTTAGCCATTTTAGTTAAACATTTCTTGGGTGTTATAGTGGATATTGGAGTTGCAACAAATATGCAACACTGTTCGTGAAGTTACGAGTTTTGTGGCGTATTTTTTTCTTGCACTGTTACTAAATCAATAAGGTCAACCGTAATGGGTAACAAGCCTACTTGCACAATTACTTTTTTCCCGCGTATCTCCTTCACATCGCCTACTTGGTGGTTTTTTTTGAGCTTTACTTTGGCGCCAACAGTAATAGGCTGTTTGGTTTCAAAGTATTTTTCTTTGAGTTTTCGCTCCATTTTACTCACCACCACTTTTTCTTTTTGTGGAAAAAGTACTTGTTGAATTTCTTGAACGGCTTTTTGCTTATCGTCTGTTTTTCGCCATTCTAGTACCAATTGACGGAGCTTGCGTTCTGTATCTTTAAGGTAGGTTAGTTTTTCGCTATTTAGTTTGTTTTGTTCTCTTAATAACTCTACCTGTTGCTGATGCTTTTCTTTGTCAAGTGTAATCTGTAAATCTTTACGTAAGCGTTCATTTTCTTTCAAAAGCTTGTTTAATGCAACACGTTCTTTATCTAAGGTTTGTAGATCTTGCTCGGTTCTATTCAATAACTTATCTAATCTAAAATGATCTTCGTCTACCAATTTTCGGGCACGGTTAATCAGGTGCTGTGGTAAGCCAATACGTTCTGCAATGGAAAAGGTATAGCTACTACCAGGTTTTCCTACTGTAAGTTTATAAAGCGGTTGTAATGTTTTTTCATCGAAAGCCATAGCACCGTTAATAATACCTTTGGTATGGTTCGCCATTACTTTAAGATTCAAATAGTGCGTTGTTACAATACCCATACTGTGGCGGCGTGCTAGTTCTTCCATGATTACTTCTGCAAAAGCCCCACCCAAATTGGGGTCGCTACCACTACCCAATTCATCGATAAAAAACATGGTTTTACCGTTGGCATTTTCAATGAAATGCTTCATGTGTAGCAAGTGGCTACTATAGGTGCTTAATTCAAATTCGATGCTTTGTGTATCGCCAATATGAATAAAAAGTTGTTTAAAAATACCCATCGTACTCACTGCACTAACCGGAACTAACAAACCACTTTGTAACATAAGTTGATTCAGGCCAATGGTTTTCATAGTAACCGTTTTGCCACCTGCATTAGGGCCACTAATTACTAATATTCTGCTATCGGCATTTAGTGCAACATTGGTTGGTATGGTTGGCTTATTGGCTTTTTGGTTGTAGAGCAATAACAGCGGGTGATAGGCGTCGGTTAATTCTACTACAGCTTTATCTACCAAGTTGGGTAAGTTGGCATTCATTTGCATAGCAAGTTGTGCCTTACCTCTAATAAAATCGTACTCGCCAACAATTTGTAAATACTGCTGTATCAAGGGTGCATAACCACTAAGCGATGTTGTTAAAGCTCTTAGAATGCGAATTACTTCTTTTTGTTCTTCGTTTTCTAGTGAAAAAACATCGTTGTTTAAGTCAATCGTTTCTTCTGGTTCTATAAAACTTGTACGCCTACTATCGCTTTCGCCATGTAAGATACCTTTCACTTGTCGCTTATACTCGCTAAATACAGCTACTACTCGCCTACCATTACTAAAGCTTTCTTCGATATCGGCAGCATAGCCTGCTTTGTTTAAACGTGCTACAACTTTTTCGAATGCTCTTCGCAGTTCGTTACGCTTGCGGTAAAGGTTTATGCGAATTTTCTGTAACTCTGAACTAGCAGTGTCTTTTACATTACCGTGTTCATCAATAATATCATCGATGGTTTCAATGATATATTTTTCATAATAACTGTTATCTATTACTTGTGTAAGTGCCGGAAATGCCTCTCTTCTTTCGGTATCAAACCAACGGAAAATACGCTCCATGTTTTCCAGTAGCTTTCGAATGAGTAGCCACTGATCGCCTTTTAATACGCTGCCTGGTATACCTAATAGTTTGATATCTCTGGCAATGTTGGTACTAAAATCGTTTGGGAAAGGCATACCTTGTAACAGCAGTAATTTGAATTCGTGCGTTTGTTGCAGGGCTATTTCAATAAACTGTTTCGCGGTATGTATGCGTAATTCTTTTGCCTTGTTAATGCCATATTCGGTTTTGCAGTGTTCTTGCAATAACAATGCTACTTTGTCAAATTCTAACTGAACCGTGGCCGAGGCTGGATATACTTTCAATGCATCAAAAATTTAACGACTTGCAAAAGTGCTATTAATAACCTTTATAAACATCAATGGTTCTTGAAAGCCCTATTTATATTGATTTTTTTAGTGCCTTGCGGTAAATGTTTTTTGAAAAAAAATTACAACTCCTATATTTGCACCGGCAGGTCTTACACGACCAGCTCCTGCTGAACCTCCCCAGGGCGGGAACGCAGCAAGGATAAGCGGTTGTAGCGGTGCGATGTGAGTAGCCTGCCTCTTTTTATGCCATTTACCGTAAGGTACTCCCCTCTATTTTCTCATTCTATTTCTTACCACTGAATACGTTCAAGTACGTGAAACACGGCGGGGCAAAATGTGCTGTTCTTCAATGTAATATTAGTTCGTTTAATGAGTACATCTTCATCTGTATAAGGAAATCTGGCACAGTCGCTTGGTCTTTGATCATAAATACTGCATGCATTATCGGCGCCTAAAAAAGGGCAAGGTGCTGCCTTAGCCACATAATCGCCATCGGCATCTAATAACAAATAGGTTGCAATGAAATCGCTTTCCCTCATTTTAAGATGCTTGCTAATGCGTTTGATATCGGTGGTTTTAAATCTCGGGCTATAATTCTTACAGCATGCAGCGCAATTCAAACAATCGATGGTTTTAAAAGCTTGCTCATGCAAGTCTGGCAACTGTGGAAGTACTTTTTTTTTGTTGACTTTTTGCAGTTGTTGTTTGTAAAACTTTTGCCGTTCGGCTGCTTTTTTTTGCCAATGATGCTGTTCTGTCATATATGCCGTGTATATAAACGCTGCGATTAGTAATTTTCCGGCGAATATACCACACACTTAACGCTTTTATAACCTATGGAGTTTGTGAAAGAGCAATTGCTAGTTCTGTTCTCTACACCCATCTATATGTTGATTATTGGTGTAGAGTTATTAATAGGCCATTGGCGGCACAAAAAGCTGTATAGCTTGCAAGATACAGGTACAAATATTGCTTTTATGCTCTTGAATGCGCTGCTAGATTTGAGTTTTAGAGCCGTATACATGGGTATTTTTGCTGCGCTTTATCACTACAAATTAATTACTTGGCATAATGTACCATTGTATTGGTTGTTGTTGTTGCTAGCAGAAGATTTTTTATACTATTGGTTGCATCGGTTCGATCATCAGGTACGTTTGTTCTGGGCAGTACATGTAACGCATCATAGCAGTAATTACTTCAATTTTACGGTGGGTTTTAGAAGTTCGGTGTTGCAGCCGTTGTATAGGTTTGTTTATTTCTTGCCATTACCATTGTTAGGTTTCACGCCAACTGATATTCTGTTGATGTACAGTGCTACCCAGATTTGGGGCATTTTTGTGCATACCGAATTGATACATAAAATGGGTATTCTGGAGCATATTTTAGTTACTCCAAGCCATCACAGAGTACATCATGCAAGTAATATTTTATACCTCGATCGAAATATGGGGATGTTCCTAATTATTTGGGATAAGTGCTTTGGTACTTTTCAGGCAGAGTTGCCAGCGCAACAATACGAGCCCATTAAATACGGCTTAACAAAGCCCTTAGCAACAACTGATCTTGCAAATACATTAACGCATGAGTGGAAAGATATTGCTACTGATTTAAAACGCACTGATATTACATGGCAACAAAAACTGCAGTATATATTCGGACCGCCAGGTTATAGTCACGATGGTTCACGCCAAACAAGTGATGAACTCAGAGCGTTAACAAACTGTAATACAGCTGAAACAGCCATTAGTAACAATGTAAAAATTTCTATATGAGCAGGCCTATACCCGGTACTTACGCACCTTACTTCGAACGTTATATTGCGTTAACGCAAGGCAACCATTTATACGATTTACAACGTAATCATTCGCAGAAAATTACTCAGTTTTTCAGGAGTATACCTAACGAAAAAGCAGAATATGCTTATGCCGAAGGAAAGTGGACTGTTAAAGAAGTAATACAACACATTATTGACACAGAGCGAATATTTAGTTACCGATTATTACGTATTGCTCGTAACGATACCACACCATTATCAGGATTTGATGAAAATAACTTTACAGTAAATGCTCACGCACACCACCGCAGTTTGGGTAGTTTGATAGAAGAGTTTTTTGCTGTTAGAAAAGCTACCGATTTGTTGATTGATAGTATTCAACCACAAGCATTACAATTGGTTGGAACTGCATCTAATCATCCATGCAGTGCGAACGCTTTGGTGTTTATGATTTATGGTCATATACTGCACCACATC
>DMPB01000132.1:14284-19615 GCA_003456175.1 Chitinophagaceae bacterium | reverse complement strand
ACCACATCAATATATTTAAAGAGCGTTATGGTTTGCAATTCCATAACGCTCTTTTATTTACCGTAAGGTGCCTACTTTATTTAAAATCCATACCAAGATTATACATCACAAAGCTCCAAATATCGGCTGCTTCTTCAATTACTTTACTGGTTGGTTTTCCGGCACCATGGCCCGCTTTACTTTCAATTCGAATCAACGCTGGCTTGCCACAGGCTTTGTTTTGTGAAAACTGTAGCTGCGCTGCAAATTTAAAACTATGTGCAGGTACTACCCTATCATCGTGGTCGGCAGTGGTTACCATTGTGGCTGGATAGCATACCTCATCTTTAATGTTGTGTAGCGGCGAATAGGATAATAGATTTTTGAATTCGGCTTCGTTGCGTTCGCTGCTACCATACTCTACTACCCAACCCCAACCAACGGTGAATTTATGAAAGCGTAGCATATCCATTACTCCAACTTGCGGTATAGCAACTGCAAATAAATCGGGGCGCTGCGTCATACAAGCACCTACTAATAATCCGCCGTTACTGCCACCTCGAATGGCAATACGTTTTGGGTTAGTGTAACCATTGGCAATTAAATGTTCTGCTGCTGCAATAAAATCGTTGAATACATTTTGTTTGTTGAGCAGCATACCTGCTTGGTGCCAAGCTTCGCCATACTCGCTACCACCACGTAGGCATACTTGTGCATATATGCCTCCTTGCTCCATGAAAAATAAGTTGCTAACACTAAAGCTTGGTGTCATGGCAATGTTAAAGCCGCCATATCCATACAGCATTACGGGTATGTTACCATCTTTAACAATGCCCTTTTTATAGGTTAAAAATACAGGTACTTTTGCACCATCTTTTGAGGTTACAAAAATTTGTTCTGTAGTATAATCTTCTGGGTTGAATTTGGCTTCTGTTTTTCTAAATATGGTGCTTTTGCCACTAGCGATATCATATTTGAAAATAGTGGGTGGATAATTAAATGATGTGAACGTGTAAAAGAAAGAAGTTTCTTTTTTCTCGGCACTAAAACCACTCGCAGTTCCAATACCTGGTAGGCTTATTTCTCGTACCAAAGTACCATCGTATTTGTATTGATATACCTTCGTGCTTGCATCTTTAAGATAGCTTGCAAACAAGTATCCACCGCCCGTACTTACCGATTGTAATACATCTTTCTTTTCAGGTATAACAGTAACCCAATTGGTACTTGCCGAATTATTAGGATCTATTAACACCAACTTGTAGTTTGGTGCGCCATCGTTGGTTTTTACGAGTAGTTTATCGCCTATATTATCCACTACATCTGGTTCGGTTGCGAATCCTTTAATGAGTGTTTTAAAGCTTTTATCGCCTTTGGCCAAGTTGCGGTACAACAATTCGCCCCCGCTGGTACCCTCACTTACGCTTACAATCAAGAAACGTTCATCTTCAGTAAGGCCAGCACCAAAGTAGCGTAGCGGATGTGCATTGTCTTCAAAAACAAGTATATCTTTTTCTTGTGTATCGCCAATTTTATGGTAGTACACCTTCATATATTGGTTTTGCTTGCTAAGCTTACTTGCCTCATCGGGCTTTGGATAGCGGCTGTAGTAAAAACCTTCATCGCCTTTCCAACTAAAGCCGCTGAACTTCATATATGATATTTTGTCGGCTAATTTTTTACCCGTAAGGGCATCTATTACGTAACCTTCTTGCCAGTCGCTACCACTTTGTGCTACTGTATAAGCGGCATAGCGCCCTGTTTTGCTGAAATTAACGCCTCCTAGAGCTGCCGTTCCATCGGTACTCAATTTGTTTGGATCAAGAAAAATTTCAGGGGTGCCATTTAAACCTTTTTGGCGGTATAAAATGCTCTGATTTTGAAGCCCATCATTTTTATAAAAATAATAATAGCTGCCTTTGGCAAACGGACTACCATACTTGGGGTAATTCCATAATGTTTCTAGTCTAGCCTTTACTTTACTTCTGTACGGAATAGCCGCCAAATAAGCATCGGTAACCTTATTTTGGTCTATCACCCAAGCTTTGGTATCAGCAGCATTATCATCTTCAAGCCAGCGATACGTGTCGGGTACTTTGGTGCCAAAATAGTTGTCGGCTACTACCTCTCTTCGGGTAGCTGGATAGTTGATTTGCGCTATCATACTAGTAGAAAGTAATACACTTGCGGTAAATGAAATAATGCGAAGCAAGTTCATAATGGTAAAGTTTTCATAACAATGGTACAAAAAACTAGCTGTTACTTTGACATGAAAGTGATTGTTGGCAAATGCGTACATTTGACACATATTGGCCGTTGTAACGTTACC
Source organism: Chitinophagaceae bacterium (assembly GCA_003456175.1). Taxonomy (GTDB): domain Bacteria; phylum Bacteroidota; class Bacteroidia; order Chitinophagales; family Chitinophagaceae; genus UBA10646. Next base: position 17,307 of record DMPB01000132.1, on the reverse strand, counting down.
AATATTAACTTTAGCACTTCAAAAACAATACACACACATAAATTGAGATGCAACCGAAGAAAGTAACAAAAATTGGCGTACTTACCTCAGGTGGCGATAGTCCGGGCATGAATGCAGCTATCAGAGCGGTGGTAAGAACAAGCTTATACGAAGGATTGGATGTATTTGGCATTGTAAGAGGTTATAGCGGTATGGTTGACGATGATATTCATCAAATGGATAGCCGTTCCGTAGCAAATATTATTCAGCGTGGTGGTACTGTACTTAAAACAGCCCGTTGCAAAGAGTTTTTCACCCCAGAAGGCCGGCAAAAAGCTTATGAAAACCTTAAAAAAAGAGGGATTGATGGCTTAGTAGTGATAGGTGGCGATGGTAGTTTTAAAGGAGCACAAAAATTTTCTAACGAATTTGATATTCCTTGTATTGGCTTACCCGGAACTATTGATAAAGACATCGCCGGGAGCGATTTCACCATAGGATTTGATACCGCAGTGAATACTGCTGTTGAAGCTATCGATAAAATTCGCGATACTGCCGATGCACACGACCGCCTTTTTATTGTAGAAGTAATGGGCCGCGATGCTGGCTATATTGCTTTGCACAGCGGCATTGCTACCGGTGCCGAAAACATACTTATCCCCGAAAGCAGCACTAGTATTGAAGACTTAATTACCAACTTAACAGAAAAAAGTAAGCGTAAAAAGTTGGTTAATTTAGTAGTTGTTGCCGAAGGCGACAAAGTATTTGGTGGTGCAGAAAACGTATCGAAAACCGTTAAGGAACGCATCCCTGAAGCTGATACACGCGTATGTATTCTGGGGCATATTCAGCGAGGCGGTGCACCCACCTGCTTAGATCGCTTAATCGCTAGTAGAATGGGTTACGCTGCTGTAGAATGTTTAGTGCAAGGCCGCCATAACGTTATGGTGGGCATTGTAAATAATCAAATGCATTATACACCTTTAGACCTTGCGGTAAAAGAAACACAAACCATTGATCAAGAATGGCTACGTATTGTGAAAATTCTTGCTAGTTAACGCTTTACATACCAAAAACCACAACCGAATCCACGCTACATCGCTAGCGTAACAAATTGATGCACATATGAGCAAAAATCTTTCGAAGTACCTCCACAAACAAATGGACCGTGAGGCAGGCTTGTCGCACAAAAACCATCGTACCAAAATTGTAGCAACCGTTGGCCCAGCTTGCGATACCTACGAAAAATTGTTAGAGCTTGTACAAGCAGGCGTTAACGTGTTCCGATTGAACTTTAGTCATGGTAACCATGAAGATAAAGCTCGTATCATTGAACATATCAGAGCTATAAACAGTAATGAACCTTATAACATTGCCATTCTAGCCGATTTGCAAGGCCCCAAACTGCGTGTTGGTGAAATAGAAAACAACGCTTTGCCTGTAGTCGCTGGCGATGTACTTACATTCACCAACGAAAAGTGTGTTGGCACGCTAGAAAGAATTTACGTAAGTTACCCTAACCTAGCCGGCGATGTTAAAATTGGTAATACCATTTTAATCGACGATGGTAAGATTGAAACCAAAGTGGTTCAAATTACCAAGGAGAAAGACGTGAAAGTACAGGTGACTTTAGGCGGTGTTATTTCATCAAAAAAAGGGATCAACCTACCTGATACTAAAATTTCGTTACCAGCCTTAACCGAAAAAGACTTAGCCGATTTAGATTTTATCATCGAACAAAAGGTTGATTGGGTTGCGTTGAGCTTTGTTCGTAACGTTCGTGATATCATTATACTCCGCAATAAGCTTACCGAACGTGGAAGCAATACAAAAATCATTGCGAAAATTGAAATGCCTGAGGCGCTAGAAAATATCCGTGATATCATTGTTGAAAGCGATGGTGTAATGGTTGCTCGTGGCGATTTAGGTGTTGAAGTGCCTGTTGAAAAAGTGCCAGCGATTCAACGCGACTTAATTCGTAAGTGTATCCACCGTGCGAAGCCAGTAATTGTGGCTACGCAAATGATGGAAAGTATGATTGATCGTGTAAAACCTAATCGTAGCGAAATTACCGACGTTGCCAACGCTGTAATGGAAGGTGCCGATGCGGTAATGCTAAGTGGCGAAACAGCTACTGGTCAGCACCCTCGTTTAGTGGTTGAAACCATGCGTAAAATCATCATGGAAGTAGAGCGTACCGAATACCGTTACAACCGCGAAGAAGATTTAAAACCGCAGCCACATTCACCTAGCTTCTTAAGCGATGCGGTATGTTATAACGCTTGTAAAATTGCACACGACCTTAATGCCGATGCTATTATCGGTATGACACAAAGTGGCTATACTGGCTTTATGCTCAGCAGCTACCGTCCAAAGTCGCCTTTGTATATTTTCACCAAAGAGCGTCATATTGTAAATCAGTTGAGCTTAAGTTGGGGCGTTCGTGCATTTTACTACGCTGAAGAAGAAAGTTTAGATGATATCATGTACGATCAAATTGATATTCTTAAAGAACGTGGATTCATTAAAGCTGGTGATGTTGTTGTGAATACAGGTAGTACCCCTATTCATTTGCATTTGCCAACTAACTTAATTAAAATCACAAGAGTAGAATAATCAACTACAATTAATATGCAGGCTGCTTTCGGGCAGCCTTTTTTGTTGCTCCCTTGCGGTAAATGAACCGCTGCACTACATTTACCGTAAGGTTAAAATGAAAGCTATGTCGTTGAAAATCAATATTATAAGCTCTTTTATCTGCTGCTTTATAGCAAGTAATGTGCATGCCCAATTACTGTATCAAAACAATGCTTTCAGCATCTACAGTAACAAAGTTGTACAAGGTAGCAATGTAGCTATGGCACACTCGCCTACTTACTTAAGCTCCAATTACAAAAGTCCGGCTAATAGTCAATTCTCCCGACTCATTAGCTTTAAATTCAGCATTAACGAGAAAGATAACGAGCTGCCAATTGGCGTAAATCATTGGGTATTGATAGATACCGAACACCAATCGCCAATCATTAAATTTGGGGCAACACCGC
>DMPB01000132.1:12492-14059 GCA_003456175.1 Chitinophagaceae bacterium | reverse complement strand
CGCCGGCCCCTACTAGCAGCAGCCTACCTACAAATTATGCGTATACTTTTCGGGTAGATATGAGTACTGTGTTACAACAATTAGAGCAGCAAGGCTATTATCAGGCGCACGATGGCTCTAGGGTTGCCAAAGCCGATGTTAAAGGCTTTTACATTGCAGGAAGTGCCGAACCACTCTCTTGGGACTTTGTAAATTTGCACAATAAAGGCTTGCAGTTACAACCAACCAACGACAAAAATATTTATAGCGTAACCGTTGTTTTGAACCCTTACAACGAAAAAGCAATTAGCGAAAAATTTTGGAAGCCCGATACTTCCCTTACGGTAAATAAGGTACGCTATTACTCCGATCAGCCTTTGGTAGATGCACTCTTTAACCTATCGTTAGAAGAAGCGGCCAAAGCGGTAGAGCCTGATAGTACTTTTAGAACAGGGGCAAAATGGGCGGGTGTATGGACACGCGATATTAGCTATAGTATTTTACTAGCATTTGCCTACCACCATCCTGAAATTGCTAAAGTGAGCTTGCGAAAAAAAGTAAAGCGTGGCCGTATTGTTCAAGATACTGGTTCTGGCGGTGCATGGCCTGTATCGTCGGATAGAACTACCTGGATTTTAGCAGCTTGGGAAATTTATCAAGTAACTGGCGATGAAGCTTGGTTAAAAGAAGTGTTTCCGATAATTGCTGCAACTTTAGCAGACGATGAACAAACTTTATACAACCCCGCAACGGGCTTGTATCGTGGAGAATCATCATTTCTCGATTGGCGTGAACAAACCTACCCGAAATGGATGAACAACGCCGACATCTATGTTTCTGAAAACTTGGGTACCAATGCCGTGCATTTTCAAGCACATATTATTGCTCAATCTATGGCACAGCATCTTGGCGATAAGCGAGCCGCTGTATATGCACAAAGAGCCGAACAAATAAAAAAAGCCATCAATCGGCAACTATGGTTAGCAAAGCAGCAGTATTACGCACAATACACTTATGGTCGCCATCAACTGATGGTATCGCCTCGCTTTGAAGCATTAGGAGAAGCTTTGAGTATTTTATTTAATATAACCGATCCTGCTAAGGCAAAAGCCATCATTGCAAATGCCCCACTTACTACATTTGGCACTACCTGTATTTACCCACAAATACCTAATATTCCACCCTACCACAACAACGGCATTTGGCCCTTTGTACAGGCTTATTGGAATTTGGCAGCAGCGAAAGCAGGCAATGAAAAAGTATTGGTACATGGTTTAGCAGCCATTTATCGTGCGGCCGGCTTATTTCTTACCAATTATGAGAATATGGTAGCCGCTACTGGCGATTTTTTAGGCACAGAAATCAATTCAGATAGAATGTTGTGGAGCATGGCCGGTAATTTGGCTATGGTACACAGGGTGTTTATGGGAATGCAGTTTTCGCCCCAAGGCATCAGTTTTAATCCCGTAGTGCCAAAAGTATTTGGAGGTAACAAAACCCTTACCCATTTTCAATACCGCAACGCCACGCTAAATATTACAGTAAAGGGCTACGGTAATAAAATTGCAAGTGTTTTGATAGATGGTAA
>DMPB01000132.1:10586-12243 GCA_003456175.1 Chitinophagaceae bacterium | reverse complement strand
AAAACCCCGCCACAAAAGCTTTTATAGCAGGTAATATAAAGGGGCATCATACCGTTGTTATTCAACTTGCTAATAATAGTTTTGATGGCGATGGTATGCAACTTGCGCCAAATTATACTACACTACCCAATCCGCAGCCTAAGTTGGAAGGGCAACAACTGGTATGGCCACAGATTGATGGTGCTGTACGTTATGAAGTTTTCAGAAACGGAAAGCCGCATCGAACCACCTTGCAGCCTTCCCTTACTGTAAATGTTGATACGCCTGCACAGTATCAAGTAATAGCTATGGATCAAATGGGTTTGGCTTCTTTCGCAAGTGAGCCGTTGGTGGTTGGTGCTAAACCAATTGTGTTAGAATGCGAAGCATTTACCGCAAGGTACCAAGCCCCTTATGCCAACTTTTCTGGTGATGGATTTATTGTAACCTCTACAAAAGAAAATAAAGCCATTCGCCTTACGGTAAATGTTGCTATAGCCGGCAACTACTTTTTAGATGTACGTTACAGCAACGGAAGCGGCCCATGGAATACAGATAATAAATGTGCCATTCGAAGTTTGTATGTGAATAAGCAATATAAAGGGGTACTTGTACTACCGCAGCGTGGAAAAGATGAATGGAGCGATTGGGGCTTTTCTAATGCACAGCAAATAGCCCTTAAAGCGGGCAACAATACCATTGAATTATTGTTTAAACCATGGAACGAGAATATGAATGTTGATGTGAACACTGCTATGTTAGATTATGTTCGTTTAACACCTGTTTGGTAATACTATTGATGATGGCTATATATCACAAATGCAAGATTGAAACCATGGGTAAAGGAATGCACTTCGTTGCATTGCCTGATAACATGGTACATCCTTTATTGGCTGAGGGTAATAAGCGAGTATTGTGCACTTTTAAAGCTGCCCCAACGTTGCCAACCCACAGTGCTATTCAAAGAACCAAAGCGTTGGGTTATTATTTTTATATTGGTAAGCAACTGATGCAGCAGTTACAAGTAAAAGCAGGTGATTGGGTAGAGTTGCACTTGCAAGTAGATACCACTGTTTATCAATTTGAAATGCCCGAAGTATTTGCTGAGGTTTTGGCAACGGACCCTGCCGCTGCCGATATTTTTGGTACGCTTACAGATGGTAATAAACGTAGCTTAATGCATTTAATAACACAAGTGAAATCAATCGACAAGCAAATTGAAAGGGCTTTAAAAATAGCACAGCAATTAAAGGCTGGTGTTACGAGTGCTAGGGTTATTTTATCGGCGTAGTTACTGGCTTTTACCGTAAGGTTACAGTATAAAAACAACGGGTGCCCGAAGGGCACCCGTTCATCATCACACTAACTGCTTATTCAAAATCCCGAACGCTTGTTATAAATGTTCGGCATGGGCATTTTCAATGGCTTTTTTTACGCTTCCGTACTTTAAAAGTAAATCTTTTGCTACATCGTAATCATCTACACGTAGCTTTTCCATCACCATTTTGATACCTCTATCAACGAGTTTTTCGTTACTTAATTGCATGTTCACCATAGAATTATCTTCAACGCGGCCTAATTGAATCATTACGCTAGTACTTATCATGTTCAACACTAGCTTTTGAGCGGTACCTGATTTCATGCGGGTACTACCTGTAACAAACTCAGGACCTACTAC
>DMPB01000132.1:6524-10329 GCA_003456175.1 Chitinophagaceae bacterium | reverse complement strand
TATAGGAAAATCGGCAACGGCCGAAACTGGGCTATTAGGGTTACAGCAAATGCTACCCGTAGTAATGCCACGCTTACGGCATTCTTCTAACGCACCAATTACATAAGGTGTTGTACCGCTTGCGGCAAGTCCAACAACCACATCTTTATTACTTACAAAATGCTTTTCAAGGTCAGTCCAGCCTTGTAGCTTGTTATCTTCTTCAAATTCAACTGCTTGCGTAATGGCTTTTTCGCCACCTGCAATTAAACCAATTACTAAGCCATAAGGCACACCGAATGTTGGCGGACATTCGCTGGCGTCAACAATACCAAGTCGGCCGCTTGTACCAGCGCCTATATAAAATAAACGACCACCTGCGAGCATTTTATCGGTAATAGCATTCACCAATTTCTCGATGTGTGGTATTTGCTGTTCTACTGCTTTTGGAACGGAAGCATCTTCTTGGTTGATATGAACTAACAACTCAGTGATGCTCATTTGTTCTAAATGGCGATAGTTAGAATGCTGTTCGGTTACTCTTACAAAATGCTTCATATTATGGCTTTAGCAGGACAAATAAGGCCAAGTATACTGCGGTAATACTCTTTTATCCTTTCAAAAATAAGTAATATGCCGCAGAAATGAGCATTTTTTTGCGTTATTATGCGTTATGATACTTTGCAAGCCCGTCCATGGGGTTTTTGCTCACGTTACCGAGTTCTAATTCGTAGGCGTTGCACAAATCGGAAAGTACATCTTTACAGCCATAAGCAACACTTCCGGTAAAATGTATCGGGTGCGACCATGCCTCTCGATATTTGTATAAGTGTGTAAAGAAAAATTCGTTTAAGCCATCTTCAACGATATTCTCAATCATATAATGGCCGCGGTTTTCTGCAAGAAAAATGGCGAAAGATGCAAGGTATCGGTTTGGTAGTGGTTGTTTGTATACTTTGTCAAGAATTTCAATTCTGGAGGTATTGAATTTTTCGTTGAAGCGAACTAACAGCTCATTGTCGAACATTTCGTACAAGTAATGTTGAATTACTCGCTTTCCCAAATAAGCACCACTACCCTCGTCGCCAAGTACATAACCAAGTCCAGGTCTGGTTTTTACTATTTTTTTTCCGTTGTAAAAACCACTGTTGCTTCCTGTTCCTAAAATACAAGCAATACCCGGTTGTGTACCGCAAAGGCTACGAGCAGCAGCCAATAAATCGGTATTGATATCAATGGTTGCATTAGGGAAAACACGTTTAAGCACTTTCTTCATCTGCTTTACGTTGTCGGCGTTACCCATGCCAGTACCATAAAAATGAACTGCATTTGGCATTGCCAATTTCATTTTGGGTATCAAAGCAGTAAGCAATAATGTTTCAATAGCATCTGGCGATAGAAAGTATAAACTAATGCCTTGCGTAAGTATTTTCTTTTTACGACCGTTGTCGCCAATGTAACACCATTCACATTTGGTAGCGCCACTATCTGCAATAAGTATAGCCATATGCGTTTGTATTTACGGCAACGTAAATAACCATCTACTTATTCACACCGGTTACATAAAAAACATCTAAGGTGTGTAATTTGTAATGATATTCGTGCCCGAGGAATTAAGATACAAAGTAGCAAGTAAAAATGGGAAGTAAAAAATTACAAATTGCATTACCGTTAATTATCGCCATTGCCATGGCCGCGGGAATGTTTATTGGCTATAAACTACGCGAAAAAACAAGCGGTGCCGCTATTTTCTTTCAAAATGCACCTAGCAGCAATATTGGTGAAGTAGTGAATTTGATTAAAAGCAAGTATGTTGACCCTATTGAAGAAGATAGCTTGCAAGCTTTGGTGATTAACGATGTGTTAAAGCATTTAGATCCGCACAGTGTGTTTATACCTGCTAAAGAATTGCAGAGTTTAAATGAAGAGCTAAAAGGTAATTTTAAGGGTATTGGCATTGAGTTTCAATTAATTAACGATACTACCCATATTATTAGCGTTTTAAAAGATGGCCCTGGTTTTAAAGCAGGCTTACAAGTTGGCGATAGAATTTTGTTTATCGATGATACCATTAAGGTTTCGGGTGCTCAAAAAAAGGCCGATGTTATTAGAACTTATATACGTGGTAGTAAGCAAAACGAAGTAAAACTAACTGTTGAAAGAAGTGGCACCAAAAAAGTGATTTCTATTGTTCGCGGTAGTATTCCCTTACCATCTGTTGATGCTGCTTATTTGTTAAAACCTGGTGTTGGGTACATTAAAATCAATAAGTTTTCAGAAACTACTTACGAAGAATTTATGCAGCAATTAGAAATATTGCTGGCTAAAAAAATGGATCAATTAGTATTGGATTTGCGTGGTAATGGTGGCGGACTCATGAGTGAGGCAGTAGATATTGCCGATGAGTTTTTAAGTAACGATAAATTAGTAGTATATACCGAAGGTAATAAAAGTCCGCGTTACGAATATCGCTGCAAGCGTGATGGCCTATTTGAAAGTGGCAGATTGGTAGTACTGATTGATGAAACAAGTGCTAGCGCTAGCGAGGTGCTTAGTGGTGCATTGCAAGATTGGGATAGAGCTACTATTATTGGTCGCCGCAGTTTCGGAAAAGGGTTAGTACAGCAGCAGTATCCACTATCAGATGGCGGCGGCTTACGCCTAACCATTGCTCGTTATTATACTCCACTTGGGCGCAATATTCAAAAACCTTACGGTAAAGGAGCAAACCCCTACGAAGAAGAAGTACTTGAAAGAGTACATAGTGGCGAAATATACCATGGTAGCGATAGCAGCTACAAAAAAGGCAAAGCTTATAAAACCCCTAAAGGACGCTTAGTATACGGCGGTGGAGGTATTGTACCCGATGTATTTGTAGCAGCCGATAGCCTTGTACCTTCTGAACCATTGATGCAACTGTATCGTACCAATATTATTTCGCTTTCGGCGTATAGATATTATATGCAATACCAAAAGCAATTAGACGCTTATAAAACCCCGGCAGCATTTGCTAAAAGTTTTAATGGTGCCGATGGTTATCCTTATGTACTTGTAGCAGCCACGCTTGAAAATATTAATTTGAATAGCATTAGCGATGCCGAGTACAACCTTATTAACGAACGCTTTAAGGCGCTACTAGCACGCCAAATTTGGCGTAACGAAGGTTTTTATGAAGTGCTCAACAGCAAAGACAATACCATTAAAACAGCCTTACAATTTTTAGACAAGCCCGATAGTACCATACCTTAATAGGTAATTTTTACTATCAAAAAAGGCTCTAACTAATGTTAGAGCCTTTTTATATTTCATAACTTACCTTACGGTAAATGATAATGCGTTCTTTACAATCCTAACACATCTTTCATAGAAAATACACCTTGCTTGCCTTGTATAAACTCAGCCGCAAGTACAGCACCACTTGCAAAGCCTTCTCTGCTATGTGCTGTATGTGTAATTTCAATAGTATCAATCGGTGAGCTGTAGCGTACTGTATGCGTACCCGGTGCAGGATCTATACGCTTGCTGATGATGGATAATTCGTTAGGGTTATCAGTAGCTTCATTAATCCATTTATCAAACTGCTTATAATATTGCATTACGCCTTCGGCTAGTGTAAGAGCTGTGCCACTGGGCGCATCTTTCTTTTGTGTGTGATGAATTTCTTCCATGCTTACCGTGTACTCAACATGGGGCGCCATAAGCTTGGCTACATAGGCATTCATATTGAAAAACAAGTTTACACCTACGCTGAAGTTACTAGCATACAATAACGTTCCTTGATGTTGTTCTACTGCTTGTAATACTTCAGGTAATTGCTGTAGCCAAC
>DMPB01000132.1:0-6288 GCA_003456175.1 Chitinophagaceae bacterium | reverse complement strand
AGGTAATTGCTGTAGCCAACCTGTACTTCCACAAATAACAGGAACCCCTGCCTCAAGACAAAACAAGATATTGTTAACTGCACTGTGCGGACTGGTAAATTCAATAGCAACATCGGCTTGGCGTAGGTCATTTACCGTAAGGTGGGCACGGTTATCAACATCTACTTTTAACACAATTTGGTGTTGACGTTGCAATGCTATTTGCTCTATGGCTTTGCCCATTTTGCCATAGCCTAGTAATGCTATTTTCATATACAATGTTAACGAGCCGGCAACTGAATACGTGGCTGGCTGGCTTTATTTTTGGGGGTTAGTACAAACCCGAGTGAGGGTGTTCTAAATTGATTGATTTGCGGTTGTATGCGTAAGCTTAAATCATCGCTAACATCAAATTCTTTGAGGTGTGCAAACACGGTGGCATCTACTACGTTTAATGCCCAAACTATTACAAACCATAGCACAGAATAATCTCTATCTTGTCGGAAGGTATTGCGATAAAATTGTAAACTATTAACGCTTAATCCCTGAAGTTTAGGGTCTATTTCGCTAAAGCGGCCTGTATCGTTACTAGCACGAATATTGAATGCATCTTTAGTTTTGCGATACCAAGTGTTGTTGTATAAAAAGGTGATGGTAGGTATGGCCAATGCACCATATACAATTGGTAGCTTCCAATATTCACGGTTATAGGCTTGCCCCCAACCGGGCAAAATGGCACTGCGTATAGCTGCTTTGCGTGGACTGTGTTTTAAAACAAGTGAATCTTTTTTTGGCGGAGTAGCTTTGGTGCTAGTTTTTTGTTGGCTTGCTGAATCTTTAACAAACAGTTGTTGTTCTGTTAAGCTGGTTTTGCTGTTACGCTGCGCATTTACCGTAAGGTAAGTACCTAGCAATACCATTATCAAAAACATGAACTTGAACCGCTGCATGAACTATTAGCTTACGTTAACATTAAGTAGTTCCAAGATTTTATTTAACTCTTGCAAACTGTAATACTCTAATGTGATACTTCCGTTGCCCGATTTGCTGTGTTGCAGGCGAACTTTTGTACCAAAATGCGATGCTAAGTTATCTTCTATACGTTTGAATGCCGGTGGAAGCTCTGCTTTTGTGGTAGGTTTAACAGCCTGCTCTTTCACTGCTGCTTGCTTACGAACCAAATCTTCTGTTTGGCGAACGTTGAGCCCTTTTTCGGTAATTTCTTTAAAAATGTATAATTGTGCATCAACATTTTCGAGGTTAATCAATGCCCGTGCATGGCCCATGCTAATGCTATTCTTGCGTACAGCTAGCTGAATGTCTGGAGGTAATTTGAGCAAACGTAAGTAATTGGTTACAGTACTACGTTCTTTGCCCATACGTTCGGCTACTTGCTCTTGTGTGTAACTTAACTCTTCCATCATACGTTTATAACTCAAAGCAACCTCAATAGCATTTAAGTCTTCACGTTGTAAGTTTTCAAGTAAGGCAAGTTCTAGTAACTGCTGGTCGTTAGTGGCACGTATATAAGCTGGCACATCGGTAAGTCCTGCAATTTTGCTAGCTCTAAAACGGCGTTCGCCGGCAATCAATTGATACTTGCCATTAGCCAACTTACTAACCGTTAGGGGCTGAATAATGTCGTGTAGTTTAATACTTGCAGCCAGTTCGTTCAAGGCAGTTTCGTCAAAATCGCGACGCGGATTTTTAGGGTTCACCTGAATATCGGCCAACGCAATACGCATTACGCCGGTAGTTTGTTCTACCACTTGCGGCTTTAAGTTACCCTCAGTAGTTTTTAAATCTTCATTGATATTCTGCAATAAGCTACGAATACCCTTGCCTAAAAGTTCCTTATTGCCCGTGTTCGACTTTGCCATATACTAATTTGTAACACTATTTAGAAATACCTTACGGTAAATGAAAATGTACTAGTAACCACTACTCTATTACCCTTTCTTCTTGTGTGATTTTAGTGAGATTATTTTTTTGCAAGATTTCTTTCGCCAAATTGAGGTAGTTAATAGCACCTTTACTTTCTGCATCGTATAAAACTACAGGCTTACCTAAGCTAGGCGCCTCACTCAAACGTGTGTTTCTGTGAACTATAGTATTGAATACCAACTCATCGAAGTGGCGGCGTACTTCGCTAACTACTTGATTACTCAAACGTAAGCGACCATCGTACATCGTCATTAAAATACCTTCAATTTGTAAATTAGGATTTAACCTGCTTTGAACAATTTTAACGGTATTCAATAGTTTTCCTAAACCTTCTAAAGCGAAAAACTCACATTGAACCGGAATAGCTACACTATGTGCTGCTACCAATGCATTCACGGTAATTAAACCCAAGCTAGGACTACAATCGATGATGATAAAATCGTAATTATCGGCAATAGGTTCTAAAATACCCTTCATTACACTTTCGCGGTTGGGGTAGTTAATCATTTCAATTTCGGCACCCACTAAATCAATATGCGAAGGAATAAGATCTAAATTAGGAATATCACTTTTTAAAACCACTTCTTTTGCCGGCGTACCATTCACCATACAGTCGTACAAACTGCTGGTAATATTATGAAGGTCGAAGCCAATACCCGTAGTACTATTAGCCTGCGGATCGGCATCTACCAGCAGCGTTTTGTATTCAAGTACCGCAAAGCTGGCAGCCAAGTTAATGGCCGATGTGGTTTTACCAACACCACCTTTTTGGTTGGCTATGCCTATAATTCTTGCCATAGTAATGTATCGCTTTTCGTTGAGGTTGTTCTAATATTTGCAATAAAGCAAAGAAAATTCATTTACCCTCATAAAGTGGATATTTATTAGGGGCTGCAAATGTACTGCTTATTTATCCTCATAGTTGCCCATAGCCTTAATGGTATCGGCATTTTAAATGGTTATTGTGTTCACCTTACGGTAAATGGCTGCGCTGAGGTACAATTTACATTGTGGTAATCTATTTATTTTTTGAAAATTCCTATTTGCCTTAAGTGGCATTTATATCAATATTTACCGAAAGGTATTTATAATAAAAAAGCAGCACCAAGTGCTGCTTTTCATTATTTAGAAAGTTGAATTGTGCCTGCAAACACTTGTGTTGCTGGCCCGCAAAGCCAAATATTATTGAAACTATGCTCATCTATTCGGTCGAATTCAACAGCAAGGTTGCCTCCGGGGGTGGTTACTTCTACTCTGTTAAAGCCACGGTCGTTATGCCACATTACCAAGGCCGATGCTGTAACACCAGTGCCGCAACTTAAAGTTTCATTTTCTACACCACGTTCGTAAGTACGAACATAAATATGATCGTCGCTAAGGCGCTCTACAAAGTTCACGTTAATACCCTCTTCGGCATATTTGTCGGAATATCGAATGAGCTTACCAACCCTTACCACATCGTAAGTGGCGGCATCGTCAACAATTTTCACAAAATGCGGACTACCGGTATTTAAAACACTATCGCTACCATCGCTTTGAATCAATGGAACATCAATCATGTGTAAGTTCACCCAACCATTAAAGTCGATATTGGCCTTGTGTGGCCCATCAATAGCTAAAAAATGATATTCATTTTTGTTGATGCCTGCCACTTCGTAAGCATATTTAACCAAGCAGCGGCCACCGTTGCCGCACATGGTACTTGGCTTGCCATCGCTATTATAGTATACCATTTCAAAATCGTATCCTGCTTTGTTTTGCAGTAACATTAGGCCGTCGGCACCAATACCAAACTTTCGGTCGCATAAAAAAGCAACTTGTTCATTTGATAATTGAATACTGCCATCACGATTATCTATGATAACGAAATCGTTACCTGTACCTTGATATTTATGAAATTGCATGCTTGCGCAAATGATTAAATATTTTCAATAATTCCAAGTGCTTTTACAATTAGTTTTTCTACTGCTCCGGCAGCATCTTGTGCAAACTCTTGGCGTACACGGTTGGCCACAATACAATTTAAGCTTAGACACTGATGCCCCAATAACTTACCTAAACCATATATGGCACTTGTTTCCATTTCAAAATTGCTGATACGATGGTTGCCATAGCTAAAGCTAGTTAGCATGTTAATTAAATCGGGCTGTGCAATTCCTAAACGTAATACCCTGCCTTGTGGGCCATAAAAGCCCGGGCAGGTAACTGTAATACCATGATAAAAGCCTTCTACAAAGTGTTTTAACACACTTGCTCCGGCAGCTGCAATGTATGGGTGTGTTATGGTGCCACCTAATTGGGTGTGTGTTACAAAATGTTGAAGGATAGCATTTTCTTCGTCGCTCTGTTGTAGGCGATAAAAGTTCAATAGATTATCTAAGCCTAAGCCATGCGTACTTGCAACAAATCCCTCCACCGGAATATCGGCTTGTAATGATCCGCTTGTGCCAATACGAATAATGTTAAGTTGGGTTAATTGCTGCTTAATAGTACGAGTTTCAAAATCAATATTAACAAGCGCATCTAATTCGTTCAATACAATATCAATATTATCCGGACCAATACCTGTTGCAACGCAGCTAACACGCTTTTTCCCAATATAGCCTGTATGCGTTATAAACTCACGATGCTCGCACTGATGTTCAATTCGATCAAAGTGCTTAGATACCTCCTTCACTCTTTGAGGGTCGCCAACGGTTATAATGGTAGTAGCTATCTCTTCTGGTCTAACATCGAGGTGATATATCGCCCCTCTGTTGTTAATAATTAACTCACTTTCAGCAATTCTTTTCATATGTAAGCGGTTGTAAAAAGTTTTTTTAGAAAAAGCAAATATCGGTAGGTATTTGTGAATGAAATCCCCTTATTTTTGCAGCCCTCGAACGAGATAACGGTCCTGTGGCCGAGTGGCTAGGCAGAGCTCTGCAAAAGCTTCTACAGCGGTTCGAATCCGCTCGGGACCTCAATTGTCGAACCGCCTTCAAAGGCGGTTTTTTTGTAACACAAGGTAAAAAATATACCATGAAACACGCTCAAACAATTGGTATTGTAGCACTTGTTGCCATGTTTGCACTTTGCTTTTTACCATGGAGTTACATACCGGTTGTAGATGTTACGGTGAGTGGTATACAGGGTAAAGTGAGCGAACAGTTGAACTTAGGAAAACCCGCTAAGCTAATTGCTATTATCGGATTCATTTGTTCTGTATTATTCGTGATTCCTAAAGTTTGGGCAAAGCGTATCAACTTTTTTACAACTACTATCTTATTTTCTTACAGTTTGTACTTGGTAATGCTGTTTAGTGGTTGCAGAGAAGGAATTTGTCCTGATGCCAAATGGCCACTGTATTTGCAGTCGGTAATGAGCTTTGTTGCTATGGTAATGAGTTTTTTACCGAAATTGAAAGTAAGGCCTATCGGAGAATTCGATGCATAATGAATTGACATTCAGCTAACATTGGCCCACTAACTTCGCTTCATTAAAATCAACGGGTAAGCTATGATACAGTATTTCAAAAATGTAAACCACCAAACCGTTGAAATAGATAAACCTGAGAATGGCACTTGGGTTAATCTTGTTCCACCTTTTAAAGAAGAAGAATTTATAGAATTAAGTAACTCGCTCGATATTCCTATTGAGTTTCTTAGAGATTCGTTAGACATTGATGAGCGTCCACGTTTTGAGCTTGAAGACAATGTGAAATTCATTGTTATTAAAACCCCTGCCGAAAACAACTCTTTTAATGATAGTGATGCTTATTACATCACCATTCCTATTTGTATTATTCTTACACACAATCAAATTGTAACTGTTAACAGTTTCGATAATGGTGCCATCAAAAAGTTTTTGAACAGTTTTGAACGCAGACATCCCGATAAGCGAAACATGATGGTATTGAAGATTTTCGAAAAAGTGGTTACCAACTTTTTAGAGTATTTGAAAGAAATCAACCATCAGCGTAACCTTTACGAACAAAAGCTGTACGATAGTAACCGAAATGAGGAGTTACTCAACCTGATGCGTATTCAAAAGAGCTTGGTGTATTTCGTTACTGCATTGCGTAGCAACGAAATGTTAATGATGAAAATGGAACGCACCAACTTTTTATCGCTCAACGAAGAAGAGAGAGAATTTTTACAAGATTTAATTGTAGATACCAGTCAGGCGCTAGAAATGGCCAATATTTACACCAACATTTTAAGTAGTACGATGGATGCATTTGCCAGCATTATCAGTAATAACTTAAACAACGTAATGAAGCGGCTCACAAGCATTACCATCATACTATCATTACCTATTTTGGTTACTAGCATTTATGGTATGAACGTTGAAATACCCTATCAGCATAGCCAGCATGCATTTTAC
>DMPB01000143.1:10350-10514 GCA_003456175.1 Chitinophagaceae bacterium | reverse complement strand
ATGGGCTGAGGCGTATTCAGTTGCGGTAATAAAGCTTCTATTGATTGCATAAACGGCTGCAAAAGTAAGGTATATCCCTTACGGCAAATGATTGTGTGCGCCCACGAGCAAATTTTTTTTGTTCATAAAAAAGCATACCCCTTATTTTGCACCCGGAGAGATGG
>DMPB01000143.1:801-10113 GCA_003456175.1 Chitinophagaceae bacterium | reverse complement strand
TGGAGAGGTGGCAGAGCGGTCGAATGCGGCGGTCTTGAAAACCGTTGACTGTAACAGGTCCGGGGGTTCGAATCCCTCTCTCTCCGCTGGCAATCGGCTGAAACCCTTACACAGTAAGGCTTTCAGCCGATTTTCTTAGAAAAAAGTTACTCTACGCAAATTTGACCATAGAGTGACTGCGGAGATGGTGCTTTCACAAGTAGAAAAATGACCTCCGCATGGTATTATATTCTTAGTTGACGGTTTAAAAAAATGTATGTTCCCTTTACCTTTTTTAGTAGTAATTCAACAAAGGGTAAGCTGTACTAGAAATTTTTTTTTCATTTACCGTAAGGTGCTACCAGTAAAATAGTATTCAATAGAACAATTACAGCCACATATAGTGGCTGTAATTGTTTTGCATTTACCGTAAGGTAATTTTATGTTATCATGAATATGCTACTTCCAACCGCCGCCGAGTGCTTTGTAAATGTTCACATGGGCATGTAGTTGTTGTAGTTTAATTTCGGTGAGTTCTATTTTAGCATCTAAGGCTTCTTTTTGGGTAAGTAATACTTCAATGTAATCGGCTCGGGCAGAGCGAAACAAATCATTCGAAATATTAATGGATTGTGTGAGTATTGCTACCTCTTTCGCCTTTGTTGTATAGCTATTGTTGTATTGTGCAACACTCGAAAGTTGATTGATTACTTCGAGATAGGCGGCTACAATGGTACGTTCATAATTAAAAGCAGCTTGTATTTGTTTTGCGTTAGCATTACGATAGTTGGCTTCTATAGCCTTTCTGTTAATGAATGGTGCAATAGCATCGCCTGCAAGTTGATACATGATGGCATCGGGCCTGAATACATAGGTAGGATTAAATGCATTCAAGCCCATATTTGCCGTAAGGCGAAACGATGGCAAGAAGTTGGCTCTAGCAACTGCAACATCTAACTTACTTGCAGCAACCTCTAACTCGGCCTGTCGAACATCTGGACGATGACTAAGTAGTTGGCTCGGATAACCTGCTGCAATGGCATTGATTTGCAGTTGTTCAAAATTCTGGTTGCGTTCAATGCGTTGCGAAGTTTGGCCTGTAAGTAATCGAATAGTATTTTCTGTTACTATAATTTGTTGCTCAATGGCATACTGTAAGTTTTGTGTATTGAGCAGTTGTGCTTCAAAACGGTTCACTGCCAGCTGCGATACTTTGGCAGCATCTTTTTCGAGTTTTACAACTTGCAAGGCATTGCTTTGTATTGCTATGTTTTGCCGAATAATGGCCAACATATTATCGAGTGCCATAAGTTCGTAATAGCTGTTGGCAATTTCAGCAATGATATTGGTTACCAAAAAATGCTTACCCTCGGTAGTTGCTAAGTAGCGTAACACTGCCGACTTTTTTGCTGTTCTAAGTTTCTTCCAAACATCTAACTCCCAAGCCATTGTAGCCCCAATCATAAAATCGCCAAAGTATTTTGGGCCTTTATCAGGATTGGCTTTTAAATCTTCTTCATTGAAACCATTCCAAGTGTATTTGCCCGACCTATCGTGAAGTGCGCCAGCATTGAGTTGTACAAACGGTAAATACTCCCCACGTTTAGCCATAATTTCATTGTTACTTATTGCTATTTCTTGCAGCACAATATTTAATTCTTGATTGTGCTGTAGAGCCGTATCAACTAATGCAATTAAATAGGGGTCGTTAAAGTAAGTACGCCATTCAAGATCTGCAATATTGGTGCTGTCTTGCGTGGTGGTTAGTGCAAAGTTTTTAGGCATACTTGTACTTGCTGTTTTGCTTGTAATGGTTGGAATTTTACAAGCGGTTAACCATATCGCTATGGTTATGAGCCAGACTTTGTTATATATTTTTATTTTCATTTTTATTGTTTCTGATTCGTTTGATAATTTTTTGAATCTTTTTGCTAAGTGCTGCATCAGCACTATTTTCTACAAAATCTTCACTGAGTGGGTTTTCATCTTCGTCGCGTATTAAATGTTTTCCTTCTTGTAGCTTTCCGAAAATGTAATAAAGTCCGGGTACAACAATTACACCAAAAACAGTTCCGAACAGCATACCACCAAGTGCAGAGGCGCCAATAGTATGATTACCAATAGCACCTGCACCTTTTGCTAGTACTAATGGGATAAGGCCCGCAATAAATGCAAATGAAGTCATAAGAATAGGTCTGAAACGAGCCTTGGCACCTTCGATTGCAGCATCAAAAACAGACATGCCCTTGTTGTGTTTTTGTACAGCAAATTCAACAATAAGTACTGCGTTTTTTCCAAGTAATCCTACTAGCATTATCAGGCCAACTTGTGCATATACATCGTTCGCTAAGCCCATTGTTTTTAGTAATAAGAACGAGCCGAATATGCCAGGAATAATGGAGAGCAATACTGCTAGTGGAAGTAGAAAGCTTTCGTATTGTGCAGCTAAAATTAAATACACAAAAAATATAACAACAGCGAAAATGTACAGTGCTTCATTACCACGCCGTGCTTCATCGTACGATAATCCTTCCCAAGCAATATCATAACCTTGCGGTAAATGTTGAGCTGCCACCTCCTTAATTGCTTTAATAGCATCGCCAGAGGAGTATCCCTTTGCAGGTATGCCATTAATAAGCGATGAAGTGTATAGATTGTATCGAGAAATTTCGTTAGGACCTTGCGTTTTTTTAATACGCATAAAAGCAGAATAAGGAACCATTTCGCCATGATCATTCTTAATGAACATATTCAAAATATCAGAAGGTTGCTTTCTAAATTCGGGGCCTGCCTGTGTATATACTTTATAAAAGTTATTGAAGCGTATAAAGCCTTGCTCATAGGTGCTGCCAATCATAATATTTAAATTCTCCATAGCATCGCCAACCGAAACACCCTTTTGCATTGCTAATTGATTATCTACCAAAATTTCGTACTGCGGATACTTAGCCGAATAAAATGCGAACAAACCGGTTAGTTCTTTACGCTTTTTTAAAGCAGTGAGAAAGTCTGCATTCACCTTATCAAATTCTTGATAGTCTACATCGCTATGTTTGTCTAACAGCCGTAAAGAAAAACCATCTGAACTGCCATAGCCAGGAACTGCAGGTGGTTCAAAGTATTCGATATTGGCGGGGAGGTCTTTTGATTTTTCTTCTAGTGCTTTAATAATTTCTTTTACAGAAGCTTTACGTTCCGACCAATCTTTGAGATTGATTAAGCAAGTGCCCGCATTAGAGCCTCTACCTTCTGTAAGAATTTCATAGCCTGCTAGTGAGGTAACAGACGAAACCCCTTCTACTTCTTTGGCTACATGTTGTAACTGCTTCGATACTTCGTTGGTGCGTTCTAGGGTAGTGCCAGGAGGCGTTTGAATGATGGCGTAAATCTGTCCTTGATCTTCACTTGGTATAAATCCTGCAGGAAGTGTTTTGTCAACACTTACAATGCCAAACCCAAAAAGTAATAGAATACCATAGGTAACAGTTTTACGGTTTACAATAAGTAGCAGAAAGCGAGTATAACGACCTGTTGCTCTTTCAAAGTTCTTATTAAACCAATCTAAAAAAATTGTGACAGGTGTTTTACGCTTGGGCTTACCGTGTGTGTTTTTGAGTAAAATGGCACACAGCACTGGTGTTAATGTTAGCGCAACAAAGCCCGATATAACAATAGCGCTGGCCATAGTTAAAGAGAACTGACGATATAGAACACCTACAGGGCCTGTCATAAAAGCGATGGGTACAAATACCGAAGTCATTACAAGTGTTATGGCAATAATGGCACCACTAATTTCTCGTATTACTTTTTTCACAGCAGCAAAAGGCGATAGGTGTTCTTCTTCCATTTTAACGTGCACGGCTTCTACTACAACAATTGCGTCGTCTACTACTACACCTATGGCTAATACCAATGCGAATAAAGTAATAAGGTTAATGCTTAACCCAAATACATTCATAAGTACGAAAGCCCCAATTAAAGAAACTGGTACCGCTAGAATAGGAATAATGGTAGAACGTACATCGCCTAAAAATAAGAACACCACAATTGTTACCAATACGAATGCTTCTAGTAAAGTATGCAATACCTTTTCAATAGATGCATCTACAAATTTTGAAACGTCGTAATTGATTTCATAGTCAATACCCGGAGGGAAATCTTTTTTGAGTTCTTCTAGTTTTGCCTTTACATCTTCAATTACTTTACTAGCATTACTGCCCGGAATTTGTTTTAGTTTGAGTGATGCAGATGGGTGGCCATCTTTATTAGAATAAATATCTACAAACTCGCTACCAACCTCAACTTCAGCAATATCTTTTAGTTTTAATATTTCTCCTTCTGAGTTTGCCCTTATAACAATATTTTGATATTGTTCAGGGGTGTTAAACCACCCTTTGTAGGTAAACACATATTCTTGCGATTGTGCTGTTTTGCCAGAACTTAAACCAACCCTTCCAGGCCTGGCTAAAATGCTTTGTTCGTCAATAGCTTTTAGTACTTCATCTGCCGAAATACTATAAGCTCTCATTCTCTCAGGATTTAGCCAAACTCTAATTGCAAATGCTCTACTGCCAATGGCTTGCGCAAATCCCATTCCGTTTATTCGTTGTAATTCTGGAAGTATGTAAGTATTAGCATAATTGAATAAGAATTTTTCATCTACCTTGTTGTCTTTGCTGTACAAGTTCAAGTACATTAACATACTTGGTTGAAGCGGTGTAATAATCACACCTTCTCTTTGCACCAAAGGTGGCAGGTTGGTCATTACTTGGTCTACTCTCGATTTTACCCTTACTGCTGCTAGTGTGGGGTCGGTACCTGGTTCAAATACCACTTGTAACGAGGCTTCACTGGCGCTGGTAGCATCTGAAAGCATATACTGCATACCTTGAACACCATTGATAGCACGCTCTAGGATGGTAACTGTAGACTTTACTAAAACATCGGCATTAGAGCCGGGAAATTCAATAAATATATTTACTCGTGGTGGAGCAATATCTGGGAATTGTGCAACAGGCGATGTTTTGATAGCCAATAAACCCATGAATACAATACCCACGGATAAGGCAATAGCAAGAACCGGCCGTTGTATAAACTTGTTAAACATAATTTCGATTTTACGGTTCTTGATTTATTCTGCATGAAGGCTATTCAAAGCATCTAATTCTTGTTGATAAGGAATGAATTTGTATTGTATTTTTTCATTGTTCTTTACTTTGCCTAGTCCTTCGGCCAAAATTTTATCTTCAGCTTTAAGTCCAGATGATACCACATATACATGCGGCATTTCCATGGCAACCGTAATTTCTCTTGCATGAAGTGTGTTGTTGGCGTCAACTACATACACGTACTTCCTATCTAGTACATCGTAAGTTGCTTTTTGTGGAATAAGCGTAGCACCCTTAAATGATACAGGAAGAAGTATATTACCCGTTTCCCCATGGCGTAGTAATCCTTTAGGGTTAGTAAAGGTGGCTCTAAATGCAATATTTCCCGTTTCGTTGTTAAAATCTGATTCAATTGTTTCAACAACGCCTTCTTGTTCAAATACTTGCTTGTTCGCCATTTGTAACCACACTTTTTGCAGGGTATTTGTGGTACGCTTCTTCATATAATCTAGGTATTCAACTTCTGGCACATTGAAGTATACCCACATTTTACTATTGTCGGAGAGTGTAGTTAGTAATTCGCCTTCATCAATAAGGCTTCCTAGTCTTTTGTTTAGTCTGCCAACAATGCCACTAAATGGTGCTTTAATTTCAGTAAAACCTAAATGTGTTTTTGCAAGTTGTAGTTCTGCTTTTGCTTTGCTGAGTTTTGCTTTTGCTAATGCGAGTTCATTCATTGATACTACATTGTTATCGGCAAGACTTTTTGAGTTTTGATACTCCACTTCTGCATAAGCTACTTCTGCGGTAGCTTTTTCTACCTCAGCCTGATAGATGGCTGGCATAATTTTAAATAGCGGTTGTCCTTTTTGAACAAACTGCCCTTCATCAATAAATATCTTATCAAGATATCCTTTTTCTTGTGAACGTACCTCAATGTGGTTAGCTGCATGAATTTGAGCTACATATTCCTGAAAAACACTAGTATCTTTTTGAATGGGGCTGGTTAAAATAAAAGTATTTGATTCATTTGTTTCGTATTCCTCATGCTTGCATGCGTATTGGGTCAATGCAATAATAGTCGCAGCGAGTAGTATTATTCGCTTCATGAATAAGTTATTTTAGTATGGTAAATGAAACTTCGTACTCCATTTGTAATGAAGCACTTTGAACAGTAGAGAATACTGTGTTCTGTTACGATACTAATAATAAGTCACTCTTCCACGAGTGGTACAAAAGAAAGTAAGGAATCGTTGGTCTGTTAGAAACGGCTTGTTCTAAATAACTTATGCGTTGTTGAACAGCCGACGAAAAGCAAAGTGCTATTAAGTGAGGCGCTACATTACTGCCTAAATAGTAGGTTGTATTACTAGTAGTTTTTTTATCGTCTTCATCATTATCATCATCACTAATCGTTTCTAAAACAGCAAGAATGTTATCACTAAGCGCAGGCTGTTTATGAACTTGGTTGGTACTTAGCTTCTTATAGGTAACTTGGCTAGTTGTTACAGCTATGTTACTTCCAACAACTATTTGTACTCCCATCACAACTGCCAAAACAAATAGTATCAACATGCGTACACCATGGTAGGCTTGTTTGAACATTTGTGTTGAGTTTTGTATGAAAGAACCGAGTACTGACATCAGCTTAAAATAGTAATTGTGAATAAAGATGTATGAAACTATTCATACCAACTAGTGCCTATTTGTATTTTAACGACAAATTAAATGTGGTGAATTGCTTTTAAATAATACACTTTTACCTTACGGTAAATGCTTGTTCACGTTTGTATTTACCGTAAGGTAGTACCTATTGCATAATGGCGTTAGTTACACTTTCACACCAAAAGCATAGCCTACAACAGCAGAAAGCCCCATAGCAATGGTACCCCAAATGGTAATGCGTAATACTGCTTTGGTAATGTTGGAGCCACCTGTTGTAGCAGCAACCGCACCTAAAGCAACCAACGATACAATTGTGAAAGCATACAAATAATATTCCATGCCAGTTACTGGTGCGAATATGGCTACCAATAACGGTAGCAAGCCGCCAACGGTAAAAGCAGCACCCGATGCAAAAGCAGCTTGTATTGGTTTGGCCTGACTTACTTCGGTGATGCCTAACTCATCTCTCACGTGTGCACCTAATGCATCGGCAGCTGTTAATTCTTGTGCTACTTGCAGTGCCGTTGTTTTAGATAAGCCTCTTTTTTCATAAATCTGCGCAAGTATTTGCAACTCTACTTCTGGCATGGTTTCGAGTTCTATTTTTTCGCGTTCAATATCTGCCTTTTCAATATCGGTTTGCGAACTTACCGATACATACTCGCCTGCTGCCATCGATAATGCACCTGCTACTAAGCCTGCTACTGTTGCTAGTAGTATTGCATCTCTTGTGGTACTTGCGGTAGCCACGCCAATGGCTAAACTCGATACAGAAATAATGCCATCGTTAGCACCAAGTACTGCAGCTCTTAGCCAATTACTGCGGTGTATGTAATGGCTGTCTAAGTAATTGTCGATAGTAATATCGTTGGTTTTCATAGTAATGTATTGTTAGCTTTAAAAGTAATTATGAATAGTCGGATATCCTCACGGATAAGATGCTGTTCTTAGTACTTTCGTAATAATTGAAAGATCATGAGTCAAAATTTAGATGCCGCCTACTGGAACCAACGATACCAGCAACAGCAAACGGGTTGGGATATTGGGAGTTGTAGTACACCATTAGCCACTTATTTTGATCAGTTAACAGATAAGCACTTGCGTATACTCATTCCTGGATGTGGTAATGCTTACGAAGCGGCTTATTTACTCGATAAAGGATTCACCAATATTACTGTAGTAGATATTGCGCCATTGGTTACAGCTACAATACAACAGCAATTATCTGTTTATGGCAGTGCTGTTCGTGTATTAACGGCCGATTTCTTTGATATGCAAGAACAGTTTGATTTAATTGTAGAGCAAACATTCTTTTGTGCCCTTCATCCCGATTTGCGTAGTAGGTACGTGGTTAAAATGCATGAGCTTTTGCATGCGCAAGGGAAGCTGGTGGGCGTATTATTTAATCGCAGTTTTGAAGGCGGCCCGCCCTTTGGCGGTAGCATTGAGGAGTACACTACTTTATTCACCGCAAGGTTTCAGTTACAAACACTAGCACCTTGCTACAACTCTATAGCTCCACGTAGCGGTTCAGAAGTATTTCTCATAGCTAGGCCTGCATAGTTGTTCAAAAAGTGTATGGGCTCGCCGAAGGCGAGCCCATACACTTTTTAAGCATGCTAGCTTTTTAAGCTGGCTTAAGCTTGTGCCGTTGGTCCGCCAAAATTCATCGGTATTTCAATTTGCTCTAAATCTTGAATATCGCCATTCACTTGTTCATACTTCTCAATATTATCAATCATGGCTTTCATGAAACGCTTGGCATGCATAGGCGTTAAAATAATTCTGCTTTTAACCTTGCTTTTAGGAACGCCTGGCATCACATTCACAAAATCTACTACAAACTCAGCGTGGCTATGTGTTATAATGGCGAGGTTTGCATAAGTACCCTCAGCAATTTCTTCTGTAATTTCAATATTCAATTGATTGTTTTGTTCTTGTTGCATGCAATTACGATTTAATAAATAACACCTTACGGTAAATGATACAATGCGAAACTACTACTTACCTAACTGTTACGCATCATCTTCTGTATTGTTTTGATATTTCGTTTTTTCTTTTAACTTTTTAGGGGCGCCACCTACAATTAATACAATTTCGCCTTTTACTTGTTTTTGCTGAAAGTGTTCTGCTAACGTGGCTAAAGTACCTCTAGCATTTTCTTCGAACATTTTAGTAAGTTCTCTACTAACAGCCGCTGGCCTGTCGGCACCGAAATAAGTGCTCATTTCTTGTAGTGTTTTAACCAAACGCATCGGACTTTCATAAAAAATCATGGTACGTTGTTCGGTAGCCAATTGCGTAAGCATAGTGTGGCGCCCTTTTTTAAGCGGCAGAAAACCCTCGAAGCAAAAACTGTGCGTGGGTAATCCGCTATTTACAAGTGCTGGTACAAAGGCAGTGGCACCCGGTAGTGATGTAATAGTTACATTGGCTGCAATACAGGCTTGTACCAGCAGATAGGCGGGGTCGCTAATGCCGGGCGTGCCAGCATCGGTAATAAGTGCCATGGTTTTGCCAGCTTGCATTTGTTGTACAAGATGTTGCGCTACTTTATGTC
>DMPB01000143.1:369-560 GCA_003456175.1 Chitinophagaceae bacterium | reverse complement strand
GCTACTTTATGTTCGTTATGTTGATGGTAAGGCGATACTGGTTTTTGAATGTTGTAATGCTGTAGTAACTTACTGCTGGTACGCGTGTCTTCACATAAAATAACATCTACTTGTTGCAATGTTTCTATTGCCCTGAAAGTAATGTCTTTTAAATTGCCAAGTGGGGTTGGTACCAAATAAAGCATATGCGT
>DMPB01000143.1:0-135 GCA_003456175.1 Chitinophagaceae bacterium | reverse complement strand
TACCAAATAAAGCATATGCGTTTTAGTGCTTAATGAAAGTAGCGAACTTTATGGTAAAGAAAACAACCCCAATTAGGCTGGGCTAACTTTGGGGTTGATGATAGTAGTACTAAAAGTTGAAGTGAGTGACACAAC
>DMPB01000010.1 GCA_003456175.1 Chitinophagaceae bacterium | reverse complement strand
CATTAATCAGCGACATTCTCGATATATCGAAAATTGAAGCCGGTAAGTTAGAACTTGATGTAGTGCAGACCGACTTTGTTAGCCTCATAGAGCAATCTACCGATATGCTCAAATTGGCTGCCTCAAAAAAAGGAATTGAGCTCATGCTTGATATTGATCCTAATATTCCTCGTACACTACACACAGATCCTGTCCGTTTGAAACAAGTGCTAGTGAACCTACTTAGCAATGCCGTTAAATTCACCCATCGCGGCGAGGTAGAGCTTTCCGTAAAACTTGTTGCCATTCATCCACATAATAACACCACACAAATTAGGGTTGCCGTTCGTGATACCGGTGTTGGCATTTCGCAAGACGATCAAAAGAAACTCTTCAAAATGTTCTCACAAGCCGATACTTCTACCACTCGCAAGTATGGCGGAACAGGACTAGGCTTAGTAATTTCGCAAATGCTGCTTGCCAAAATGGGTGGTGAACTTGCACTTCGAAGCGAGCCAGGAACAGGTAGCGAATTCTCATTTACCATTCAACTTACCTACCCAAATACACAACAGGTAGAAACCTTGTTACCCGACCATTACAAAAATGTGCTAGTGGTAGATGATAATGAACGTACACGCAACATTATTCTGAATATGTTGCAACACCTCAATATTCAAGCCGATGGTGTTGCTAATGGCTTTATGGCATTGGAGAAATTAAGTCATCCTGAGAACGATTACGACTTAATGATTATAGACTTTAACATGCCATACATGACAGGTTTAGAAGTAGCAGCACAAGTTCGTAACCGCTTACACCTCACCGCCGATGTACTCCCCATTATACTTCTGCATAAC
Organism: Chitinophagaceae bacterium; assembly: GCA_003456175.1. GTDB lineage: Bacteria > Bacteroidota > Bacteroidia > Chitinophagales > Chitinophagaceae > UBA10646. Next base: position 4,513 of record DMPB01000010.1, on the reverse strand, counting down.
ATGGCCGACGATGCACTGTTATTACAAGAATGTCAAGCATTAGATGTTAAGGCACAGCTACTAAAACCTGTTAAACTAACCGTACTATTCGAAGCTATGGCACGCTTAAAAGCAGCTGTTTCACCTTACGGTAAATCAACCAATGCCGATGCATCGCAACGCGTACTACAAATGAACCCAACCATTACCGACGATGATAATGCCGCAGATAAAGGACCAACCGTTTTAATAGTAGAAGACAATGCAGTGAATATGCTGCTTTCTACTACCATCATACAAATGAATTATCCTACAGCCACCATTCTCAAAGCTTTAAATGGTAAAGAAGCTATTAACCTTTATAACCGATTTAGGCCAGACATTATTTTAATGGATTTACAAATGCCAGAAATGGATGGCTACACTGCCACTAGAGAAATACGCAAAATGCCAACCGATAAAGCCAATCCGGTACCCATTGTAGCCCTTACTGCTGGTGCCCTGAAAGGAGAAATGGATAAGTGTATTGAAGCTGGTATGAACGACTTCATGACCAAACCTATCAACCGCGAAGCATTAGAAGATGTGGTAGCCAAGTATTTGAAAAACGTTAGTTAAACCAACCTCTTTCATCATACAATTCTTCCTACTTCCTTTAAAGCAATATCTTGCAAGTATGCGTAGATATTGCTTTTTTGTTATAGCTCTATGGCTTGCTCATATAGCACCCGCCCAAACTGTATTTCCATTTACTGCAAAGGACAACCGCGATAGCATTACCCACCAACTCCAACAACAAGTACAAACCAACATATTACTACCATTACATTACGATAATTATCCACGTATTGCTGGGGCATTTTGGGCTATGGAGTTAATGCAATATCGCCCCGTTAATATGCATAGCGTTATTGTACATCACTTTAACCAATGGCAAGTATTGCCAACAAGTCATCAACGAGCATTGCTAGAAATGTTGTACACCTTGTACCCTAAGCAATATGTTACTGAAATACAACAAGTACTACCCAACATCAGCAATAGTAAAGTGCGTGCCATGGCTTACGAATACTTGCAACTAAATAAAATTTATCCAACACTTTCAGCAGCAGATATGGTAGATACATTACAAGTATCCATTTACCGTAAGGGCCATACGAAACAACGCTACCTTACGGTAAATGAATTACTGAACAAGGCATTGCTACCACAACAAATACTCGTTGTTAGCTTTCAATATCGTAACCGTAACAAACCTGGTTTTGTGATGATACGAAATCAACAACACGAATGGCTGAAAGACAGTACAGGAAAGGTTTTCAAAGCAACACAACTAGCACGTTCTATTACCAACTTACCTTATTACCTCACCAACGGCAATACACCACAAGGGTTATATGTACTTCGTGGATTTGCAGTATCTAATAACGATTGGATTGGCCCAACTACCAACCTTCAAATGCAATTACCTTTTGAGGCAAGCGCATCAATATTTTTTAACGACAGCAGCATAAGTTGGTACAATAGTTACAAGCAACTACTCACCCCTTTTGCCGATTACGATGCCTTGTGGGAAAGTTATCATGCTGGTAAGCTTGGCAGAACCGAAATAATTGCACACGGTACTGCTATTAACCCTTTGTATTATCAACAACAACCATACTACCCTTGTTCGCCCAGCTTAGGCTGCTTATGCAGCCCAGAAATTTGGAACAATGATGGTGTTAACATACAAAGCGAACAACTGCGTTGGATACAAGCACTAAAAAGTATTGGTGGCGGATACGGTTACTTAATGGTAGTAGAAATTGCCGAAGAATAAATGCTATTACTTACGCACCACCTTATCAGGATTTTTTGCAATAAACTCTTCCCAGCCTTTTAGGCCTTTTCCTACTTTAGCCAACGGGTTTTGTGATTGATAATAATGGCATAAGGCAACAGCCAATGCATCGGTTGCATCGAAGTACTGCGGTTGCTCATCTATTTGCAATACTGTTTGTAGCATTTTCCAAACTTGCTCTTTATCGGCATTACCATTACCTGTAATAGATTGTTTCACCTTTTTGGGGCTGTACTCTGTAACCGATAAACCCGCTTGCATGGCTGCCGCAATGGCCACACCCTGTGCTCGCCCAAGTTTAAGCATACTTTGCACATTTTTGCCAAAAAAAGGTGCTTCAATGGCAAAAGTACTTGGCCTATACAATCGAATTAAATCTGCAACCTTTGCGTGTATGGTATGTAAGCGTTCGTACACATCAGACTTACTACTCATATGTAATACATCCATCAGTAGTACGCGTGGCTTATTGTTATATACTGCCAATACACCGTATCCCATTACTTGCGTACCAGGATCGATACCGAGAATTACAGAATTTTGTTGTTGCATTTCGCTGCCAAATTAATCAAAGCTTTTTTTACAATGCAATTACAATTACCTTACGGTAAATGATTGGCTTTATGTACGTTTGGCCACCACCAATATGAAACTAAAAAAGCAGTACAAGATTATTTTAAACTATGTAGTTGGTCCCATTTTATTTATGGTGCTTGCGTACAGCATTTACCGTAAGGTACAACAACAACCTAATAGCATGCCGGCATGGGAGCTATTACAACACGCTTGGGATGGTACCAACCGTTGGAAGCTTATGGCTGTTGCATTGCTTACCCTTGTGAATTGGGGTATAGAGGCTCGCAAGTGGCAAGTGTTGGTGAAACCGGTGCAACGTATTAGTCTTTTTACAGCCTATAAATCGGTGTTAAGCGGGTTGGCATTTAGTTTATTTGTTCCTAACAGACTGGGCGAATATGTGGGGCGTGTATTACACATGGGCGAGGGCAATAGGTTGCGTAGTGTAGCATTTACCGTTGTAGCAGGCTTAGCACAATTGATTGTAACACTTATTATGGGTGTAGTGGGCTTAATATATCTCCGTATGTACTTATGGCCCAATAGCGGCCTCATGCACGACCTCAGTGATTTTTGGTTTTGGGGCTTTGCTTATGCAATGGGTATTATTGCTTTAGTATTTGTACTGGTGTATTACAAGTTAAGTTGGCTTACCAAAGTGTTTGAACGTATTAGTTGGGTACACAAATACCGTTACTTTATTCAACACCTCGAAGATTTTCATTGGCGTGAATTAACAAGAATTTTAACGCTATCTATAAGCCGTTATGTTGTATTTATTTTGCAATATTGGTTAATGCTGCAAGTATTTAATGTGCAGTTGCCTTTATTGGCGGGTATATGGCTGGTATGTGTATTTTTTCTAGTGATGGCAGTGGTACCTACCATTCCAATGGCGGAGTTAGGCTTACGAGGACAAGCTAGCTTACAACTATTCGGCTTGTTAAGTAGTAACCACCAAGGAATTATTTATACCGCTGCTGGAATTTGGTTGTTAAACTTGATAATACCCGCTATGGCTGGCAGCATATTTGTACTGAGTATTAGATTATTTTCAAAACCTGAAGTAACAACACCCGAACCGTGAAAAAAATAGTTATTCTCTTAACAACAATTGTTACAAGTCTGCGGCTTAATGCTGGCGACGATTTCTGTAGCATACGTAACCATGCCTTTCAGGCTGGTGAGCGCATTGATTATACCGTTTTTTATAATGTTATTGGTATTTATGTAAATGCCGGAACTGCAACATTTACTACACAATTAGAACGCTTTAATAACAAACCTATTTACCATATTGTAGGTACTGGCACCAGCAATAGTAAGTATGACTGGATTTTTAAAGTACGTGATAAATACGAGAGCTTTATAGATACTGCTACCTTACAGCCATACAAATTTGCTCGCAATGTTGATGAGGGTGGTTATAAAATCAACGAGTCGGTATCGTTTAACCAACAAACGAATACTGCTATCACCGACAAAGGTGTATTTAAAGTACCCAACTGCGTTCAAGATGTTCTGAGCAGTATATACTACGCAAGAAACATCGACTACAACAAGTACAAGCCTGAAGATAAAATACCCTTCAGCATGTTTTTAGATAACAACGTATACGATTTATACATACGCTACTTAGGTAAAGAAACTATTAAAACAAAGTATGGCAAGTTCAGAGCCATCAAGTTTAGTCCGCTTTTAATTAAGGGTACTATTTTCGAAGGTGGCGAAAAAATGACTGTTTGGGTAACCGACGATGCCAACCACATTCCTATTCGTATTGAAAGCCCCATAGTGGTAGGTACTGTTAAAGTGGATATGATGGGTTATCAAAACATACGCTATCCGCTCACTAGTTTGGTGAACTGGCGTTAAAACAAGCTTGAATGCCTACAACTACTAATACAAGTACGCGACGAAAAATTATTAACGACCCGGTGTATGGCTTTATTACCATACAACATCCGCTCATTTTTAGCATTATTGAACACCCCTATTACCAACGCTTACGCCGTATTCAACAAATGGCATTGGCACACTTGGTATATCCTGGTGCGGTGCATACAAGGCTACATCATTCGTTGGGCGCTTATCACTTAATGTGTAATGCACTTA
>DMPB01000054.1:9559-13828 GCA_003456175.1 Chitinophagaceae bacterium | reverse complement strand
TATGCAATCAATAGAAGCTTTATTACCGCAACTGAATACGCCTCAGCCCATTGTTATAACCATGCATCAAAAGCCCGATGGCGATGCTATGGGCAGCGCTTTGGGGTTATATCAATGGTTAATACAACTTGGGCACGAGGTTACCGTAATTTCGCCTACCAACTGGGCCAACTTTTTGAACTGGATGCCTGGTTGCGATAAAGTAATTGACTTCGAGAGCTTTCAACACGAGGCTACCAATATTGCTATGCAAGCTGCTATTATTTTCTGCCTCGATTTTAATACAGCACACCGCACCAAACATTTTGAATCGGCACTACGAAAGTCGCCAGCTATTAAAGTGTTGATAGACCATCACGAACAGCCCGATACCGCTTTTTTTAACTATGGTGTAAGTATTACTGCTAAGAGCAGCACTTGCGAAATGGTGTACGATTTTATTATGAGCAGCGAACATGCCCACCTACTTAATAAAGAGGTAGCAGCTTGCTTGTACACGGGAATGATGACGGATACTGGCAGTTTTAGATTCGGTGCTGCTACAGCCTCGCTACACAGAGCGGTGGCTCATTTGAAAGATGTTGGCTTAGAACATACACATATTCACAGCAATATTTTCGATAGCTTTTTAGAAAATAGGCTACGCTTTATTGGCTTCGCATTACTCAATCGTATGGAAGTGTTATACGATTATAACACCTGTGTAATGCACATTCAATCTGAAGATTTGAAACGATTTGAAATTAAAACAGGCGATACAGAAGGCTTAGTGAACTACTTATTGAGCATACAAGGCGTTCGTTTTGGCGCCCTTGTAATAGACCGCGATGAAGAACGCCGTTGGAGCTTTAGAAGCAAAGGCAATTTCGATGTTAACACTTTTGCTCGTACACATTTTGAAGGAGGCGGTCATTTCAACGCCGCTGGCGGTCGCAGCAGCGATACACTTAAAAATACATTACAAAAATTCAAAGGTTTATTACCTCAATACGCATCACAATTACAATAAATACGCATGAAACAAATTTTGTTGGCAGCATTTGCAGCTTGTACACTCGTAGCTTGCAATGTTAATTATGAAACATCTCCATCTGGATTGAAATATAAAATCCACAAAGGCAAGGGCGGAGAAAAATTACAAGCCGGTCAATTCGTTCAATTGAATATTGAATATAAAATTGATGGTAAAGATTCCATTCTACAAAGCACTTATGGTAAGCTTCCTATGTTCACCAACATAGATACAAGTGCCAATGCTCGTTACTCATTCATGGAAGTTATTCCTAAGATGAATGTTGGTGATAGCGGACAGTTTGTGATGAGTGTTGATACGTTAAAAAGCCGTGGTTTTATTGCCGATTATAACGACATTTTCAAACGTGGTGGCTTAATTCTTGGTCGCTTCCATGTAATTGCAGCTTACAAAACCGAAGCCGAAGTTACAGCAGCATTTCAGGCAGCTATGGACAAAGAAAAAGCGAATAGCGTAGCACAATTAGAGGCGTATCTAACCAAAAAAGGTATTAAAGCACAAAAAACAAAAAGTGGTGCTTTTGTTGTAGTAACCAACCCAGGAAATACCGCTATGTTAGCCGATAGCGGCACTACTGCAAGCGTTATGTATCGCGGCACCTTACTTACAACAGGTAAAGTGTTTGACACCAATTTAGATGCAAGCAAAGGCCACACCGACCCTATTGATGTTAATGTTGGTCAGCGCCAGGTAATTGTTGGATGGGATGAAGCATTGCCATTTTTTGGCATGGGTGGCAAGGGTACCATTTACGTACCGAGCATGTTAGGTTATGGTGCACAAAGCCCAAGCCCCGAAATACCACCCTACAGCGATTTAGTATTTGAAATCGAAATTAAAAATGTAAAGCCAGCACCACCAGCACCAAAGCAATTTTCAATGATTGATTCTTTAAAAGCTAGTGGTAAGTAAGTAACGCATTGTATTACATTTCATACCAATTAGCCCTTGCCATGCAAGGGCTAATTTAGTTTATGGTAGTGTATCAACTTAGTGCATCATTGTTACTTCGTTGCTACGCTCAGTTCAACATTTACAGCAACTATCATCAACTGATGTACAATAACTACCTACACTTATAACTGTAATAACACGTAGTTTTGAACTTTAACACACTACAAGAACACACTCCACATCATTAAAATATTTTATATGCAATTTGAAGTTCGCTGGGCCGATATTGATGCTAACTTTCATGTTCGCCATAGTGTATATTACGATTGGGCTGCCACTACTCGCTTACATATTATGCAGCAAGCAGGCATCACCATTCCTTTGTTACAACAATTGCATGTAGGCCCTATTTTATTTAGAGAAGAAGCTATTTTCAAGCGAGAAATACACCTTCATCAACAAGTTACAGTAACGGGTAGTTTATATCAATGCCGCCGCGATTATAGCCGTTGGAGTGTAGAACATCAGATACTAATTAATAACGAAACAGTAGCCGCCATTGTACGTGTAGATGGTGCTTTTATAGATACGCATGCCAGAAAACTAGCAGTGCCGAACGAACTGCTTCAAAGCATGATGGGTAAGCTCCCTAAAAGCGAACAGTTTATTTGGCAAGAAGTATAATACACTATCCAAGCGTTTGGGTTAGCCCAAACGCTTGGATAACATCTCTTGTAATTGCTGATAAATAAGTTCAGGTTTATACGTTCGCCATTGGGGCATATCTACTAACTCAACGTAGCGATGTAGTTTTGTTTTAATAAAATCTTGTTGGCTTTGTACTGGCATATTCAGCATCATAATCCAACCGTTTTCATCTGTTACTTCTTCGTACCATTCTTGGTAATACTCTCTATCGCTACTATGAAAATTGAGTACATTCTCTGCAATTAAAATAAACCTTGTAATTCCGGCTGCGAATAAATGGTCGGTAAGTTCTCTACGCAACGTCATAATATCATTTTCAATAGCATCATTCCACTCGCCAATGAGTTCTATAATAGCATAATTGGCAAAGTAATCGGCAAATAGAATTTTACAATACAAAGTTCTGCTACCAAAATCATCCCATTGCGGGTGTATGTAGTAATTATATACCGTTTGAGAAAACTCAAATTCACTGTACGTTCTGCCGTAGAAAGGTGTTTTTTCATCGGCTTCGGCGGTGTATAAATGTCGCCAATTATAAAAAGGTTCTAACAAATGCATGATCCGTCATTTACCGTAAGGTATTCTTATAAATACCCGTATTCTTTCAGTTGAAAATCGTTATCTCGCCACTTCGGACGCACTTTTACAAAAAGTTGCAAGAATACTTTTTGCCCCCCCAAAAAAGCTTCTATATCCTTACGTGCAAGGGTACCTAATTGTTTAATCATGCTACCACCCTGCCCTAATAATATTACTTTTTGTGTTTCGCGTTGTACAATTACATCGGCTTGAATTTTAATGAGTGTTTCTTTCTCTTTAAACTCGTTCACCATCACGGCGGCGTGATAGGGTATTTCATCGCCAAACAGTTCATATATTTTTTCGCGTATCAGCTCACCTACAAAAAACTTTGTGGGCAAATCGGTTAAATCGTCTTCACTATAAAAGGGCATACCTTGCGGTAAAAGGCTTACAATTTGTTGTAGCAAAGCATCTAACCCTAATTTTTGTAAAGCACTCACTGTGCATACATATTTACCGTAAGGTTGTTCTTGAAAAAAAGTAGTAGCAGCTTTAAGCTTATCGGCTGGTACTTTATCGGCCTTATTTAATACTACAATGGTAGGCACTCGCAACTTTAACGATGCAAAAATGGTGTTACATTCAGCAACATCATCGTTAGCATCTACTATCAGTAGCGCTATATCAGCATCTTCTAACGCACTCTTTACACTTTGCATCATGCGTTCGTGTAGTTTGTACTTAGGTTCTATAATACCGGGTGTATCGGAGAAAATAATTTGATATGTGTTGGGGCTTGTTAAAAACCCTTTGATACGATGCCGTGTAGTTTGTACTTTATTGCTAACGATAGCTAGCTTTTCGCCAAGCAAAGCGTTCAGTAATGTACTTTTTCCTGCATTAGGCTTACCAAATATGTTAACGAATCCTGCTTTCATAATGTTGTGATACAAACTTCGGAGTATTTGCCGGTAACAGCAGCAAAACACGCTTATTAAAGGTAATCTGGGAATATTTACCGTAAGGTATAGACAAAAAAAATCCCGCAAAAGCGGGATTGTAGTTGCGAGGGACGGGATCGAACCGCCGACCTTCGGGTTATGAGCCCG
>DMPB01000054.1:8898-9298 GCA_003456175.1 Chitinophagaceae bacterium | reverse complement strand
CGCTGCTCTACCTCGCGATATAAGTTTGATAATTTTGTAAGAACTTAGCCAACCTTTTCGTGATTGGGAGTGCAAAAATAAGCATCTTACGCAATCTGCCAAATCTTTTTTTAATCTTTAGCCTTAATAATGCTTCCGCCACTGCCCTCGGTGTTTTTATTAGCTGGCGCACCTTTGTAGTGTACAATACTACCACCGCTAGCATCGGCCTTTAAATCTTTCGTTACGTGAAGATTAATGATGCTGCCACCACTTGCTTCTACCTTTGCCGAAGCCGATTCTAAATCGTAGCCCTTACAAATACTGCCGCCACTAGCTTCTACCGAGAAGTTGACTGTGGTACCATCGACATTGGCAATACTACCACCACTTAAATCAACTTTCAAATTGGTTGTTTTAA
>DMPB01000054.1:8212-8671 GCA_003456175.1 Chitinophagaceae bacterium | reverse complement strand
TCAAATTGGTTGTTTTAAGCTTAACATTCAAAATGCTACCACCCGATGCACTCAATTTTAAATCGGCGGTTTGTAAGGTACCACTCACTTTTGCGATACTGCCGCCACTCAGTGCAATGCTATTCACATTCGCAATAGTGATAAAAGCTTTCAACTTTTTATTACTCCAATTCCAACCATTCCAACTACCCCGATCAACACGAACAATCAATACACCATTTTTAACTTCGGTAATAATTCTAGCAATAGCATCGTTATCGGCAGCACTAACAGCCACGGCATTTTGTGTACCTTGAGATATATAAGCCACAATGCCGCTGTGTACTTCTATACCAGTAAAGTTGCCCACTTCACGTGCTTGAGCATTACCATCAATCACTACATTTTCTTGGGCTAACAGTGGCGTCATTGCAGTTGCCGTAAGTGCCAATAAAAAAGCTATAACCTTTCTCATATTTT
>DMPB01000054.1:5529-7982 GCA_003456175.1 Chitinophagaceae bacterium | reverse complement strand
ATAACCTTTCTCATATTTTTTTGATTTATACCTATGGTACGGCTACTGAAAAAAAATGTTACAACTAAATCCAAAATTTTCTGTTTTAATTTGCAGCTGTTGAAATAAGCGGTGGCCACCAAATTTTCAACAAAGCCTCGGGGTGCTATTTACGTAAGTAAATGGCTGAGATAACACCCGTAACACCTGAACAGGATAATGCCTGCGAAGGGAAGGATGCAATTACTTTGGCATTACTGCCTACCTTCTCGTAAGCCCACATTACCTGTTCCCATTTTTCAATGTTTAAAAATTACAACAATGAAACTGTTGGGAACAACAATTGCTGTTACACTAACTATTAACGCAGCAATAGCACAAACGCCATTGAACATTACTGTAGTAGATGCTACTACCAACAAACCCATTGCCGGAGCAACTATTAAAGGCAATAAGAGCATTTATATTACCGATAATATGGGTAACGCCCTTACGGGCAAATGGACTAACGGATCCCACACTATTACGGTAAGTGCCATAGGTTATCAAAGTACTAGTACAGTGTTTGTACCTAGTAGTACTAACGGCAAGTTAACGATAGGTTTAAAGCCATCTGAGCTATACCTTGAACCTTTAGAAGTGAGGGCAACAAGAGCAAGCGATAAAAGTCCTTTCACGAAAACCAATATTAGCAAAGCCGAGATTGCTGCCAATAACTTCGGGCAAGATTTACCTTTTATTTTAAACCAAACACCTGGTGTTGTAGCGAACAGCGATGCAGGCAATGGCATTGGATACACAGGCATTCGCATTCGTGGTACCGATGCAACAAGAATTAATGTTACCATCAATGGCATACCTTACAACGAAGCAGAGAGCCAAGGTACTTTTTTCGTAAATCTTCCAGATTTGGCAAGTAGTACCAATAGCATACAAATACAGCGAGGCGTAGGTACAAGTACCAATGGCGTAGGTGCTTTTGGTGCTACCATCAACTTAAGTACCAACGAAGTGAACGAAGCTGCGTATGCCGAATTAAACAATAGCTACGGCAGTTTTAATAGTTGGAAGAACACCATTAAAGTAGGGAGTGGCTTAATTAACAACCATTTTACCCTAGATGCTCGCTTAAGTAATATTGCTAGCGATGGTTTTATAGACCGTGCTAGTACCAATATGCAAGCTTTCTACCTGAGTGGTGCTTACATCAATAAAAAAACACAAGTTCGATTTACCACTTTTGGTGGCAAAGAGCGCACCTATCAGGCGTGGAATGGTATACCAGAAGCTGTTTTAAAAACCAATAGAACGTTTAATAGTCTTGGTACCGACAAACCTGGTACGCCTTATGATAACCAAACCGATAACTATCAACAAACGCACTATCAATTGTTTGTAAATCATCAGTTAAGTAGCCGTTGGAGTTTGAATATAGCTAGTTATTACGTTCGCGGAAAGGGTTACTATGAAGAATATAGAGGCGGCCAAGCTTACAGCGATTACTTTTTAACAAACCCACGCCCCGGTACCGATGAAACAGATTTGATTCGCCAGCTTTGGCTCAACAATCATTTTTATGGTCAAAACTATTCGGCACAATATAAAGATGCACGGAATGAAATTACACTTGGCGGTACATGGAGCCAATACGATGGTAAGCATTACGGACGCATCATTTGGGCAGAACAAGGCGGTGTACCTAGCGACTACAAATGGTACGACTTAACTGCTTTCAAAAGCGACAGAAGTTTGTTTGCAAAATGGCAACGTAACATCAAGGGTAATTGGTACGCATTTGCAGATGTACAGTACCGCAGCGTTCGCCATACCATGAATGGGTTTAGAAAAAATCCGACGCTGAAAGTAGACAGAAGCTTTGATTTTGTGAACCCTAAGGCTGGTATTAGCTACCAAAAAAATGGTTATAACTTTTACGTAAGTTATGCCGTAGCCAACAAAGAACCCAATCGTGATGATTTTGAAGCCGGACTTACCAACCAACCTAAACACGAACAATTACAAGATGTTGAACTTGGCATTGAACGCAAAACCGCAAAGTATACTTGGGGTGCAACGTTCTATTACATGCACTATCGCAACCAACTGATTGTAACAGGACAAATTAACGATGTAGGTGCCTACAATCGTGTGAATGTACCCAACAGCTACAGAATGGGCTTAGAGTTACAAGGTAGTTATCAATTCAACCATTGGCTACAAGCCAATGCTAATATTGCATTGAGCCAAAACAAAATCAAACAGTTTACCGAGTATATTGACAACTACGACGCACCTGTTTTTAAGCAAGAAGCTATTGTGCACAACAACACCGACATTGCTTTTTCACCGAACATAGTAGCCAATTATCAAGTTACAGCAAAGCCTATTAAGCATGTTAGCTTGGCATTACCGGGCAAATATGTTGGCCGACAATATCTTGATAACACCCAAAATAAAGCCCGCAGCTTACAGGC
>DMPB01000054.1:4326-5279 GCA_003456175.1 Chitinophagaceae bacterium | reverse complement strand
CAGGCGTTTTTTGTACAAGACGTACGCTTGAGTTATCAGCTTCCGAACCGTTGGGCCAAATCAATTCAGTTGAACGCACAAGTGAATAATATCTTCAATCGCAAGTACGAGCCTAATGGTTACACTTTCAGTTACATTGCTGGCGGCAGTACCATTACCGAAAATTTCTTTTTCCCGATGGCCGGCACCAACTATATGGTAGCGGTGAACATTAGCTTGTAATATTTACCGTAAGGTTATTTATTAGCAACAACAGCGAGTAGTACTACTCGCTGTTTTACTTACGTAAATGAATACCTTAGCTACATGCATACCATTGTATTTTTTGGCGATTCAATTACACAGCAAGGCAACAGCGGTAATGGATTTATTGCACAGTTGCGACAACAGTTATCGGCAACCGATTATCAACTTATTGGTGCGGGTATCGGCGGCAATAAAGTGTACGATTTATACTTACGCTTAGAGCGTGATGTACTATTGCTCGAGCCCGATACAACAGTGATACTCATTGGCATTAACGATATATGGCATAAAGAAAAAGGCATTGGAGTAGATATTGTTAAGTACGAACAATTTTACCGTGCCATTATTGAAAAACTACTTCAACATCAAAGCAAGGTAATACTGTGTACACTCACGGTAATTGGTGAACGTACAAATCAAAGTAACCCTATGGATGCAGATTTAGAAGCATACAGCCAAGTTGTAACAACGCTTGCAAGTGATTATCAAATAACTTGTGTAGCCTTACGGCAAATATTTACGCAATACCTGCAAATACACAATACAACAAATGCGTATAAAGGTATTTTAACCACCGATGGCGTACATCTTAACACTATTGGTAATACACTTGTTGCAACAGCATTATTACCATTATTACAACAACTATCGAATTAAAAAATAATACCATTCGATAGGTATAATAATAGATATGGCGGCCGAAGGCC
>DMPB01000054.1:388-4067 GCA_003456175.1 Chitinophagaceae bacterium | reverse complement strand
TTTATTTTGTGCTATTACATTTGCCACGCCAACACACCACCTTCTAAATTGTACAAGTTAGAAAAGCCCATTTGCTCTAATACCATCGCAGCAATCATACTACGCTTACCGCTACGGCAGTACACAATAATTTCATCATCTTTCCAGTCTTCAATTTCATCTATTTGCATAATTTGAACCTTACCAAGTGGTATATGCACCCCACCGATATGAAAATCGGCTCTTTCATCGGGCTCACGTACATCAAGTAGTTTCACCGATTCGCCTGCTGCAATTTTTGCTTTAAGTTCTTGTGCTGTTATAACTTTCATAACCTTACAATGCTAAATAAAAATGTATTGAACAAATATCGTTCAATACATTTAAGATGATATAATAATGCTACTATTGACCTAACTGCAATGTAACAAGATACTCGTTGCTCACCTCATTTACTACCACTTTCACCGCCTGTCTGTTAGGAGCACTTACCAATAAAGTATCATTCGGTAAGCCTTGAATAGCAATGCTTTTATCGGCATTAACTCTTCCTAAAAGATTGGTTCTAAGGTTAGTTACTTTAGCGTTAGGCGTTGCAGGATCGCCTTTAACGTTATCTACAACTTTTACCGTAAGGTTACGGGCGGCTTGCAGCGCAAAGGCACCTGTTGCAATTACAATGGCCGATGCTACAATAACCAGTTTTTTCATGTTCGTATAGTTTGGTAGTGTATTACGATGTTGCAAGCTAAGATAGGTATTTTTCAAATTAGTTAAGTGGTTACAGGTTCTACCATAGCAATACCACTAAATAAATAACGCCTACCTGTTGCTATTTCAACGCATTCGTAGCGTGTACGGCGTTTTTTTATAATTTCAAAAATTCGGTTTTGTTCATAGTTGAATCTTGCACCTTGCGGTAAATGGGCTAGCATAATGCTACCATCTCTCTTGGGCTTATCGTACTGGCGGAGTGCTAGTAACAATGCTGTTTCACCATTGGCCGTTGCCGCTGGATTATGGATATAGGTTTTTAAAACGGCTTGTACATCGGGCGGAAAAAAAATAAAAAAGTCGATTAGCAACAAGCCATATTGTTGCTTCCATTCTTTACCATGCGGCGCTGCTTTTCGTTGGTACTTCACCCATGTTAATAAATGGGCTAACTCGTGAAGTAGTGTAATTAAAAACTCAAACTGATTAAGATTGCCGTTCACCGTTATACGATGAATATTATCGCTTGGTAAGTGGGCATAGTTACCTAATACACGCTTACGTTCTTTCGTTACCGTTAGGTGTACTTTGTATTGATGCAAATACGCAACTACTTGTTCAAAGCTACCATCGGGAAGATAAGCAGCCAAGGCTTGCATAGGATGCTCTTTTGCCATTTACGCCTGTTGCCTTTTGTTACTAAGTCGTAATGCCCCAACTACTTCAATAGTTGTATATACAAGATACAAGCCCATACCAACATAAATACCCGGTGCATTTTTAGCTTTACCAACTGCAACAATATATAATACCACTGCAATGGCACTGATAAACAGTTTTTGCATAGTTGCCAACATTACCATACGATAAAACACATACGGGTCTGTACTTCGCATACCAACACCATGCAATAATGCGGCACCAATACTTAATACAAACAACAATACATTGCCCCACAACACCACACTCGTTTGTATTTGATATTGCTGAAAAGTTGCTTGCAATGGACTTGATAAAGCATTTACCGTAAGGAAAACAACTGTTAATAGCAGTAGTGTAACTTTTATATGCTCGAATAATGAAGCTTTTGGTTTAGTCATTTTTATTTAAAACTTTTATGAGTTGATACATACCTCCGATAATTACAACAATTGGTAGCAACCATACAAATAATGGAAAGCTAACCCATTGCTTTTTATCGAGCCAAATACCAACATAAGTGCTTACTGCAATACTTGTGAGTAGCTGCATCCCTAACGATGCGTACTGTAACCACATCTTTTGTTTTTCGGCTGGCATGAGGGTAGCATTAATCGTTGGTAATTTCTGGTGTTGGCACTACAATGGCGTTGGTATCTCTTAAGATGTTTTCATTACCACTGAGTACAGCTCTTATTTCGTTAAGGTATTTCTCTTTTTGTCGAAGGCTTTGCTCTAAGCTATCGGTTCGCATTTTAAGCATTTGAATTTCGCCTCTACTTTTAGAGCTGCCATAGCCTGGAGCAATATAGTATTTCAGTGGTGTTAGTACCAATAACGCTACTGTAAAGCCTACTAACAAAATAAAAATAGAGCTTGCAGCAATATATACACTCAGCCTTGTTAGCTTGAACGTAACCATTTCTTCGTAGGTATCATCATTAATGATAACAAGGCGATAACGGTTACGCAATCGTCGTATAGTATCTGAAAAAAGTGATGCCTGTTCTGGCTTGTTTTCTGTTGCTTCACTCATGATTGCTGCTAAGGTAAGGCCCAAAATAGAAATCCCCTTGCTTTCGCAAAGGGATTTCACTGGTATTGGTGATACTCGGAGGGTGCGATTAGTGCTTTTTCTTCTTGCGAAGCGCATTAAACCAATTATACTCGTAAGAAACCAACCAACTTTCTGTCGCCATCCGATACATGGTACCGGTTAGCTGCTTTCGATAACCAATGTTTAACTTACTTTGACTATTGAAAATAAGTTGCACAGCAGGGGCAATATCAATCCAATAAGTCGAATTATCGACAGCTTTCTGCCCAAGCAATTCAACATACACATTAAAATTGGTTTGTTGATAGTCTGTATACGTTTTCGGAAGTACTAATAATCCACTACTTAAACTATACTGAACAGCTTGCGTTACTGGTGCGGCGTGCTTTCCGTAATGTACCGACTTACCACTCCATTGTTCTGCAATAAAGCTTCGCTGGTAACTTACGGTTCCACTAATTGCCAGCTTGTGTAGTAACTGCGTTCCAATGAGGCCTAATTGTACTCCACTTTGATCGCCTTCAAAAGCAACCTCTTGATACATAGGCTCGTTACGACTGTATGCAGCTTCAGCAAATGCTGCCATGCGAAAATGCTTATACATACCGTCAGTTGTAAAAAAACGATACTTCGCATAAGAACGCACACTCTCAAACCTGTAATTATTGGTATACATATTACTGAAAGTAGCAGCTGTATGCACCATCCAATCTTTGTTAAGTCCTAACATTAACTCAGCAGTGTGTCGCATGTTGTGCCGCTACCATTGGCTGCCGCCTGATGCCTTTGGGATAATTTTAATCCAACGCTTTTCGCTGGCATATTACTAGCTGGCTCGCTAAAAACATAGAGTTCTTGCGCCTGTAGCCAATTGCTTAATAACAGAAGACTAAACACTCTAAAAAAAAATTTCATGCATATGTTATTTTAGGAGCTTTTTTAAGAGTTTTTCTAACTGTGCATGGCTTGGGTTCACTGCAATAATTTTGCCTGTTTTATCTAACAGAAAAGTATAAGGTATGTAATTAATATTCCAAATATCGGCAGTAGTACCAGCCGCATCAAGCACGTGTAACCAAGGCGTAGCATCTGTTCTAACGGCCTTCTGCCAATCGGCTTTATCGGCATCTAAACTAAGACCGTAAATTTCAAAACCTTTATTCTTGTAATCGGCATAAAGAGTTTTGAGTGCTGGCATTGCCTTTCTACAAGGGCCACACCAACTTGCCC
>DMPB01000054.1:0-165 GCA_003456175.1 Chitinophagaceae bacterium | reverse complement strand
ACACCAACTTGCCCAAAAATCAATTAATACAACCTTACCACGCAAGCTGCTCAATGCTATTTGCGTGCCATTACCTTGCGGTAAATTAATTTCTTTCGTTTGATCACCTACACTAGGCTGCGCTATACTTGTTAATGCACATGTACATACCAGCCATACATTAAA
>DMPB01000125.1:3783-6597 GCA_003456175.1 Chitinophagaceae bacterium | reverse complement strand
CATCTGCTTTTTCATCGGCAAGGTTTTTACCAAGATTTGTTTTTTTAAAGCTTTGATCCCCATGGGTAGGAGCCATAATACGAGCTAGTTCGCCTACTTCTTCAGTAAGTATAGCCATATTGGTGAGTTCACTAAAATAGCGTACACCAATGGTTGTAATCCATTCATGTACTTTAGCCTGAGCTGCTTCAATTGTAATAGCTGATTCCATACTGCAAAGTAGTATTTTATATGCTTTGAAACTATCGTTCAAGAGCAAGCTGTATGCATTATGTTTGCACTCATTTTATAAGCTATGTTGATTCCTTTTTTATATATCGCTCCAAGTGATAAAGGTGGTAGAGGAGTATTTACATCTGAACGTATTGCCAAAGGTTCTGTACTTGAAGTAAGTCCGGTATTGGTGTTAACAGCTAAAGAGCGTAAGGCTATTGAAGCTACTAAACTATATCACTATGTGTTTGAATGGGGTAAAACTCGTAAGCAAGCTGCTGTAGCTTTTGGTTATGTAAGTATGTATAACCACGATTATAATGCTAGTTGTGCATATGAGATGGATTTTGATTTACAAACTATCACAATTAAAGCGGTACGAGATATTGCCATTGGTGAAGAAATAACGATTAACTACAAAGCAGTACCAGACGATGCAACGCCTATTTGGTTTCACGAAGAGGTGAAATAAAACTTGCGTTTTACTAAGTGATTAACAATAAATGGGCTGCCGCAGGCCGCCCATTTATTGTTGTGTAGCGTTCACATTTACCGTAAGGTACATGTATTACTACGATGCATCTTTCTTCTGCATTTGCATTAAGCTCATTATTTGATTCATACTGCGTTGCATGCCCTCGCTACTACCATCTAAGAAAATGGTGTTGCCTTTGCCAACTTCGGCAAAGTTTTTAATAGCTTCCGTCCACATGCTAAATAGAATTACATTGGTATCAAGGTTAGCTTGCTTCATTTCTGCAGCAGCTTGGCTCATACCACGTGCAACTTCTTCTCTAAACAACGCAACACCTTGTCCGCGTAATTTGGCTGCTTCACGTTCTGCTTCTGCCGCAATTTTTATGGCATTACCTTCTGCTTCGGCAGCCTTGGTTTTCGTAATTAACAAAGCCTGACCTTCATTTTCAGCGGCAGCTTTTAAGTTATTACTAGCCACTACTTTACTCATACTATCCAAAATAACCTTGTCGAAAGTGATATCGTTAATTTGTAAATCGAGCAAATGATAGCCCCAATCTTCTAATACATGATCAACTTCTCCTTTAACACTATCAACAATTTCTTTGCGTAAGCCCAATATTTCAGCTTGTTTTTTTGTAGCAACAAAGCTGCGAATATTACCCTCAATGGTTCTAACCAAAGCTTGCATTAACTCTCTATCGCTAATAAATTTAAAAGCTACTTTTTTAATGGTTTCTTCTTGCTCGTTCATTACAGCGTACAACAACATGCTTTTGAAATACACGTTGGCTTGGTCTTGTGTAACAGCTTGGAACTCTAACTCTACGGAACGGTTTTGTATACTGATACGACGATATATTTGTTCAATTAGCGGAATCTTAAAGTTTAATCCCGGCCTGAGAATACGGCGATATTTACCAAACATCGTAATAACGCCAATGGTTCCTTGGTTCACCGTTACTAAACCCGATAATGCTATTGCTACCAGTAGTAGCGGCATCAAATAACCTGTGTAAGCTCCCATAATTCAATTTTTTTCTAAGATAACTGTTTGTGCTATGCTAAAGTATTACTTCTTGCTTATATTGATGAGTGTATTGTTTTTTAGTACAAAGTGTTTGGCTATTACTTACCTTACGGTAAATGACACTGCACAAATAACTCAGGTAACAAAGGCTGCTACGCATGAACCCAACAAAGAAGCAGTACAAGTTGCTAAGGCAAAAAAGCAAAATAAGTTAGCTCGTTGGTTCATACGAACTGCCAATCGTTTGGTGCCGCAACTGCCATTGTTCACACCTGCCGAAGCAAAGCGAGCCAACACCAATGCTGGTCTTGGATTTGGTATGTTTGTAGGAGCAGTTTTTATATTTCCGCTATTAGCAATTCCCGGTTTTATACTCAGTAATAATGCCTTGATAGAAGAGCACAGAACTCCAGGGATACTTACACCCACCAACAAAGTGCTAGCCCAAATAGGTAAGTGGGGTAGCCTTGCTTGGTTGATTATTATCGCCTTGGTAATTATACTTTTATTTATGTTCCTTAGTAGATGGCGTTAAGCTTGCTCTTCCCAAACTTGTACTAGTTGTATCAACATGGTAACGGCAAGCTCCATGTCTTTTACGCCTACCCATTCTTGCTTGCTATGAATGCCTTGCATACCGGTGAAGAGGTTAGCACAAGGTAAGCCCATAAAGCTCAAGCGGCTACCATCAGTACCACCACGAATAGGTTCTTTCACAACAGTTAAACCACAACGTTCGTAAGCTGTAATGGCATTGGCTACTACCTGCGGATGTTGATCAAGTATTTCTTTCATGTTGCGATATTGCTCATGTACTTCAAAAGTGTAGGTGGCACCTGTATGTTTTGCCACAACTGCTTTTGCTAAAGCCTCTAATCTGGCTTCATGTACTGCTAGTTGTGCAGTATCAAAATCTCTAATAATAAAATCAATGGTGGCTTTCTCGGCAATACCATTCACTTGAACAGGATGCACAAAACCATCTCTGCCACTGGTTGCTTCGGGTGCCCATTCTTGTGTTGGTAATGCTGCTAATACTTCACCTGCAATTTTCAAGGCATTCACTAACTTTCCTTTAGCATAACCAGGGTGTG
>DMPB01000125.1:2129-3528 GCA_003456175.1 Chitinophagaceae bacterium | reverse complement strand
AAACCAGGGTGTGCAATTACACCATGTATGGTTAGAGTTGCTCCATCGGCGCTAAAGGTTTCGTCTTCTAAGGTGCCTGCTTCGCCGCCATCGAGGGTGTAGGCATATTGTGCACCAATTTTTGCAATATCAATTTTTGCAGTTCCTTGTCCTACCTCTTCATCGGGTGTAAATACAATTTTAATGGTACCATGTGCAATTTCAGGATGTGTAATTAAGTAGTGTGCCATATCCATAATAATGGCAACGCCAGCTTTATCATCGGCTCCTAAAAGGGTATCGCCA
This sequence comes from Chitinophagaceae bacterium, assembly GCA_003456175.1. GTDB lineage: Bacteria > Bacteroidota > Bacteroidia > Chitinophagales > Chitinophagaceae > UBA10646. The sequence continues at coordinate 3,243 of DMPB01000125.1, read as the reverse complement.
CTTGCTGTAATGATATCGCTACCTATGTGTTGGTTCAGATATGGGTGAGCATTTACCGTAAGGATTTGCTGCTGATCTTTTGGAAGTACAATCGGCTCTCCTTGATAATTACGATGTATAATAGGTTGTACATTGGTGCCTGAGCAATCAGGTGCAGTATCGATATGACTACAAAATGCAATTACAGGAACTGATTTTTGGCTTGTTGCAGGTATCGTAGCATACACATAACCCCATTCATCGGTATAAGCATCGGTAAGGCCTATTGCAAGTAACTCATTTGCTAAAAGCTTACTCAAGTTTTTTTGCTTGTCAGTACTAGGGTGGTTGTTACTATTTGGGTTGCTCTGTGTATCTATTTGAACATAACGCATAAAGCGTTCTGTAACAGTGTGTTGATATTCGTGTAACATAAAAGTGATAGTTGTGTGGCAATATACTTACGTAAATGCTTGCACTTTACCGTAAGGCCTGTTAAATTCACATAACCCCAAAACTAAATGCACATGAAAAAGTATGTTGTTGGCGCCCTAGTGGGTGGCTTTTTATTGTTTATGTGGCAGTTTTTATCGTTTGCTGCCATTAACCTCCACGAAAAAAGTATGCAATACACACCGCAGCAAGATTCGGTGTTACAAAGTTTGCAAAAGTATTTAGGCGATAAAAATGGTGGCTATTTTATGCCCACCGTACCAAGTGGAACTTCTGGTGAAGAAATGGAGAAGGTAATGAAAGCCAACCTTGGTAAGCCTTGGGCTATTGTACATTATCATACGAGCTTAAAAGATAATATGGTAATGAATATGACGCGTGGCCTTACGGTAAATATTATATTGGTAGGACTACTGATTTGGGTACTGAGCAAAATGCCGCGGCCTAACTTTAGCGCTGTATTACTGAGTAGTTGGGCAGTAGGGCTTATTAGTTTTATCAATGAGCCTTATACTAGTTTTATTTGGTTTGAAAGCTTTGATATTTGGGCATATCTTACCGATGCTATTGTTGGTTATGGCTTGGTGGGCTTATGGTTAGGATGGTGGTTGCCCAAACAATCGAAATAGAATAATTGACTAATGAATGGTTCACAAATAATTATGGGGCGGCCGCAGGCCGC
>DMPB01000125.1:705-1885 GCA_003456175.1 Chitinophagaceae bacterium | reverse complement strand
ATTATTTAGCATGTATTATCATTATCATGCAAGTTTATTTAAAGGCATAACCTAAACCAATACTGCCAAATAACGGGAATACATTGCCTTCGGTATTGAGCATAGGTGTGAAGCCTATACGCCATGTAACGCCACCATCAATCGGTTGCCTACGATACATAAATGTGGCAAAACCCATCATGCTTCTCTCTTTGTAAGTGTCGTAGTTAAGAATAGATGCTTTTCTGCTTAAAAAAGTAGCACCAGCACCAACTTCAAACATGTTAGGGTTATTGGCCTTGCCAAAAACATAATTCACACCTACCGGAATAGTAGCTATAGAACGTGTTCTGTAACTATACGAAACACTAGTGCCGCCACCTGGTAGCGTAATGCTGGTAAATTCTTCTCTATCTACCAATGTGAAGCCAGCACCAACACGAAAGCCCCAACCAAAGCGACTGCTTTTATCAAAACGTTGGTCGTAATTCGCAGCGAAAGCAACGCCAGGGCCGCCTAGTTCGGCATAAAAAATTTTATTAACAGGCTTGTTACCTTGTTGTGCTGATAGCTTTGTGCAAAGGCATGCCGCTACCATTAAAAGTGTGAAGGGTTTGATCATACAGTTGATTTTGTTTGCATCAAAATAAAGTCAAACCCGTGTTGTAAATCTGTTAATATGATTCTTTATCGTTCGGGAAATCTTGCGATTTAACATCGCCAATATATTGCTGAACTGCGCCTGTAATTTGTTCGTGTAGATTGAGGTACTTACGTAAAAATCTCGGACTAAATTCGTTATTGATGCCAAGCATGTCGTGCATAACAAGTACTTGCCCATCGCAATGTGGGCCTGCGCCAATACCAATGGTTGGAATATGCAAACTTTGACTTACAACCTGCGCTAAATGTGCCGGAATTTTCTCGAGTACAATTGCAAAACAGCCTGCCTCTTGCAGTATTAGTGCATCGCGGCGCAGCTTTTCTGCTTCGGCCTCTTCTTTAGCTCTTACATTATAAGTTCCAAATTTATAAATGCTTTGTGGTGTTAAACCCAAGTGCCCCATTACCGGAATACCTGCACTAACAATACGTTTGATACTGTCGGCTACTTCTTCGCCACCTTCTAATTTTAAGCTGTGGCCGCCTGTTTCTTTCATGATTTTAATGGCGCTTGCCAAGGCTACATCGCTATTGCTTT
>DMPB01000125.1:0-459 GCA_003456175.1 Chitinophagaceae bacterium | reverse complement strand
GGCATATCTACCACTACCAAGCAACGGTTAATACCACGAACAACACTTTGTGCATGGTATATCATTTGATCGAGTGTGATAGGTACCGTTGTTTCATGCCCTGCCATTACGTTGCTGGCACTATCGCCAACTAAAATAACATCAACGCCAGCAGCATCGAAAATGCGGGCAAACGAAAAATCGTAGGCCGTGAGCATGGCAATTTTTTCGCCATTGGCTTTCATTTTCTGTAACGTGTTGGTAGTTACTTTTTTTACCTCTTTATGTACAGACATGTTTTTTGTTTTATGGTGGCACTTACGTGCAAATGGTGTGCAGTGTTCTATTTACCGCAAGGTAACATTTACCGTAAGGTTATGCATGTATGTGTAAATGTTTCACTTCTTCGTACAAGCTACGAATGAGGCCGTCGGCAAGTCCGATTTTAGGTACGTATATGGTTTCTATATCGGCCCAACG
>DMPB01000103.1:19810-22424 GCA_003456175.1 Chitinophagaceae bacterium | reverse complement strand
ACAGTACAAGTGTGCGACGCAACCTTAGTTGATAGTAGCACCCGAGTTCGGTTCATAAAAAAAATATATGGCAAAAAACTTACGAAGAGAGCAAGCCTTAGAATATCATAGCCAAGGCCGCCCCGGAAAAATAGAAGTTATCCCTACCAAAGAAGCCAAGAGTCAACGCGATTTAAGTTTAGCTTACAGCCCAGGCGTAGCCGAACCTTGCAAAGAAATTGCTGCGAATAAAGACGATGTTTATAAATACACTGCAAAGGGCAATTTAGTAGCCGTAATATCTAACGGAACCGCTGTACTTGGCCTCGGCGATATTGGCCCCGAAGCAAGTAAGCCGGTGATGGAGGGGAAAGGTGTACTTTTCAAAATTTTCGCAGATATCGATGTGTTCGATATTGAAATGAACGAAAAAGATCCTGAAAAATTTGTACAAATTGTACAGGCGCTAGAACCAACTTTCGGTGGTATTAACCATGAAGATATCAAGGCACCTGAGTGTTTTTATATAGAACAGCAGTTGCGTGAAAGGGTGAACATCCCCATCATGCACGACGATCAGCATGGCACAGCCATTATTAGTGGTGCCGCATTATTAAATGCATTAGAACTTCAAAAAAAGAAAATCGATAAAGTTCGCTTTGTAGTAAATGGTGCTGGTGCAGCGGCTATGAGTTGTGTACAATTATATATTAGTCTCGGTGCCAAACACGAAAACTTCACGATGTTCGATAAAGATGGCGTACTGCATAGAGGTCGTACCGACTTAGATGATACCAAACAAAAATTCGCAATTGATGCTAAGAAGGCAAGCATACAACTTGCCGATGCCATGAAAGATGCCGATGTATTTCTTGGTTTGTCAGTAGGCAATGTAGTTACACCAGCCATGATTAAAAGTATGGCGAAACGCCCCATCGTTTTTGCTATGGCCAACCCCGACCCAGAAATATCGTATGAAGCGGCTACCGAAGTTCGCGACGATATTATTATGGCCACCGGCCGTACCGACTTCCCCAATCAGGTGAATAACGTATTAGGATTCCCATATATTTTCAGAGGTGCTTTAGATGTTCGTGCTAAACGTATCAATGAAGCCATGAAGTTGGCTGCGGTACATGCCATTGCCGATCTCACAAAGCAGCCTGTACCCGACATTGTAAACCTAGCCTACAACCAAAAAAATATCAGTTTCGGTGCAGAATATATTATTCCCAAACCCCTCGACCCTCGACTATTGAGCACTGTTGCACCCGCAGTTGCAAAAGCAGCAATTGAAAGTGGCGTAGCTCAAAAAACAATCGACAATTGGGATAACTACGCCATTGAACTCAATAAGCGTTTAGGGCTCGATAATCAAATTATACGTGTACTAGGTAGCCGAGCACGCCGCGACCCTCGCCGTATTGTATTTGCAGAAGCCGATAATCAGAAAATCTTAAAAGCAGCCAGCATCATTTACGATGAAGGTATTGCAATGCCAATTTTACTGGGTGCAAAAAACAAAATAGAAGCCATTGCAGCAGCCAACAATATCGATTTAACTGATATTCCTATTATCGATCCACGTAGTGATGAAATGGAAGAACGCCGCAATTTTTATGGTGAATTATTCTTCAAAAAACGCCAGCGCAAGGGCTTCAATCACTACGAGAGTATTAAAATCATGAAAGAACGCAACCACTTTGGTTGTATGATGGTTGAAACCGGCGACGCCGACGCCATGCTCTCTGGACTTACAAAAAACTACGACGAAGCCATACGCCCAGCACTTCAAATTATTGGCACAGAAGAAGGCGTGAAGAAAATAGCCGGCATGTACCTGCTACTTACTAAACGCGGGCCACTATTCTTAGCAGATACTACAGTTAACTTCAACCCTACCGCAGAAGAACTTGCCGATATTGCAATGTTAGTAGCTAAAGAAGTACGCAACTTTAATCTTACGCCACGCATTGCCATGCTTAGCTACAGCAATTTCGGTAGTAGCAAAAGCCCCGAGGCACAATTAGTTGCAGAAGCCACTCGCATTTTAAAACAACGTAACCCAAGCTTGGTGGTAGATGGTGAAATGCAAGGTATGCTAGCTTTTAACCAAGAAATACTCCGCGACAACTATCCATTTAGCGATTTGGTAGGCGAAGAGGTGAACGTACTCATCTTCCCCAACTTAACAGCTGGCAACGTTGCCTACAACCTCTTAAAAGAAATTGGCGGTGCCGATGCAATAGGCCCCATCCTTTTAGGCTTGAAAAAACCCGTTCATATATTACAATTGGGCAGTAGCGTGCGTAACATCATTAACATGGCTAATATTGCAGTGGTAGATGCACAATTGAAATGCAAATCCGATACTGCAGCCATAATTGAGCGTAGCCCATGGTGGAAGCGTATGAAAAAAAATAAAAAATAACACCCATGATAGGTGCTTTGCTTACGCAAATAGGCCGTTACTTATTGATGCTCAGAGGTATGTTCAAACGCCCTGAGAACTCAAGAGTATATTGGAAAGAGCTCATGAACCAATGCACTGAATTTGGCATTGGTTCATTACCTATCGTAGTAATAATTTCATTGTTTTTAGGAGCCGTAACCACCGTACAAACCGCCTACCAAC
>DMPB01000103.1:14448-19569 GCA_003456175.1 Chitinophagaceae bacterium | reverse complement strand
TGGTTACACCATTAGTACCACGACAAACCATTGCACAAATTGTACGCGATAGCGTAATTCTTGAATTAAGTCCAACAGTACTAAGTGTTGTACTTGCCGGCGTTATTGGTAGTAAAATTGGCAGCGAGCTCGGTAACATGCGAGTTAGCGAACAAATTGATGCACTTGAAATTATGGGCATCAACACCAAGAGCTATCTTATAATGCCCAAAATTATGGCAGCATTAATCATGGTGCCTTTTTTAGTAGTAATTAGCATGTTTCTTGCCATTTTAGGAGGCCGCGTTGCAGGCGATTTAACAGGCATTTTAACCTCTAACCTATACGATATGGGGTTAAGACAAAACCTCGTAACCTATAACATTTTCTTTGCCCTCAGCAAAGCTTACACATTTGCTTTTATCATTAGCAGTATACCAGCATACTATGGCTATCACGTAGAAGGTGGTGCACTAGAAATTGGCAGGGCTAGTACCAAATCAGTGGTTGTGAGTTGTATTATGATTCTTTTAGCCGATTATCTACTCGCGGCCCTACTCTTGTAACCAACAACCCAATTTTTGCTGCGATTTCCCGAAAACGGCATTGAACATTTACCGTAAGGTACATTTTTGTAAAAAATCTATTAAATGAGTAGACTATTATTTATTTTCTTGTTTTCATTCCTTACGGTAAATGTATTTGCGGGCGATACTACCGCCGTATATAAGCCCGATGCCAACGCAAAATCCGATATTGCTGCAGCAGTAGCCAAGGCAAAAAAAGAAGGTAAGCATGTGTTATTAATGGCTGGAGGTAATTGGTGCATTTGGTGCCGCCGTTTTAATGCTTTAACCACTTCCGATGCACAACTCGATAGTGCACTCAAGGCTAATTATGTGTTATATCATTTGAATTATAGTAAAGAAAATAAAAACGAAGCTGTTTTCGAGTCGCTAGGTTTTCCGCAACGCTTTGGGTTTCCCGTTTTTATAGTGCTAGATGCGAATGGCAACCGCATCCACACTCAAAATTCGGCATACTTAGAAGAAGGTAAAGGGTACGACAAAGCCAAAATCTTAGAATTTTTTCACCAATGGCGTGCAGCAGCTTTATTACCTGCGAATTATCCAAAAAGCTAGTAAACCATTATCGTTGTTTAATTACACATGGGGCGGCCTCCGGCCGCCCCATAAACATATGATTAGTTAGTTACGATACCGCTTTTCAGTACACACGCTATCACACAATCTAGCTTTACTTATATTTACGCATGGCCTTTCACGCATTTCAACAAAAAATAACCAACCCAATACAGTTTAAGCTGTTTATGCTTACGCAGCTACCATCGGCTTGGCTAGCAGGGTTACGATTACAATCGCTTGATAGCAATACTGCCAAAGTGATGGTTCGGCAAAAGTGGTTCAATAAAAACCCTTTTCGCTCTATCTACTTTGCTATTTTAAGTATGGCCGCCGAAGTAAGTACAGGTGTATTAGCCATGGGGCATCTATACCAACGGCAGCCCGCTGTTAGCATGCTTGTGATAGAAAGCACAGGTAAGTTTTACAAGAAAGCAACGGGACAAATTGTATTTACATGTGCTGAAGGACATTTATTGCAACAAGCAATTGAAACAGCTATTAGTACGCAAGAAGGTACGCAACACAAGTGCCATACCATTGGCACGAATGAACAAGGTGAGGTAGTTGCCGAGTTTTGGTTTACATGGAGTTTTAAAGCCCGAAGGGTTTAAGCCTACATGCACACTTTATTATGCCTCTTGACCAATCCATACAGCACCACCAATACTACTTCTTGTAGCACCTGTTACACTGTGCAACACCGTATTTTCTTCGCGCCAGCGTAGTACACCTAGTAACGCCATCACTAATGCTTCTTTGTAAGCTACTAGTTGTGAATCGGGCACTTCTACAGTAATGTTGCAAGCTTTTACATAATGCTGTATACGTTCTACCAAATACGTATTGAAGGCACCACCACCGCATATCATCATTTTACCGTAAGGTTCGCCTTTATAATGTGCGGCAACGGCATATCCAATTTGCATGGCAATATGCTCTGTAAAAGTACACAAGGCATCGGCCATCGATAATCCTGCATTCGCAACAATCGGATACAAAACATCGGTTCCAAAATCATTTGCTAACGACTTGGGTGCAGACTGCTTGAAAAATGCTTGTGCATTCAATTGGGTTAATGTAGGCGTATCTACCTTACCTGTTGCGGCAATAGCACCACCAGCATCATAAGCAGCACCAGAAGGAGCCACCAACATGTTTAACACACGGTTAGCTGCCGTAACATCGTACGCAAGATAAGTATCGGCATTAACGCTAATATTAGCAATACCTCCAAGGTTGAGGAAATAACGATAATCGCCCAATAACAACTTTTCGCCTATGGGTACAATAGGTGCTCCTTGGCCGCCAAGTGCAACATCCATCACACGGAGGTCGCTTACCACATTAATGCCTGTTACTGCCGCTAAAGTAGCTCCGCAGCCTATTTGTCCGGTTACACCCGATGCAGGCACATGAAATGTAGTATGCCCATGGCTAGCAATTAACTGCACTTGATGCCACAAGCCATGTTTTTCAATGAAAGCATTGATTTGTTCGCCCATCCAACGGCCATAATCGGCATGTAACACTGCATAATCGTATGCGGATAATTGAGTAGCATTTTTTAACCGAGCCAGCAATACATCGTCGTATGCAATGCAATCGGTATGCACCAATTGATACGACCACTTACCGCCACTATCATCTACATGCACGAAAGCTACATCTAAACCATCGAGGCTGCTACCACTCATCAAACCAATTACTCTATACACCATAACTTGAAAATTTGCAAACCTGCTTAAAGGTGGGTAGTTTTGCCCGCTTGCAAGTTTGAGCGGCACAAGGTACATTCTTACAGTAAATAAATAAACAGCCCAATGGTAATTAACCTTAGCGAACAACATAGCCTTATCAGCAACTGGGTAAGCGAACTACGTAACACTGAAGTACAAAACGACAGAATGCGTTTTCGTCGTAACCTCGAGCGTATTGCCGAAGTGGCAGCCTACGAAATCAGTAAAAGCATGGCGTTCAACGAGGTAGATATTCAAACACCGCTTGGCATTCATAGTAGTAAGGTGCTGGCTAGCCAACCGATTATCGCAGCCATTTTAAGGGCTGGCTTGCCTATGCATCAGGGTATGCTCAACTATTTCGATCGTGCCGATAATGCCTTTGTAAGTGCCTATCGTAAGCACAATCGCGATGGCAGCTTTGAAATTGCTCTAGAATATATAAGTTGTCCATCTATTGATAACCGAGTACTCATTTTATGCGACCCTATGCTAGCCACCGGCGCTTCATTGGTGAAAACCATTCATATGATGACTGAAGACGCAGAACCAAGTCAAATTCATATTGTATGTGCTATTGCAAGCAGCATTGGTATTGAGTTTATAGAACGTGAGTGCGGCAGCAACATTACTATTTGGTGCGGCGATATCGATGAAGAACTTACTGCTAAAGGCTACATTGTACCGGGCCTTGGCGATGCTGGCGACTTAGCTTTTGGTACTAAAATGCAATCGTAAGCAGCTCATTACCTTACGGTAAATGAATAAGCACAACCTTAACCAACACTAGCATGCAAGAACTTATCAACCGACTTATGGCACGTGGCCTTACCGAAGAGCAGGCTTACGCTGCCGTAGAAGAAATCAAAAACTTCGCTAAAGAAAAGTTTCCCATTTTTGGCGGTGCTATCGATAAACTATTCGATAAGTATGGCCCCAAAACCAATGAGGATGATTTTTTAGACTAACAGCGCCGGCATTTACCGTAAGGTATACAACTAAAACAACGAAAAGCTGTTATTTATATCGTAAAAACTGCCCTTTTGTCGGGGCATTTTTATTTGCATACAATTTGCCCTTAAATTGCTTACGTACAAACGATAAATATTTAGCACCATGGATTTTGGAAAAGAATTTGAACGCTACGCAGTGAAGCATCGCAACATTAGCAGTGCCACTTTGCATAATTTCACCAATCATCAAATTACCAACCTCACGCCATATATCATTGAGGAACGCCCACTAAACATTGCACAAATGGATGTGTTCAGCCGTTTAATGATGGACCGTATCATTTTTATGGGAGAGCAGGTGAATGATTATGTAGCCAATATTGTAACCGCACAGCTTTTATTTTTAGAAAGCACCGACCGTACACGCGATATTCAAATGTATATCAACAGCCCCGGCGGTAGTGTATATGCAGGTTTAGGCATTTATGATACAATGCAATTTATTGGCCCCGATGTTAGTACTATTTGTACCGGTATGGCGGCTAGCATGGGAGCAGTATTGTTAGGCGCTGGTGTTAAAGGCAAGCGAACTGCTTTAAAGCATGCTCGTATTATGATTCATCAGCCAAGCGGCGCCATTGGCGGACAAGCAAGCGACATTCAAGTAACGGCTCGTGAAATCAAAAAAATAAAGTACGAGCTATACGAAATTATTGCCCACCATACCGGCCAAACCATTGAACAAATTGAAAAAGATAGCGACCGCGACTATTGGATGACTGGCGAAGAAGCAAAAGCCTACGGCCTTGTAGATGAAGTGCTTTTAGTGAATCCTAGAAAGCTGAATAGAATTTAATTTTTCACTTACGTAAATGAACACGCACATGTTGACGAATAAATATATGCTTGCCCCTTGGCAAATGAATGAAGATGATGACGAAAGCAAAGAGCAACAAAAAGAGCAACAAGTTGGCCCACAAATGATGAAGAAGGTGGAAAAACTCTTCTTCGATAAAAGAGCTGTGTACTTATGGGGGCCTGTAGACGATAAAAGCGCAAGAGATGTGGTTAGCAAACTATTACTTCTTGATGCCGATAAGCCGGGCGAAGAAATTAAATTGTATATCAATAGCCCCGGTGGTGTTGTTACAAGCGGTATGGTAATGTACGATACAATTAAAATGATTAGCAGCCCTGTAAGCACCATTTGTATGGGTTTAGCTGCAAGTATGGGCAGTATTTTGTTAAGTGTAGGCACAAAAGGTCGCCGCTATATTTTTCCGCATGGTGAAGTAATGATTCACCAAC
>DMPB01000103.1:9877-14149 GCA_003456175.1 Chitinophagaceae bacterium | reverse complement strand
CAAATGGAAAAAACCAAACTACTTGGTGCTAAGATTTTAGCTGAAAACTGTGGCAAATCGGTAGAACAAATTTTAAAAGATTTTGACCGCGACTATTGGATGGATGCCCAAGAAGCCGTTGAGTATGGCATTGTAGATGGTATTATTAAGAACTTATAAGCATTTACCGTAAGGTATATGTACTAAATTAACATAGCTGGTACCGAGAGAAAGCCGCTGCGTACAGCGGTTTTCTTATTTTCGTACTCTTAACTTGTATTAAGCAGATCAAATGGCGAAACAAACTCACTTGCATTGCTCTTTTTGTGGCCGTAACCGCGATGAAGTTAAAATACTCATTGCAGGTAACGAGGGTCATATTTGCGAAAACTGTATTGAGCATGCACAACAAATTATTTCACAAGAGTTAGAACAACATCAACAAAAAACTTACGGACAATTTGCCTTTAGCATTCGTAAGCCTAAAGACATTAAAACATACCTCGATCAATATATTATTGGGCAGGATGAAGCAAAAAAAATTATTTCTGTAGCTGTATATAACCATTACAAGCGTATTACACAGAAAGTGCAAGACGATATAGAAATCGAAAAAAGCAACCTAATTATGGTGGGCGAAACCGGTACTGGTAAAACGCTCATTGCTAAAACCGTTGCTAAATTGCTCAATGTTCCTTTTGCTATTGTAGATGCAACAGTATTTACCGAAGCAGGTTATGTTGGCGAAGATGTAGAAAGCATGCTTAGCCGCTTACTACAAAACTGTAATTACGATGTGCAAGCTGCCGAACGTGGTATTGTGTACATTGATGAAATTGACAAAATTGCTCGTAAGCAAGATAACCCAAGCATTACACGCGATGTAAGTGGCGAAGGTGTGCAACAAGGCTTACTAAAAATGCTAGAAGGCACCGAGGTGTTGGTACCACCACAAGGAGGTAGAAAACACCCTGAGCAAAAAATGATTAAGGTTAATACAAGCAATATTTTATTTATATGTGGTGGTGCGTTTGATGGTATCGATAGAATTATTGCTCGCCGTATTAATACGCATGCGATTGGCTTTAACGTGAATAAAGATGAGCAAGAGTTTCAACGCAAAAACTTGCTTCGCTTTGTTAATGCACAAGATTTAAAAGGCTTTGGATTAATCCCCGAATTATTAGGTCGCCTACCTATTGTTACGCACTTAGAACCACTAGATGCAGCTACTTTAAAAGCCATTTTAACAGAGCCGAAAAACAGCTTGATTAAGCAATACACACGTTTATTTGAAATGGAGGGCATTACGCTACAAGTAGATGATGATGTTCTGAGTTACATGGTTGAAAAGGCATTAGAATTCAAACTTGGTGCTCGTGGTCTTCGCAGTATTTGCGAACATATTCTCACAGAAGCCATGTTCGAACTACCAGGCACCGATACAAAGGCATTACAGGTAACGTTACCTTACGCCAAAGAACAACTCGAAAAAAGCAAACTAGGGTTACTTAAAGTTGCATAATCATTTACGTAAGTATTTAAAACATTTTAAAACATGAATGAACTCGTAGAAAAATTAAAAGCCGAAGCAGGTTTAACCGATGAGCAAGCGCAGAAAGCTATTGCAACCATAGTAGGTTTCGTGAAAGAAAAATTCCCGATGTTGGGTGGAGCTGTCGATAACATTTTCGGCAGCCAACAATAAAACATAAAAAACGGATGTTGCTAACAACATCCGTTTTTATTTTGCAGCATGCGATATACCATTTTGTTGCTCATACTGTGTGTAAGTGGTCAACTCACAACAGTTACTGCTCAAACCAATACTGCCTCGTTGTTACAAAACAAGCGTTTTCAATTTTCGCCTGCTATAGTGTATCCCCTTACGGGCAAAAGTAGAAACGTAGCAGGCAGTGGTTATTTTTTACAATTACGCTCCGATACGTTAAGCTTGTATCTGCCCTATTTTGGCAAGTCGTTCAGTAGTTTCTCGAATGCTTTCACAAAAGGGGGAGCATTCGACGAAACACACATAAAAAATTTCACCTATACGTTGCAGCAAAATGTTAAAAGTAGCACTATCAATATAGCAATACAACAAGGCGATGTTGCTAAAATTATCATGACCATTTATGCTAATGGCACTGCCGATGTATCGCTGCAAAGCAACAGCCGGCAACCCATTCGCTATTTTGGCCAGATTGGTGCAGTACCCATCAAGCGAAAACTGAAATAAGAGCAATTTTCTTTTACGAGTTCACTTCTTGTAGGGGTAACCTTACGGTAAATGTACTGCCCACACCAGGCACACTCTTAATATCAAGCTTCCCGCCATGTCGGGTAATTAAATCGGTTACAAGTGCTAAGCCAAATCCGCTACCCTTTTCGTTACGTGTACCCTTAGTGGTGAAGTAAGACCGAGCATTCACTTTATGAATGGTATCGGCACTCATACCAATGCCACTATCTTCTACTTCAATAATAGCATGTGTATCGTTTTTACTCGAACGAATAATAATGATACCATCTTCAGGTGTGAATTTGATGGCATTACTGATTAGATTTCTAAAAATAATCCGCAACATTTCTTTTTCTGCCATTAATACCAAACTTGAATCGACCTGATTAATGAGCTGTATATGCTTACTACTTAAAGCTATTTTTTGCTCATCAATGAGCTGACGCACCAATAAAAACATATTATTGGGTACATGCGGTAGTTTAACCCCTTCCATTTGGCTTCTGATCCAAAATAGCAAGTTATCAAGTAAGGTAATACTATGAACATACTGCCCCTCGAGTTGCTCTAATAACTGCTCCGTTTCTTGTGCACTTACTAATTTGAGATTGATTAAATCGAGCACACTCTTTGTATTCACCAATGGATGTCGCAAATCGTGACTAATGATGCTAAGGAGCTTATCTTTCAGTTGGTTCTCGGCCTCAAGCTTTTCGTTTTGTGCACGTATTTCTTGATTGAGTGTATCTAAATGCGTAGCATTGGTTTGAATGATTTCGTTTTTACGTTCTAATTCAATGGCTGCTAGTTGTGCTTTTTTAAAGTTGTTATAAGCTTGCCCTGCTAGCACAATTACCACTACTAGCCCAGCTATGAGAACCGCTAAACCGGTTTGTTGCCAATCGGCCAATGCCTCTGCCGAAGCTATTTGTTGCTTGCTTTGTTGATACCTATCTTCTTGCTCTCGAATAATATCTGCAAACTTGGTAACATAATTGTTTTGCTCTTCGAATGTGCTGTCTTGCAGTTGAATCAACTTGTTTTGTAATGCTATGAGCTTAGTTGTATTGCCGTTTTGTTGATAAGCATTAATCAGCAGATGTAAGCTACTCATTTGCAATTGTACAGCCCTTCCATTGGTAGCTGCTGCTAAAGCACTTTCGGCTACAACAATGGCACCACTATTTTGCTTTGCGTCTGTAGCAACTTTCGCTTTTTGCAGCAATATCAATGCTTTGCCATAATTATCGTTACTATTATTGAGTTGTAAAGCACTATCGAGTAATTGCTCTGCAAGGTTATACTTACCTTGACTTTGATATAGTATGGCTTTGTTGTACAAACATTTCTTTAATCCGTACTTGTATTTGGCATTTACCGCAAGGTGATAGGCTTCGTTTATAAACAACGCTACTTTAGCTGCATCATTCTTTTCTTGATATACCGTTGCCAAGGTGTTGTAGGTATTTACCAACTCTTGTATGTTATTGGCCGACTTGTAAATAGTTACATTTTGTTCTAGCAACTTTATGGCTTCAGTAATGGCTTTGGTATCGAGCAGCGACTGTGCAATCATTTGCGAGGCTTTCGCCTGTAGCAATTTTTCATTGAGTCGATTCGCCAAATTGTACGACTGATAATACTTATCGAGTGCCTTTTTTGGCATGCCACTCTGAAAAAAAATACCGCCCTGATGTAAATAATTCGTTACTAACCCTTTTTGATAATTCAGCTTTATAGCTTGTGATTCGGCATTTAAAAGCATGGCATAGGCAGCAACAACGTTCGATTGTTTTAGCGAAAAGGCTTTAGCATTCAAAGAATCTACTAATTCAATAGACATTCTTGCATCAGCTTCATTTTGAGCAGTTGTACTGTTGTAAATAGTGCAGTACAAAACAAGCAAGCAAAGGCTTTTCCAGAAAGTTGATATTGGTGTACTGTATGGCATTAATGCATTATAGCTTTGAACTTACGTACGGATGGCCATTTATAAATGTAAGCATTTACCTGCAAACGAATAAAAATAAAGCATCTGAAGAATCAACAAA
>DMPB01000103.1:1971-9642 GCA_003456175.1 Chitinophagaceae bacterium | reverse complement strand
AGAATCAACAAAAAACGCCAAACTTAGTTTGGCGTTTTAAATAAAGTGAGCTGACTATTTATTTAAGTTATTCAGCACTTGGCTTTACCAAACCTAACTTAGCTTCTAAACTTAATGTAGCATGCGGTACAGCACGTAAGCGATTTTTATCAATAAGCTTACCTGTAACTCTGCAAATACCGTAAGTTTTATTTTCAATACGTACGATAGCCTTTTCTAACTTATCGATAAAATCAACTTGGCGGCTTGCCATTTGGCTAAGCTGCTCACGCTCCATACTAAGGCTACCATCTTCCATAGTAGCATACTTAGCATCGCTTTCATCGCCACTCATATCATCTTTACGGGTAATCAAACCTTGTAAATAGGCTAATTCTTTTTTAGCAGCTTCTAACTTTCTGTTAATTAACTCTCTGAACTCATTCAGTTCTGTATCGCTATATCTTACCAATGGTTCTTGTGTTTTTTGATTATCTACACGCTTGTCTAGTGAAGTGTAACCAGGTGTGTAGGGAATAGATGTTTTTACTGTAAGCTTTGGCACTTTTACCTCTTTAACCACTTCTTCCTTCTGTTGCTTACGCTCAGGTTTTTTGTAAGCAGTGATGGGTGCCGGACCAGCCTCAACCGGACGTTTGGTTTCAACCCTACCCGATTTAGCAGCTTTAGCAGCCTTAATTTGTTTGTTAGCTTTTTCTATGGCTGCCTCTCTAGAAGCTTTAGTACCTTTTTTGGGTAGCGGTTTCCCAGATTTTTGAACTGGCGCTGGTTTTGCTTCTACTACTTTTGGTGCTGGCTTTGCCGGTGCTTCAGGTTTAGCAGTAGTAGCAGCCTTTTTGGCAGGTGCAGGTGGTGCAGCTTTTTTAGCAACAGGTTTTGCAACTGGCTTTTCTACTTTGGCAGGAGCAGCTTTTTTAGCAGGAGCGGCCTTTTTAGCAGCTACCTGTACAGCTTTTTTAGCTGGGGCTGCCTTGGCTGCAGGCTTTGCAGCAGGTGTAGCTTTTTTAGCAGGCGCTGCCGCTTTTGGTGGCGCTGCTTTAGCAGCTTTTTTAGGTGCTGCTTTTGGGGTGGGTTTCTTTGTAGCCATCGTTCTTAGCCTTTTTTTGTTACACTTACTTTTAGCACAACATCGTTAACATCAATTTCAATGCCACCCTCTAATTCGTTAACAAAAACAATATCGTCTGCTAAAATTTCGGTGCTTATATAGTTGTTAAATGGTTGTAAGCTTTGTTCAAGCTCACCTGCCTGAACGGTTACGAATATACGGTCTGTAAGTTCATAGCCATTTTCTTTGCGAATATTTTGTACACGATTTATAAACTCTCTTGCATCACCCTCTTGCTTAAGTTGTTCAGTTATCGTAATATCCAACGCTACTGTGAGTGCTCCTTTAGAGGCTACACTCCAACCAGGGATGTCTTCTGCAGTAATTTCAACATCGGCTAATGTAATTGTAACGGTGGTATTTGTCAAGTCTACCTCCAACAAACCCTTGGCTTCTAGTTGAGCAATATCGTGTTGTTGCATGGCTGCGATAGCTGCAGCCGCCGCCTTCATATTAGCGCCTAAACGTGCCCCAAGTGTTTTGAAGTTGGCTTTGATTTTTTTCTTGATAACACCCTCTGTTTCAGTGATGTACGTAAGTTCTTTTACGTTCACCTCGCTTTTAATTAAATCTTCTACACGCTCTAATTGTGCTTTCATCTCAGGATTTAATACAGGTATCAATACCTTTTGCAAAGGCTGACGTACTTTGATGTTCACTTTTTTACGCAAGCTCAGTACCAAAGAACATACATCTTGTGCTAGTTGCATTCTCTCTTCTAAGGCTTTGTCTATCATTGACATGTTAGCCTTAGGGAAGTTAGTATGATGGATAGACCTTTCGGTAAATCTTTCGGTAACAGCATTTAATCTGCTAAAAACGGCTTCGCTAAAGAATGGCGAGATAGGTGCAATTAAACGCAACACTGTTTCTAAACACTCGTATAAAGTTTGGTATGCAGCAATTTTATCGGCTTCATACTCACCTTTCCAGAATCGCCGACGGCAAAGGCGAACGTACCAGTTGCTCAAATGCTCGTCTACAAAAGTTTCTACCAAACGCCCAGCTTGTGTTGGCTCGTAATCGTCGAAAGCATTTGTAACATCTTCAATAAGGGTATGTAGCGTACTTAGTATCCAACGATCGATTTCCGGACGCTCCTGAATAGGGATGTATGCTTCTCTAAATGCAAAACCATCAACATTAGCATAAAGTACGAAAAACTGATAGGTATTGTAAAGCGTTCCAAAAAACTTACGTTGTACCTCTTGAATACCATTAAGATCGAACTTAAGATTATCCCATGGACTCGCATTGGTGATTAAATACCAACGCGTAGCATCAGCACCAAACTTTTCGATGGTTTCGAATGGGTTCACTACATTACCCAAACGCTTACTCATTTTATTACCATTCTTATCTAGTACCAAGCCATTACTTACAACCGTTTTGTAGGCTACGCCTGCTTGCTCACCGGCAGCTTGGATGCCTGAACCTTCCCATAAGCCGGCGGCTTTTAATTCTGCTTCAACATCTTCTTTCACCAAACTTGCAATGGCATGTAAGGTGTAAAACCAACCACGTGTTTGATCTACCCCTTCGGCAATGAAGCTTGCAGGATAGTTTTTTGCAAATGCAGCTTTGTTTTCAAATGGAAAGTGATGCTGTGCGTATGGCATGGCACCGCTATCGAACCACACATCAATTAAATCGGGCACTCGCATCATTTTTTTACCGGAAGGTGATACTAGTATTACTTGATCTACTTGTGGCTTATGTAAGTCGGTAATTTCTTGTACCGGACTTTCAGGATGCAACTTTGCTTGCAACTCGGCAATGCTACCAATACAAACTTCTTCTGTGCCATCTTCGGTACGCCAAATAGGTAGTGGCGTTCCCCAATAGCGGCTACGGCTCAAGTTCCAGTCTACCATATTTTCTAACCAGTTGCCAAAACGGCCTTCACCGGTACTTTTTGGCTTCCAATTAATGGTTTGGTTTAGCTGTACCATACGTTCTTTTAATGCAGAAGTTTTAATAAACCAAGCATCTAAGGGGTAGTACAAAATAGGTTTATCGGTACGCCAACAATGAGGGTAGCTGTGTTCGTATTTTTCTACTTTAAGCGTTCTGCCTTCTAGTTTCAGCTTTACAGCAATGTCAACATTTACATCGGCATAGTTGGCGTCGTCTTTATAGTTTTTCACGTAGCGGCCACTAAACTCTCCTAAACCATCTACGAATTTGCCTTCTCTATCTACTAATGTTAGAATACCTATATTGTATTTTTTACCCACCTTATAGTCGTCGGCACCGAAGGCAGGTGCAGTATGCACAATACCTGTACCGTCTTCTGTAGTTACAAAGTCGCCGCATAAAACTTTAAACGGAACAGCATCGGGCGTAATTGCTTTGATTGCGGCATCATTATTAGCCTCGTAAGGCAACAACTGTTCATAACCAATACCTTCTAGTTGGGCTCCAGAACATGTGGTTACTATTCGCCAAGGAATGATTTTTTGATCGGCCGTGTAGGCACTAAAATCAGCGTTTTCACCCTCTGATTTGAAGTATTTCCCCAAAAGATTTTTCGCAATTACAATGTACTGGGCCACATGTGTGTAAGGATTAAAAGTATGTACTAGTACATATTCAATAGCAGCACCTACGGTTAAGCCCAAGTTCGATGGTAGTGTCCAAGGCGTGGTCGTCCAAGCCGACAAATACACATCGTTGCCTTCGGCAGCATCAAATAAAAAAGCTGAGTTATCGTTACGAACCGCCTTGAACAAGGCAACTGCACTGGTATCTTTTACATCTTTATAGGTACCAGGTTGGTTTAGCTCATGACTACTTAAACCTGTACCTGCTGCCGGACTGTAAGGCTGAATGCTTACGCTTTCATACAACAACCCACGGTTATACATTTTTTGAAGTAACCACCATAAGCTCTCGATGTAGTTATTTTCAAACGTGATATAAGGGTTATTTAAATCAACCCAATAACCCATTTTCGTGGTAATATCGTCCCACTCTTTTTTATAACGCAATACCGCTTCGCGACATTTCTGATTGTACGCTTCTACTGAAATTTTATGTCCAATATCTTCTTTAGTAATCTCTAATTCTTTCTCCACACCTAGCTCAACAGGTAAGCCATGCGTATCCCAACCACCTTTACGCTCTACCTGAAAGCCTTGCATGGTTTTATAACGACAAACCAAATCTTTCAAAGTACGGCTAATCACGTGGTGTATACCGGGCATACCATTGGCACTCGGTGGGCCTTCGTAAAAAACGAAGCTCGGAGCACCTTCACGCAAAGCCACGCTTTGTTCAAAGGCTTGCTCGGCCTGCCACTTTGCTAAAATTTCTTTCTCTACCGAAGGCAAGTTCATGCTACCTTCAAATGCTTTATACTGAGCGTTCATATAATTATTAAGATGCGGCTTTAGCTTCAACAGCGCCGCTTTCGGGCGGCGAAGTTAATAATTGTACACCAACCCTTAACTTATATACAATGAAGTTTTAGAAGGTAATCATGCATTTACCGAAAGGTTATTCTTTTCTACCTTACGGTAAATATGATCGCTATTGGTTAGAATGTACAATTAGCTGCATCTTCGCAGCATGCCACTTACCATTATGATTACTGGTGCTACGGCTGGCTTTGGTGCCGCTATCGCTACCACATTTGCCCGTAAGGGCTATCGCCTAATTATTACGGGCCGCAGAACAGAACGACTACAACAATTGGCAGTGCAACTACAAGCCGAAGGCAACGAAGTGCTACCATTGGTATTTGATGTTCAAGACCGTACAGCTGTGAAAGCAGCTATCGATGGGCTACCGGTGGCTTGGCGTGCCATTGATATACTGGTAAATAATGCAGGCTTGGCACTTGGCCGAGATACTTTTCACGAAGCCAATTTAGATGATTGGGACACCATGATTGATACCAATGTGAAAGGGTTATTATATGTCAGCCATGCAGTGGCTCCACTTATGATTGCACAAGGTAGCGGACATATTATTAACATTGGTTCTATTGCGGGCAAAGAAGTGTACCCTGCAGGTAACGGCTACTGCGCTACTAAACATGCGGTTGATGCCATTTCAAAAAGTCAGCGGATAGATTTATTGCCTTATGGCATAAAGGTTACGGCGGTGCACCCAGGTGCTGCTGAAACGGAGTTTTCGCTGGTACGTTTTAAAGGCGATGCAGCAAAGGCTGCAGTAGTTTATCAAGGTTTTACGCCATTATCAGCACAAGATATTGCCGATGTAGTGGCATATGTTGCTACTGTTCCGAAGCATGTTTGTATCAACGATATTGTAGTGATGCCAACAGCGCAAGCGAATAGTACTACTTTCTTTAAACAATAGTATTTACGGCATCTAAATAGCATGGGGGCGGCCGAAGGCCGCCCCCATGCTATTTAGAATATTCTTGAGGTTGCTCTTGCTCTAGTCTCCATCGGTTTTTGCAGCATCATTTTCCTCATCAAGTATTTTTTGATCTGCCGCTTCATCATTATCAAGTGCTTCTGAAGCTAAAGCATCTTCTTCAAATGCTTCCTCGTTTGTAACAGCACTGCTTGTAAAGTCGAAATCGCTGATTACAGTTGGCGCAACAGCTTGATCTGCGAGCACTTCTTTGATTTTCGGAAGCTCATCGGTACTGTTAAGACCAAAATAATCCATGAAATTTTTACTTGTGCTATACACGAGTGGCTTACCGGGCAAGTTTTCGTTTCTGCCAGAAATTACAATTAGCTCCTTCTCTAGCAATTTCTGCACGCTGTAATCACTATTAACACCTCTAATAGCCTCAATTTCGCCTTTGGTAATTGGTTGTTTGTAGGCGATAATAGCGAGGGTTTCCATTGCTGCTGTACTCAGGCGCTTTAAAAATTTATCGCCATTGAGTTGCGCAATAGTTCTATGAAAGTCGCGTTTGGTTAAAAATTGCCAGCCACCACCACTCTCACGCACTTCAAACGGATAAAACTCTGCATTGTATTTTTCTCGAATGCCAGCAACAGCTGCTTCTACTTGTTCTATAGTAATGCGTTCTTCTAAAAAAGCGAAAGCGTTGTTGATGAGCTCGAGTATATCGTTATTCGTAAGTGGCTTGTCGCTTGCAAAAATGAGCGCCTCAATATGTGGTATGATTTCAGAAAGCTCCATCAAAATTGCTGTTTTAAAAAAATGGTTATTTGAAAGCGTACAATACTAGTACAATTTCAAATAACCATCTACTTCTACGAAGATTGTTAGCGTTATCCTTGCAAAGCAGCTGCACCACTTACAATTTCTGTAAGTTCGGTAGTAATTGCAGCCTGACGGGCACGGTTGTAAGAAATTTTCAAGCTCTTCAATAATTCATTAGCATTTTCACTTGCCTTGTCCATAGCAGTCATACGGGCGCCATGCTCGCTTGCATGAGCATCTAAAACTGCTTTGAATAATTGTGTATTTAGAATTTTGGGCATCAACTCGGCAATTAACACCTCTTTAGCTGGCTCAAAAATGAAATCTGCCTTAGTTGCACCTTCTTGCTTTGCCACTTTGGGTATAGGTAAGAAAGGTTCACAACGATAACGTTGAGTGGCTGCGTTTTTGAACTCGCTGTATACGATTTCAATTACATCGAACTCACCTTTTAGGAAGCTTTGAACAGCAGCTTCAGCTACTTTTTGTGTATTTTCAAAACTTAAGTGTAAGAATAAATCTTTGTGTGTATCGTTGGTTTTGTAGCCTTGCTTAGTGAGTGATTCAAAGCCTTTTTTACCAATATTCCAGATTGTAACGTTGCCCTTGGCATATTGTGCAGCATATTGCTCTGCAATACGGGCTTTGGTTGTTTTAACCAAGTTGGCATTGTAAGCACCTGCTAAGCCTCTATCTGAGGTGATACAAATGATTAAAACGTTATTAATCGTTCTTTCTTCGGCAAGCTTTAATTCTGTATCGCCATCTAGGTTGCTAACAATGTTACTAAGCATTTCTTGCAACTTTTGAGCATACGGACGCATTTGCAAAATAGCATCTTGCGCTCTGCGTAGTTTGGCCGCACTTACCATTTTCATTGCCTTGGTAATTTGCTGGGTACTTTGTACGCTCTTGATACGATTACGAACTTCTTTTAACTGACCTGCCATGATTCTGTTTTTAAAAGCTCAGTGGCCACATTTACCGTAAGGTAACTATATGCCGTTTGAATTTGGCTGCAAAAGTAACAGTTTGCCCTTAGATAGCAGCATGTACCATCGAAAATTATTAGGCAGCCTTTATTAGAGTTGTACCAATAAGCCAACGCCATGCGTTGTAGTACCTACCGAAATATTAGCGGGCACCCCTAAACGGCGCCCTTGCTGATTGTGCAAGAGGTACATAACACCATCGAACAAAAGCAGAAAAGCTCCTTGTAATACCAAGCTTTCGCCAAAGCCTTTAAGTTGCTTGCTATTGTTACGCCTGCTGCGTTCTTGCAGATACGCTCCGGCTGTAATGTAAGCGATATCTAAGCCGCAATTAAATAGAAATATTTTTTCGATGCGATGTTGTTGGCGAACAACGGCATTACCTTCCAGACGTTTTGACCGTATCAATAGTGTTGC
>DMPB01000103.1:0-1745 GCA_003456175.1 Chitinophagaceae bacterium | reverse complement strand
GTATCAATAGTGTTGCACCGGCAATTCCGGCATTCACAACATTCCAATACACATTCATTTGATGAAAGGCTTTATTGCTACCCGATACTCCATTTGCCGTAAGGCTACTTACTGCTATGTTGCCGAGTGCCCAACTGCCAAGAACATACATGCCTTTGCGCTGAAGCTGTTGCTGGCGCTGCCATAAACTATCGTACTGTGCCTGCGCCTGCAACGCTATGCAACTTAGCAATATGAATATGATACGCATATGTTACTAACGCATTAATGAACTAATGGTTGCCGCATGTTTGTAAAAGTGTTGAAAGGCTAGCCCCTTGCGGCCAAAACCCTTACCTTTGGCATCCTCAAAAATGTGTCATTTTGGCTCAATAGCGAACCATGCACCCTTTTTGAGTAATAAAGTTCTGGCACAAACATGCTATAAAAAAATTCAAGTGTTATTCCCTTACGGTAAATGATTCAACTTTGGGCATTACACACCATTATTAGAACACATTATAATTATGTTAGGTTTTTTAAGTAAGCTACTGGGTGGCAACAAAAGCGAGAAAGACATTAAGCAAATTATGCCCAAAGTGGCTAAAATTAATGAGTACTTCCAACAGTATCAATCGCTTAGTAATGATGATTTAAGAGGTAAAACAGCCGAATTTAAAGCTCGCATCAAAGCACATTTAAGCAGTGTTGATGAAACGATTGAGGCTAAAAAAGCAAGTGCAGAAGCACTTCCAGAAACCCAAATTCAGGAAAGAGACGCCATTTATAAAGAGGTAGACGCACTTCGCAAAAGTAGGGATGAAAAAATTGAAGAAATTCTCAACGAGATTCTGCCTGAAGCATTTGCTGTTGTGAAAGAAACGGCTCGCCGCCTTGCAAACAATGCAGAACTTGCTGCTACCGCAACCGAGTTAGACAAATCGCTAGCAGTTAGCAAAAAGTACATTCGTATTGAAGGCGATACCAGCTATTTCAGCAACACTTGGGAGGCTGCTGGTAATACTGTTACCTGGAATATGGTGCATTACGATGTACAGTTAATTGGTGGTACTGTATTGCACAATGGTAAAATTTCTGAAATGGCTACCGGTGAGGGTAAAACTTTAGTGAGTACCCTACCTGCTTACTTAAACGCCTTAGCTGGCGAAGGTGTGCATATCGTTACGGTGAACGACTACCTAGCACGCCGAGATAGTGAATGGAACGGACCATTATTTGAGTGGTTGGGCTTAACGGTAGATTGCATTGACAAACATTATCCTAACAGCCCGCAACGCCGCCAAGCTTATTTGGCAGATATTACCTACGGTACCAATAATGAATTTGGCTTCGACTATCTCCGCGATAATATGGTGCATAGCCCAGAAGAAATGGTACAACGTAAGCACCACTTTGCAATGGTGGATGAAGTTGATAGTGTTTTAATTGACGATGCTAGAACACCGCTAATTATATCTGGACCTATTGGACATAGTGATAACACCCAACAATTTTTTGATCTTAAACCAAGAATTGAACAATTGGTAGAAGCACAAAAACGTGCTGTAAATCAATTCTTAAATGAAGCAAAGAAGAAAATTGCAGATGGCAATGATGATGCTAAAGATGGAGGTGGCCTAGCTTTATTCAGAGCACACCGTGGCTTACCTAAAAATGGTGCTCTTATCAAATTCTTAAGTGAACCCGGCGTACGCCAAAAGTTACAAAAAGCAGAAAGCTATTTTCTTGCCGATCAGCAGCGTGAA
>DMPB01000093.1:6411-7686 GCA_003456175.1 Chitinophagaceae bacterium | reverse complement strand
GATACTCGTAGCGATTGGAGTGGTGGCTTTATAATGGTACAGGGTAAGCCTAATGTTGATTCAAAACTGTTAATTAGCGAACTGCGTGGCATTATGCGACAAATTCGCAGGCTTAGCCCTACTGTTGAAGATAATTTCTCTTTGAACGACATCAACCTATTTAGTGATCAAGTAAGCGGCTTGTTCGCAACGGTTAACTTGGGTGGTGCATTTATTTCGGGTATTAGTTTAATTGTAGGTATGTTTGGCGTAGCTAACATTATGTTTGTTACAGTTCGTGAACGTACATCGCAAATCGGACTTAAAAAGGCCATAGGTGCCAAGCGAAGTGTTATTCTTTTAGAATTTCTGATGGAAAGTGCGTTTCTATGTATCATCGGCGGTGCTATTGGTTTATTCATTGTATGGTTGGGTGCCTTGGCAGCAAGCGCTGCTATGCCTTTTAGCATTGTTATTTCGGGTGGTACCATGTTGTTAGCATTCAGTATTTGTTTAATTATTGGCGTAATTGCAGGTATTATTCCTGCTTCTGTAGCTGCTAAAATGGATCCAGTGGTGGCAATCAGAACTAAGTAATATGAATCTAACCTTACGGTAAATGATGAACGCGGCTACCGTTTAATCCTTTACTTTGCCTCGTGGAGCCCATTATTTTAGCCATAGAAAGTTCTTGTGATGAAACTTCGGCAAGCATTTGCCGTAAGGGCACAATCGTTTCTAATGTTATAGCTACTCAGCAAGTGCATGAGCAATACGGTGGTGTAGTACCTGAGTTAGCTAGCAGAGCACATTTGCAAAACATTGTACCTGTGGTGCAGCAAGCTCTAGCGGTAGCTAATGTAACGCTAACCGATGTAGATGCCTTTGCATATACGCAAGCCCCTGGTTTGTTGGGAAGTTTGTTAGTGGGTGCACAATATGCAAAATCGTTGGCATTGGCATGTAACAAGCCATTAATTGAGGTACATCACATGCAGGCACATGTTTTAGCAAATCTGATTGGAGATAACCCTGCTCAGTTCCCTTTTTTATGTTTAACTGTAAGCGGCGGACATACACAAATTGTGCTTGCAAAAAGTCCGTATGAGTTAGAACTACTTGGTGAAACCATTGACGATGCTGTAGGTGAAGCATTTGATAAGGCTGCCAAATTGCTTGGATTACCATACCCTGGTGGACCGCTTATTGATAAATACGCACAACAAGGTAATCCACTTGCTTTTGCATTTGCAAGGCCCAATATTGCAGATCTGAATTTTTCATTTAGTGGCGTAA
>DMPB01000093.1:5490-6136 GCA_003456175.1 Chitinophagaceae bacterium | reverse complement strand
AACAGCAGCACAACCCAATTTTATAGATCAACATTTAGCGGATATATGTGCTAGCATACAACATACCCTGATTGATATTTTAATGCGGAAGCTAAAAAAGGCAGTAGCAGCTACCAAAATTCATCGTGTATGCTTAGCTGGTGGTGTAAGTGCCAACAGTGGTTTGAGGGCAGCCATGAAAGCTGCTGGTGCTAAGCATGGTTGGAAGGTACACATGCCCGACTTCGCTTATTGCACCGACAATGCTGGTATGATTGCCATAACGGCACATTACAAATACTTACAACAACAATTTGCAGATTTAACAAGCACACCAACAGCTAGAGCTAGTTGGTAGTATTACTTAAGCCAATGGCGTTTTGGGGCATGGTGTTAGTAAGAATGAAAAACTACTACCTTCTCCTAATTCACTGCTCACTTCTAAGTCGGTACCAAAAGCCTGCAAGTATTGTTTGATTAGTTGTAAGCCCAAGCCGCTGCCGCGTTCATTATCGGTTCCAAAACGCGTGAAGCTTTCACTGTGGTTAATTTTAGCAACATCTTCTGCTGGCATGCCAAGTCCGCTATCATTTACCGTAAGGCGAATTTTCTGCGCCTCATCTACCGATGTGATGGTTACAGTGCCACCATTAGGCGTGAATTTAAT
>DMPB01000093.1:4550-5272 GCA_003456175.1 Chitinophagaceae bacterium | reverse complement strand
ATTAGGCGTGAATTTAATGGCGTTATTTACCAAGTTTCTGAGGATGAGTGAAAAGTAATTTCTATCGGCTACTACGCATGCGGCTGCGTGAACATTTGCCGTAAGGCTGATATTTTTTTCTTGTGCAGATGGGGTATAAATGAACAGCACTTCATCGACCACTTCGAGAATGGGAACGCTGGTAATGGCGTGTGAAACACCGCCTTGCATTTGAAGTTTAGCCCAAGTGTTCAGGTTTTCAACCAACAGGTTAGCGCCATGTACTTGTCTGCGAAGTTTGGGTAAAAGTTCCATCGCATTTTCAGGTGCAATAATTTTTTGATCCCATAAGTTTAATACACTTTGTAGCGATACTAGTGGCGCCCTCAAATCGTGACCAATGATAGAAAACATACGGTCTTTAACGTTATTGAGTTGTTGTAAATACTCTTTTTGATCTGCGATTTCTTTGTTTTTTTCTGCAATAGCTGCATTGGTTTTTGCTAATTGTGCGTTAGCATTTTTCTGGCGCTTGTTAGATCGGTCGTACATAATAATAAATCCGAATAATAGCAGGGTAACTACTACAGCAGCCGTAATTGTAGTTTGTTGTTCTGCATTATTCATATGCATGTTTTGCAAGGTTTTCTGCTGGTATTGAGCCTTGTAAATACTTTGTTGTAGCTGTTTTTCTTGCGCAGCTTTAACATGCAGTAGAATGGTTGCAATACTATCTTTTACAT
>DMPB01000093.1:972-4327 GCA_003456175.1 Chitinophagaceae bacterium | reverse complement strand
GTTGCAATACTATCTTTTACATGAAGCCAATGATAGCTAGCCGCTTTATTTTGCAGTGCTTCGTAGCTTTTATTGAGTATAGTTGCCGCTTGTAATTGTTGTTCTGTAGTAGCACTCGCTTGGTAAGCATTGCCCGCTAGCTGTATCGCTTGGTTGAACTGCTGTTTTGTAAGTGCTATACTGCTTAGTTGTAGGTAAGCTGCATTGGTTTCAAATGCATTTTGCATTTGTTGTGCTAACGATAACCATTCGTTGGCTGCAGTTGTTGCTTGTATGAATAGCTGTTGTTGCCGATAACTGTTAGATAGTAACGCTAATGCTTTCATTTGCCAGACAGCTTGTTGCAGTTGTGGCAATGCTTGTTGTGCAAATGTTGTTGCACTTTTGTAGTGCCCCAATTGATAGTACGCTTGTGCCAGTTGAAATGTGATGATGCCCCAGTTATGGCTAACAACATTGGCTCTTAGCTGTTCATATTTGGTAATAGCTTTTTCGTAGAGGCCTAGTTGCTCGTATCGCCAAGCTTCAAGTGCTAAAGGGTTTATGGCTGCTAATGTGCTGCTATCGGTGTTCGTATTTGGCGGTTGCGTTGCTTGTGCATGTACTGTTAGCATACTTAATATCGCAATAAGCCACACCGTACAACAGCGTAGATGGTGTAGGCAGCGATGTGTATGTATGCAAGCAGGTTTATGAACGCTTAACGCCATAAGATATTGGAATGATGTTGTGAAAGTAAGTTCGTTTTGTAGCATCAAACACCAAATAGAGCCATCTGTGATATTTATGGATAGTTATTTGGCTTTTAGCACACTTACGTAAATGAAACAACCTGATCGATTTACCTGCTTTTGATACGTTTTTTATCGCTGTATATTTTAGCAGCTTTTTGAATAAGTTGTAATAGTTCGGCCTGTAAAGCATCACCATTATCGATGCTTTGCTGTGCAAAATTGATAAGTTGTTCCCAGGTAATTACATCGCGAACGAACTTGCTTTGCTTGAGCATTTCGCCAAACATTACGAGCGTGGTTGCTATTTGTAAGGGTGGTGGAGCTTGTGCTAATGCGAGTGTATTGTTTGTACTCTTAAATTGTAATGTTTGTACCTTTTTACTATTGGGTAATTTATACTGTAGCTGCCAATCGGCTATGATGCTGTTGTTTTTATCGTTAAAGTTGGTGGTTGGGGTTATTTCAAATACTGCTGTTATAATATGGCCGGTGCCTACTTCGCCGCCTTCTAATTCGCTGGTACTATCGGTGGCTGCCTCTTCTTTATTACCAAAACCAATGAGGCGGTAATTACTGATAAATTCAGGATTGAAATTTACCGTAAGGTAGGCATCGTTGGCTACGGCATAGAGTGTTTTGGTGAACTCGGTTACAAGTACTTTTTCAGCTTCTTTTAAATGATCGAGATAGGCGAAATTGCCGTTTCCTTTTTTGGCTAAAGTTTCTAATTTGCTGTCTTTATAATTACCCATACCTACGCCAAGGCAAGTAAGATAAATGCCAAAGCCACGCTGACTTACAATTAATTCTTCGAGTTCTTTTTCTGAGGTTTGGCCAACATTAAAATCGCCATCGGTTGCTAAGATAACACGGTTGTTACCATTGGGAATAAATGTGCTTCGTGCTAATTGATAAGCCATTCTGATAGCGCCTTCGCCGGGGGTATCGCCACCTGCCTGAAGCTTATCAATAGCTTCTATGATTTTATCTTTTTGGTCGCCGCTGGTGGGCTGCATAAAAACGCCAATGGTGCCGCCATATACTACAATACTTACGGTGTCTTGAATACGTAAGTTGCGTACCATTAGCTTTAAAGCGCTTTGCACTAGCGGCAAGCGGTTGGGCTTATCCATACTGCCGCTAACATCTACAAGAAATACAAGGTTGCTTGGGGGTACTGCACTTACATCTATTTTAGGTGCTTCGAGGGTGAGTAAAAGGAGCTTGCTATTAGCGTTCCAAGGGCATGTTGTAACTTGTGTTGCGGGCGTGAAAGCATGCGTTTGATGCGCAGGAGCATCGTTTAAGGCAAAATAGTTGAGCATTTCTTCGATACGTACTGCATCGGGTGGTACTTGGTATCCTAAGTTGATAAATCTGCGAATATTGCTGTAAGCTGCTCTATCTACGGTTAATGAAAAGCCCGTTTCTGGATATTGTGCTGCAGGAACAAAGTCGTTATCAATAGTAGTGGTATAGCTTTCGTCGCCAGTGAAAAATTTGAATTGCTTATCTCTGAATAAGTTTTTGGTAACCGACGATAGCTTGCTTTTTTGCAGGCTACTGTTGGTTTGGCTCAGCTTCATTACAAAGGTTTGGGGCTGCTTACTATTTACCGCAAGGCGTAGCTTTTCATAACCTTCTTTAATTAGCGTAATGGTATCAATGGGCAAATTGGTGGGAATGCCAAAACTGCCACTATTACCTGAAGAAAATGGGAGGGTACCTTTTGAATGCAGATAAATTTTAACGTTGCTAAGCATTTTGCCTTTTTCATCTTTAACCTCGCCACGCAGGTAGTACTGAGCACACAAAGGCACACAAGTACAAATACAAAGCCATATGATAATGACGTGTTTCAAGACGGATTCAGTTGCAATGATGATAGGTTCAGCCGAAAGTTAAACGAGGTTAGCGGTTTACACAAGTGTTCTAAAGCATAATTTCTAAACCATCAACCTGCTTTTACCAAATTCGAATATGGGTTAGGCGTGAAAATTGACAGTGCCATTACAACCATCTCTGTTACGAACTGTTATTTTTGTAACTTATTTATATTCTTATGGGATTTTGGCAACAAATCGGGGAGTATTTGTACTTACGTAAAAAAGACCCTAATGCCGGTAAAGGCACGTGGATTAAACACATGCATGGCATGAATCGTATTTCGTTGTATATGTTCTTGTTCTGCTTACTAGTTATTTTATTCCGCTTCGTTATTAAGCCTTTGCTAATGAAGTAAGTTGGCTTACAATGGCTGTTGCAGCTTGTTCGCTGGCATTGCCTCCAGCCTTCAAAGTATTGTACAATGTATTATAGTCTTTAAGAACTTGGGCTACATGTGCTTGGTCGTACAATATTTTGTGCAGCTCTTGTTGCACAGTAGTTACAGTTAAATTGTTCTGAATTAGTTCTGTTACTACCAATTTATCCATAATTAAGTTCACCAAACTAATGAACTTAATGGTGATGATGCGTTTTGCAATCGCATAACTAATAGGATTACCCTTGTAACATACTACTTCTGGTACTTTGAACAATGCTGTTTCTAGGGTAGCTGTTCCGCTGGTTACCAAAGCGGCTGTAGCTTTATTAAGCAGGGCGTAGGTACTACCCGATAC
>DMPB01000093.1:0-731 GCA_003456175.1 Chitinophagaceae bacterium | reverse complement strand
GGGCGTAGGTTCTACCCGATACACTACTTACGTTATTGTAAGGTGCTAATAATGGAGCATAAAAATCGGCATCTAAGCCAGGTGCTTGCGCCACTACAAAATGATGCTCCGGAAAATGCTTGCTCACCGCAAGCATAATTGGCAACTTCTTTAATATTTCTTGTTTTCTACTACCTGGTAATAGGGCTACAATAGGTTTGTTTGTATTTACCGCAAGGTTGGTAGGGTTCGATTTAAATGCATCTACCACTTCTACCAACGGGTGACCAACATAAGTTACGGGCCATTGCCAGCGTTGCTCGTAGTACGATTGCTCAAAAGGTAGTATCACCAACATTTGATCAATACAGCGCTTCATCATTTTAACGCGGCCTTCCTTCCATGCCCATACTTGCGGACTAATATAATACACCACCCGAATGCCTTGTGCCTTGGCCCATTCGGCAATACGCAGGTTAAAACCGGGGTAATCAATCAGTATCAATACATCGGGCTTAAAAGCGAGCACATCGGCCTTGCAAAACTTTAAGTTGCGAATAATGGTGGGTAGGTTTTTAACCACTTCTACAAACCCCATGAAGGCTAAATCTTTAAAGTGCTTCACCAAAGTGCCGCCAGCAGCAAGCATTAAATCGCCGCCCCAAAAACGCATTTGAGCACTAGCATCTTGCTTGTACAATGCCTTCATTAGGTTGCTGCCGTGGAGGTCGCCACTAGCCTCGCCTGCAATT
>DMPB01000154.1:3349-11846 GCA_003456175.1 Chitinophagaceae bacterium | reverse complement strand
GTTATACAATCGTTGCTGTACCTTAACGTATGGTTCGCCGTATATGCATCGATGCTACTCACCAGTGTGTACCTTACGGTAAATGATGCACTGCCACCCATAGCTTTATTATTGTTTATTGCAATAGGCACACAATTATTCTACACCCTCATCTACTTACGTAACTGCCAGCGTGGAAGTACCAATATACGCTTGCGTTGGTACGAACGGCATCAACATTTCATTACAGGCTATGTAATCATCAGTATGCTTCTACTCATTGCCACAGGCTACTACCTGCTAGCTACTGTGGCAACAATTCCTACATACACTTACTATGGCATGCTTGCAAGTGTGCTACTCAGTATAGCCTACGGATTTCCTTTTACAGTAATGGGGCAACACTTTCAACTTCGCAATATTGGCTGGTTAAAACCCTTTATAGTAGCATTAGCTTGGGTATTATTAGTTAGCAGTTGCTGTATTACAACAACAACATCGTGGCCTTTGTTAATCCATATAAGCTATATGCTTTGGCTCTACATTAGCCTGCTTTGTATTGTTTTTGATATGAAAGATGTGAACAGCGATGCTGCAAAAGGTATTCGCACCTTCGCCGTTCGCCTAGGTATTCGCAACACTTGGAAGTATATCATGATACCATTAGCAGTATTGTACATGTTATCAGGACTACCATTGTACACCATGCAACAAGCCATTAGTATAAATGCTATAACAGTTATTCCGCTATATTTCATTTACCGTAAGGTACAACCTACAACTTCACTTACATTTTATTTGTTAGTGGTAGATGGCTGCATGCTATTATGGGCTTGTACACATATCGTTATGTGGTATGCCGATGCACCTTAACTTCATGCATTATTTACAGTACACTTTAAATTAGAATTATATGGCTAAAGAGAAAAAAGAACAGAAAAAAGCAAAAAAAGCCGATAAAAAACTGGCTCCCATTGTAACCGAGCATGCCATGGATTTTTTGAAAAACTATATTAATACGCCATCGCCGGTTGGTTTTGAAAGTGGCGGACAAAAAGTATGGCTCGATTATATCAAACCCTATGTTGATAACCATTTTGTAGACCCTTACGGTACTGCTGTTGGTGTAATTAACCCCGATGCTCCTTTTAAAGTGGTAATTGAAGCACATGCCGATGAAATCAGTTGGTTTGTGAACTATATTAACGAACAAGGATTGATTTATTTAAAGCGCAACGGCGGTGTTGACCATCAAGTAGCACCAGCAAAACGCGTACTTATACACGGCCGTAAAGGTGCGGTTAAAGCTGTTTTCGGTTGGCCAGCTATTCACACACGCCTTGGCAACCCCGATGCTAAAGAACCTCAACCACGTGTTGATAATTTATTTTTAGATTGCGGTGCTCGTAGTAAAAAAGAGGTAGAAGCACTTGGTATTCATATTGGTGCTGTAGTTACTTATCAAGATGGGTTCGATGAACTTGCGAACGATTATCTTATTGGCCGTGCTTTTGATAACCGCATTGGCGGTTTCATGATTGCTCAAGTGGCTCGCTTATTACATGAAAACAAGGCACAATTACCTTTTGGCCTATATGTTGTGAACGCCGTTCAAGAAGAAATAGGCTTGCGTGGTGCAGAAATGATTGCTCGCCGCATTAAGCCCAACATTGCTATTATTACCGATGTTACCCACGATACCCAAACACCTATGATTAATAAAATCATAGAAGGGGAAATTGCCTGCGGCAAAGGCCCATCGCTGGCATACGGCCCTGCAGTACACAACAAATTATTGAATCTTGTGCTAGATGTAGCTGAGCAAAAAAATATTGCAGTACAAAACCGCACCGTGAGCCGCAGTACAGGCACCGATACCGATAGCTTTGCCTACGCTAACGATGGCTGCCCTAGCGTACTTATTTCTATACCATTGCGCTACATGCACACGCCAGCAGAAATGCTACACAAAAGCGATATTGAAGGTACTATTCGTTTAATGTACGAAACCCTACTTGTACTTACGCCCGAAACTAATCTCAGCTATTTGTAATGGCATATATACTATCAAATAACAATAATGGGGCTGCTACGCAGCCCCATTATTGTTTCAATAAGGCCTTACGGTAAATGACGTTGCAGCCAATAACATAGCTATTACCGACTTAAAAACACACAAATACAGCATCAAATGCCAACAAAACGGTTACTTTGCAAGTAGCAAGCATTGAACAAAAGAGCATGAAACTAAAAATAGCCATCCTCGATTTATACGACGGTTTCGAAAACCAAGGCATGCGTTGTATTCGTGAAATCATGAACCAATGGTCAGAACAACACCACATAGATATTGATTTCGACGAATTTGATGTTCGGCGCACCAACCAAGTTCCCGACACCTCTTACGATGCCTACATTAGCAGTGGCGGCCCAGGCAGCCCGCTAGAAAGCGAAGGCACTGCTTGGGAAAATGCCTATTACGGCTGGCTTCAACAAATGCTCGATTACAACGCAAGCATTGAGGGCTATCCTAAGAAAAAGGTATTTTTCATTTGTCATAGTTTTCAACTTGCATGTCGCTATTTCAATATTGGCAAAGTATGTAAGCGAGTATCAACAGCATTTGGTGTATTCCCGATTCATATGACGCTAGATGGGCAGCATGAACAAGTTTTTAAAGGCCTCCGCGACCCATTTTACGGAGTTGATAGCCGCGACTTTCAAGTAATTGAGCCCGATATGGCTCGTATTGAAGGTATGGGTGGACAAATACTAGCCATAGAAAAAGAGCGGCCACATGTTCCCTACGAACGTGCCATTATGGCCATGCGATTTAATGAACACATGGTAGGTACACAATTTCACCCCGAAGCCGATGCTGTAGGTATGAGCATGCACTTACAAACAGAAGCCCGCAAAAAAATTGTAGTAGAAAACCACGGCCTCGAAAAATGGCAAAGTATGATTGACCATTTGAACGACCCCGATAAAATTCTTTGGACTTACAGCCACATTCTACCTAACTTCTTATTAGATACTGTGCATCAACTGGCCGAAGCCGAATAACACTAGCATAATAGTTTTAAATAAGTTCACCTTACGGTAAATGAGTTGCGTCATTCATTTACCGTAAGGTTTATTATATCTACATCAATTCGCCAACCCAACGGCTTGTGAGTTGTTATCTTTGTAACGGACTATGAACTTACAGCAATTACTGGAGCAATACCAACGCAACCCCCGCCTGCAACAGCTTGCGGGCCAACTGCTTTATGCAGACAAGCAACATATATACCTTACTAACCTTGCAGGCTCAAGCGTAGAACAGGTATTAGCAGCCTTATTTTTAGGCAGCCAACACAACCCCGATGGTACGGCATCGCATGTGCTTGGTAATGACTGGACAGATGCTGGCCTTAACCATTTAGTAGTTTTGAATGATGCTGAAGAAGCTGCCTATTTTCATAACACAGTGGAAAATATTACCAGTGCATTAGACTTGTTTTACTTTCCGGCATCGTTTAAAAATCGAAAGAATTTTAAGTTATTGAACAGTAGCAATGTAATGCTACGTACAGAGGCACTTACAAAACTTTCGAGAGGTGGGCATCGAAAAATTATCATTACTTATCCGGAGGCACTATTCGAAAAAGTAGTGTTGCCAAGTACTTTAAGTGATAACATTATTCAAATAAAAGCTAACGACACCATTAACCTCGATGGCTTGTTAGAGTTGTTTGTAATGTATGGCTTTGTTCGTACTGATTTTGTGTACGAGCCTGGCCAATTTGCCGTAAGGGGGGGCATTTTAGACATCTACTCTTTTGGCAATGAAAAGCCTTATCGTATTGAATTATTTGGCAACGAGGTAGATAGTATTCGCATTTTCGACCCAGAAAGTCAGTTAAGTGAACGCAGATTATTACAAATAAGCATTATCCCTAACGTTGAAACGCAGTTTGATAGTGGCGAAAAAGTAACCCTCTTAGAATTTCTTCCTGAACATACCGTTGTATGGTTAAAAGATTGGGATGTAATCAAAGAAAAAATTGAAGTACAAGAAGAAGACCTTGGCCTGTATTTGCAACGTGTTGCCGATGGTTTAGTTACAACTGAACCTGACGACGATGAGGATGAAACAAAAATTCTAAAAAATATTTCTTTACAAGATATTGTACCAGCTGCAACAACTGAGCGGCAGCTGCAACAGTTTCATACCGTTGAGTTTGGTTTTAGAGCACACATAGCCAACTATGAAATTGCATTTAATACACAACCCCAGCCCTCGTTTAACAGGCAATTCGACCTGCTAATTAAAAACTTAAAAGAGTATGAAGCAAAAGGATATCATATTTATCTTTTTGCTGAACAAGCAAAGCAATTAGAACGCCTGCACTCCATTTTTACAGATTTAAAAACAGAAATTCAATTCACCCCAGTTGCTACAAGCATTCACGAAGGCTTTATTGATAACGATATTAAAGTGGTATGCTACACCGACCACCAAATTTTTCAACGCTACCATAAGTATAAGGTTAAGCAAGCCTTTAATAAAAGTAAAGCCTTAACGTTAAAAACACTTCGCGACTTGCAACCCGGCGATTATGTAACACATATTGACCATGGTGTAGGAACATATAGTGGCTTGCAAAAAATTGAAGTGAATGGTAAGCTGCAAGAAGCCGTTAGAATTATTTATAAAGACAGTGATATACTGTACGTAAATATTAATTCACTCCATAAAATTTCAAAGTATACAGGCAAAGAAGGTACACAACCTAAAATCAATAAACTAGGTAGCGATGTTTGGAGCAAGCTCAAAGAAAAAACAAAAACGAAGGTTAAAGAAATTGCTTTCGACCTAATTAAACTATACGCACAACGAAAGGCACAAGAAGGTTTCGCATACAACCCCGACAACTATATGCAAACCGAACTTGAAGCTAGCTTCATTTATGAAGATACTCCCGACCAAGCAAAAGCAACGGCCGATGTTAAGCGAGATATGGAAAGCAATAGCCCTATGGACCGGTTAGTGTGTGGTGATGTTGGCTTTGGTAAAACAGAAGTAGCTATAAGAGCAGCCTTTAAAGCAGCGGTAGATGGCAAGCAAGTAGCTGTATTGGTACCAACCACTATTCTTGCATTTCAGCATTACAAAAACTTTAAAGACCGACTGAAAGATTTTCCGATTACGGTTGATTATATCAATCGTTTTAAAAGTGCAAAAGAAAAAAAGACCACTTTAGAAAAACTGGCGAAAGGGCAAATTGATATTATTGTTGGTACGCATGGTCTATTAGGAAAAGAAGTTAAGTTCAAAGACCTAGGCCTAATGGTAATTGATGAAGAACAAAAATTTGGTGTAGCACATAAAGAAAAACTGAAAACACTTCGTGCTACCATTGATTGTTTAACATTAACGGCTACACCAATACCCCGTACATTACAATTTAGTTTGATGGGTGCCAGAGATTTAAGTATCATCAACACACCACCACCCAATAGGCAGCCTATTCAAACAGAGGTAGGTGTATTTAATGAAGATACCATTAGAGATGCTATTTATTTTGAAACCAACAGAGGTGGTCAAGTATTCTTTATTCACAATCGGGTGCAAGGCTTACCTGAAATGGCAGCTATGATTAATGCTTGGTGCCCAGACCTTAACATTAGTTATGCCCATGGGCAAATGGAAGGCCATGAATTAGAAGAGAAAATTTTAGATTTCGTAGAACGCAAATACGATGTACTCGTTTGTACCAATATTGTTGAAAGTGGTGTAGACATTGCCAATGTGAATACCATCATCGTTAATAATGCACACCACTTTGGCTTGAGCGATTTACACCAATTACGTGGCCGTGTGGGCAGAAGTAATAAAAAAGCATTCTGCTATTTATTAGCGCCACCTATGAGTACGCTACCAAACGATAGTAGAAAACGCTTACAAACCTTAGAACAATTCACAGATTTAGGAAGTGGCTTTCAAATTGCTATGCGAGACTTAGATATACGCGGGGCAGGCAACTTACTTGGAGGCGAACAAACCGGCTTTATGGCTGAAATTGGGTTTGAGATGTATCAAAAAATTTTGGAGGAAGCTATTAAAGAACTAAAACGTACCAGTTTCAAAGATTTATTTAAGGAAGAAATAAGTAAGCAAGACGATTACGTGAATGACTGTACTATTGATACGGATCTTGAAATACTAATACCCGACAGCTATGTAGAAAGTATTACAGAACGTTTAAGCTTGTATACGCGTTTAGATAACTGTGAAGACGAAACAACACTTACGCAGTTTCATAACGAAATGCAAGACCGCTTCGGTAATATTCCGCTAGAAGTAGAAGATTTGTTTACAACAGTACGCTGCCGCTGGAGTGCTATTAAGCTTGGTTTTGAAAAAATGGCTTTGAAGGAAAATACACTTCGTTGTTACTTTATTAATAAAAACGATAGTCCTTACTTTGAAAGCGACTTATTCAAAAATATTTTACAATATCTGCAAACAGGTACTAATAAAGCTCGCTTAAAACAAGCAGGAAAAAACTTCTTATTGGTAGTAGAAGATATAAAAGGGATGGAAGCTATGCTTCGCTTTCTTCAACAAATGGAGCGTGCTGTTTTACCGCAAGGTACTACTGCCATCTCTGCCGAAGCCATATAAAACTTTGTACTTTCGCACACCATTACATTATTTATGAGCATTACACAACAATTACAACAAGCAACACAACAAGCTGTTAAAGCAATTTATAATATTGATCTTCCGCTTACGCAAATAGCTATTAATGCCACCAAGCCAGAGTTTGAAGGCGATTATACCATCGTATTATTTGCATTTGTAAAGCAGTTAAAACAAAACCCCGATACGGTTGGTAATGCTTTAGGCGAGTACCTAACAACAAACTACAACAACATTTGCGTAAGCTACAACCTCATTAAAGGTTTTCTAAATATTACGATTGCAGATAGTTATTGGCTTAACTTAATTTCGGTTGCTGCCAACAACGAAAGCTACGGAAAGTGGAGTGCTACAAACAATAAGGTAATGGTTGAGTATAGTAGTCCGAACACGAACAAACCATTACACCTTGGTCACTTACGTAACAACTTTGTTGGTTGGAGTACCGCCGAAATTCTAAAATTTGCTGGTAACGATGTGGTGAAAACTTGTGTAGTGAACGACCGTGGTGTGCATATTTGCAAGAGCATGCTTGCCTGGCAAAAATTTGGCAATGGTGCTACACCAACAAGCACTAATACCAAAGGCGATAAGTTAGTTGGCGACTATTATGTTCGTTTTGAAAATGCACTTAAGGCCGAGAGTGAGCCCATTATTGTTGCCATTGAAAATGGCGATACTAGTATGGTTAATGAAAGCGATGCAATAAAAGCTACGCAACTACATCAAAAACTACAAGAAGATACGCTTACGGTAGATAAACGTGCAGAAATAAAAGCGGCCATCAAAGAAATTGCTCGTAACAGTACTGCCATTATGCAAGAAGTAAGGCAAATGCTCATTGATTGGGAAGCAGGCAAGCCTGAGGTAATTGAATTATGGAAAACCATGAATCAATGGGTATACGATGGCTTTGAAGCTACCTACAAAACCATTGGCAGCGATTTTGACACTACTTATTACGAAAGCAATACCTATCTGCTTGGTAAAGATTTAGTAGAACAGGGTTTAGCTAAAGGTGTATTTTATACAAAAGAAGATGGTAGCGTTTGGATTGACTTAACTGCAGACGGCCTCGATGAAAAACTAGTTCGCAGAAAAGATGGTACATCGGTATATATTACACAAGATATTGGCTTAGCGGAACTGAAGCAACAACAATACAGTTGTAACGAAAGCATTTATGTAGTTGGCGATGAACAGAACTACCACTTTAAAGTACTCAAACTTATTTGTCAAAAACTAGGCTTACCAAGTGCCGATGGTATTTATCATTTAAGTTATGGTATGGTAGAATTACCTTCCGGTAAAATGAAGAGCAGAGAAGGTACCGTTGTTGATGCAGACGATTTAGTAGCTGAAATGATTGCTATTGCTGAGGCAAAAACAAGAGAACTCGGCAAAGTAGACGACTTTACTACTGAAGAATTGCAAGCACTTTATCATATGATTGGCTTAGGTGCTTTAAAATTTTTCTTACTACGTGTAGACCCTAAGAAAAAAATTATATTCAACCCCGAAGAAAGTATTGAAATGCAAGGCTTCACAGGACCATTCATTCAATACACACATGCACGCATCAAGAGCATTTTACGAAAGGCTGGCGATGCTGTAGCTACAAATAATACTGCCGACAAATCTTTACTACCACTTGAAAAGGCTTTGGCTGTTCAACTTGAAACTTTCCCAAGCGTAATACAAGAGGCCGCACAAGAACACGACCCTAGCAAGATTGCTCATTTTGCATTTACGCTTGCACAAACTTTCAATAGCTTTTACGCACAACATTCTATCAGCAATGCAGAAAGCGATGCTAAAAAAACACTT
>DMPB01000154.1:483-3102 GCA_003456175.1 Chitinophagaceae bacterium | reverse complement strand
AAAAAACACTTCGATTACAGCTAGCAACACTTACTGCAACAACGCTTAAAAATGCAATGCACATGCTGGGTATTCAAGTACCTGAACGCATGTAATATTGATATCAATATTTACCGTAAGGTAGTAGTATTTTATAACAAAAGGGTTAGCTGTTAGCTAACCCTTTTGTTGTTTAAGAAACCTTACGGTAAATGTTAGTTCAATTGCAAACTTGGTAAGCGATACATTTGACTATCGTATACAAATAGTGATTCTATTTCATAAGTCCAGAACTTATACAACGGACTTTTAACCAAGTAGGTATCTACTTCTTCTTTGTTAACTGCATTGAATGTAATCCAGCAGGTTTGGGTTTCCATACTTACAGCATAGCTATCTATAATACCCTTATTGATAAGGTAGTTGATATAAGTTCTATGCGGCGGTATCAGTTGCATGAACTCATCTGTCATTTCAAAATGTACGATTGCCTGAAACTTGCTCATAGTTAATTACATTTTATCATCATCTTCATCATCTGTTTCAAAATCAAATTCGCTGGGGTTACGATAGAACGAACGCCACATATTTGCTTTTGCATCCTCGAGGCATTCAACAATATCATGTAACATATCATTTTTTCGTCGCCATTCTTGCAGTTCAAAGTCTGGTCCATAATGTATGAGTAATACACAGTGGTCAGTAACCATTTGTACTTTCATGAGTGAAAGAGGTCCATCTTGCTTTTCTTGTACTACATAATAACAACCAGGCTCTAATAGTTTAAACTCGAACATCGCTTACCTCCTTCTTTTTTCAACTAAAACAAATACAAGGTACATATAAACAATAACTGTACCTAGCTTACAACGTTTCGTACTATGGTACTATTTTGTCAGCTACTAATTTATTTATGCTTAGGCAATAAGAACAGCAAAAGCGCTGCCCATGCAGTAAAATAGCACTAAGTGTTACACCACGTATGGGGCAATAGTGTTTGCCAAGTTGGCATTATATCCTGTTTGAACACGTATATAGTTGTCTGTGTAGCCCTCCATCATACCGTTTTTTTCGAAGCCTTCCCACAAAACGTTACGAGTAGTACCGCTATGTTGTTGCGTGAAGTATTGCATTTTCATGTAGCTCAAGTTACGCAGTTGCTTATTGCGTTCGTTACGTATTTGCTGAGGCACTACTGGTTGAATGTTCAAGGCATGTGTATTAGCCCTTTCACTATAGGTAAATACGTGTAGGTAGCTAACATCAAGTGTGTGCAGGTAATCGAATGTAGCTTTAAAGAGGTCATCTGTTTCGCCGGGGTGCCCAACAATAACATCTACGCCAATACAACAATGTGGCATCAGCGATTTAATCATGGTAACCCTTTCGGTGTACAAATCGCGTTTATAGCGCCTACGCATGAGGCCAAGCATTGTATCGTTGCCACTTTGCAGCGGTATATGAAAATGTGGCATAAACTTATTACTCTTATGCACAAATTCAATGATTTCAGGCGTAAGCAAATTAGGCTCAATACTGCTAATACGATAACGTTCTATTCCCTCCACTTCATCGAGTGCTTGTATTAAATCGTAGAAAGCACCTTTATTTTTAATGGTACCATCGGCACCTTTACCAAAATCTCCAAGATTAACACCTGTTAATACAATTTCTTTAGTACCTGCTTCGGCAATCGCTTTAGCATTAGCAACTACATTCGCGATACTATCGCTACGGCTTTTTCCACGTGCTTGTGGTATAGTACAAAAACTACAAGTATAATCGCAACCATCTTGAACTTTCAAAAAAGTTCGAGTTCTATCGTTAATGCTCCAACTACTGTTAAAGCCTGATACTTCATCAATATCACAACTACTAATTTTAGCACTATCACCTTTGCTTAATTCCGCCAAATGTTTAGTGATATTAAATTTTTCGGCAGCACCTAATACCAAATCTACACCAGGTATTGAGGCAATTTCTTGTGGCTTTAACTGGGCATAACAACCTGTAATCACCACCAAACTTTCCGGGCTCTTCCGTTGAATACGGCGTACTAATTGGCGGCATTCTTTATCGGCATTATCGGTAACACTGCAAGTATTAATAACATACACATCGGCAACATCATCAAACGATTTTTTTTCAAAACCGTCTGCCTCTAGCATGCGACTAAGTGTACTGGTTTCAGAAAAGTTCAACTTACAACCAAGGGTGTGAAATGCTACCGTTTTTTTTGCAGTGGCCAACATGTACATCAATCAGTTTAATACAAAGTAGATAAGGTTTTGTATGCCTTACTTACGTAAATGTTATTTCGTTTCGTTCAAAATAGCATGACCAAGTTTGTCACGCTTTGTTTGCAAGTACTTTTCATTGTGAGGATTCGGACAAACTTTAATTGGTACAACCTCTACAATTTCTAACCCGTAGCCGGCTAATCCGGTTCGCTTTCTAGGATTGTTACTCATTAAACGCAATTTGGTGGCCTTCAAATAACGAAGTATTTGCGCTCCCACGCCATAATCTCGCTCATCCATGCCGAAACCAAGTTTCAAATTGGCTTCTACCGTATCGTATCCTTCTTCTTGCAGTTTATATGCTTTAAGTTTATTGGTAAGGCCAATACCTCTCCCCTCT
>DMPB01000154.1:0-277 GCA_003456175.1 Chitinophagaceae bacterium | reverse complement strand
AAGGCCAATACCTCTCCCCTCTTGGTTCATATAAAGTATAATACCGCTTCCTTCCGCCTCTACCATTTCCATGGCTTTGTGTAATTGTTCACCACAATCGCATCGTAAACTGCCCAAAATATCGCCAGTGAAGCAGCTACTATGCACCCGAATTAACACCGGATCGCCATCGTTCCAAGTACCTTTAACCAATGCTAGATGCTCATTAGTAGTATTTTTTTCCTTAAAACTTACCAACTCAAAATTGCCATATTTGGTAGGCATTTGCACACGCACC
>DMPB01000111.1:47423-55300 GCA_003456175.1 Chitinophagaceae bacterium | reverse complement strand
TCTGTAATGAAGGCTGGAGCGTAGAGATGATTCCAATAAGTAGGCTGACTTAAGGATGTTCGAAAAGCATCTTGATAAAAATAATAATGACTACTTCCACTACTTCCCGCATGTGCCCGCTGTACAAAATTTTTCCATACAAAATCAATGGTATTATCTCGTGGATACGCCCATTTTAAACCAATGATATCGAAAATACGATCTCGCCAGCCACCATAAGCAGCGCTATTGAGTCCTGTACCTCCCAATAAATCACTACCAACCATACTATAACCAAATGGCTGAATGATAGCAGGCCAAAACTTTGTAGCGAAAGCTCTAATACTCGGATGCCCTAACATACTATAACCACGCTTTGCCAATGCTACCATTAAAGCAGCATTAAGTTGATTTTTACCTAAGCATTCTACCATGTTACCCGTTGCTTCATACATTCCATAGTTCAAAAAATTCAGTACAATTCGAACATAGGTTTGCAACGCAAATGCATGTTGTGGCGTGTAACCAATCTCATCTTCAACAGCTAATGTTGCCATAATCTCATACCCAAAAGTGGCCCAGTTAGAAGTTGCAGTATAAGATGGTGTATTGTGCAAATTCAAATCACTAATATCTGTTGGAGCAATGGCTAATAATGCTTTGCGAACAGTATCACGTTGTGCCGTTGTCATTTGATCGTACAAAAAATCGTAGATCATTGCCATTTGTAAGTTTGCAATACGATCTCTGTTTTGAAACGAAAGTGGATTATTATTATCGGCAAGTGCCTTTGTGCACCATATTGTGATAGCTCTTGCCAATTTTTCGGCTCTCGTTACATAAGAAGTATTTGTTACCGGATCTATGGTTCCTTTATATAGCCAACATTCAAATGCTTCATGTGCTAGCTGTGCTGCTAACCTACCACTAGCACCTCCCCATAAATTATTAAAGTTATGTAGCACCCCAATATCGCCTAGTGCTAAAGAATCGTACCATGGCTTCACATTACTAAAACCTTGATTACTGATAATTGCAACACCTAAAGTATCTCTGTTATAATTTGCATTACCATTAAACACACCTGCACCCAATTGTAACAATACTGTATTGGCATGTATATACTTAGCCAAGGCTCTACCACTTGCCGTATTGGTCAGTCGCCACTTAATATCCATTGAATCTTCTGGATTGCAGTAAATTCTTGGGTGTACCCCAGGAGGTGGTACATGTTTTATAAAACGCAATCCCGTAGTATCTATTTGTAATGGGTTATATGTTGTAGGACCGATTCCGTTTGGAGGAGCTATACTGTTATTATCAATAAACGCGAACTTATAAGTGAACCCCCCTTTAGCAGAATCTACGATTGAAACAGAAGCTGCAGTAGACCATCCGCTAGTAGTTATGTTACCATGTATAGTATCCATTACTCTAAAGCGATAGTTATAGGTTTGTCCTTGCAATAAGTTATGCTCTCTAAACTGCGAACTCGTAAGCCATGTTGAGGTGCTATTTGTTGTAATATTTTCGAATTGAAATTTATAAGGTGCTGTTGGTAGCGGTTGTGATGCTTCCATCATTACACTTCTAGCACCTGCATACTGTGGCAAGGTTCGCCACGTAGGTATATATGCCGTTGGTATTAGCGTAATTGCATTTGAAAATTCACTTTCTATACCACTGGCATAAACAGCCTTTATACGATAACTGTAACTAAACCCATTAATGAGCTGATAATGTGCATAGAAAAAAGTATTCCCTAATACACTATCTAATAATGTGGTTGCTCCACCATTAATACTTACGTAAATTTTAAATCGTTGAATACTATAGTTGATACTGTCGATGTTGAACTGTAAATAGTTGTAAGTATTTCCTGCAAATCCTGCAGCTAATCTTGGAGCTCGTAAAGAAGGAAGATCAATAGAAGGAAAGCTGCCCAAACGTGGAATTTGTGCTATACCGATATTACGATTAGCATAAACAATAGTATAGTACCCATCGCTAAGATGCAACCCATTTACTGTAAAGTGAAACTGACTTGTATTGCCTAATCGAAAAGTATTAACCACTGGTATTACATAATTAGTATCACTACTGAATGTTGCACTACGACTATTATACAGCAAGTAGTAACGGTTATTAAGCGTATCTAGTTGATTAGCTATACCATACGCAGCAAAATCAAAATACACTTGCAAGTTGCCGCCCAAGCCAGCAATATCTGTTTTATCAATATACCAAACTCTATTCCATCTTGTAAAGCTACTACCTAGTGGCACGGTTCCA
Organism: Chitinophagaceae bacterium; assembly: GCA_003456175.1. Lineage (GTDB taxonomy): Bacteria > Bacteroidota > Bacteroidia > Chitinophagales > Chitinophagaceae > UBA10646. Next base: position 53,029 of record DMPB01000111.1, on the reverse strand, counting down.
TTAGCATTGTTATCAGCGGCAAGTAAGTAATCTCCAGCTTCTCGCAAAAAACCATTTGTTGTTACATTTTGAAAACCCATTCCATTGTTGGTGGCACTGCCGTTAACACTATCTGTTGTACCTTCCATTCCAATACCAATAAGATTGTTAGTGAATATGGTATCTAAAGGTGAGAAAATAGTAGCTATATCGTCTGGTATGTTTCTTTGTAATTGCCACTTGTAGAATAAGTAGGCATTCAATATTTTTTTACCACATTTCCCTAAACTACTCCCTGTGAAAATAGTTTCCCCAATAGACCAATGAACACTTGCATACAAAGTAGGACGATTACCAATACCTAACTGCTGCGTTGAATTAACGAACTTATAGTTGCCATTTATTGCAGCTGCTGCATTCAATTGTGTAGTAACAATGGTATCTCCATTAGTAAAACCTGTAGTATAGTTTTCTAGCAAGTGAGTTGAACCTGCTAAATCATCAAATCGTTGGTTGTTGAAGCCAATCATCACAGTACTTGAATTACGCATCAAGCCTACACGATAGCGATTATCATTTACACCCTGTATGTATCGAACTGCAATAGAAGCTGTTCCAATAGGTACATTTGTAAATGGATTCTCTCCCCTAGAAAAAGTACCTACTCTAAAATCTGTAGCAGAGGTATAACTGTTGCTGATATCATTATGCAAATGAACTACTTGCATAACATTAAATCCACTGTTGGGATCTAATCTAGCATTATCATTCACCAACAACACCTTGTTGCCTTGAAATTGTAATAATCGTTTACCAGCGATAAGGTTATTATTTACAACAGGTGCATTAGCCATTGCAGGTGCGTTGGCTTGCAGACTATTTGCTTTATCTCTCCACCTTGTTACTACGCCATTGCTTATTGTAAGTGTACTACTGTCAGTTGCATCTAACCAAAGATTAAGTTTTGATCTTAACAGCCCACCAGGAAAATAACTCTGTGCACTTATCAATTTCACAAAGACAATACCAATAAATAATAAGATGTACTTACGTAAATAACAATGCAACAATTTGTTCATAGCAAGCAAAGCGTGTTATCTGAAGTTAACAAGCATTCTACAACATAAAGTATTTTGTACAGCCGATATTTACGAAACGTTCTACACCATTCTACCATTTACCATAAGGTAAATTATATTACCAAAATAGGGTGTATAATGCAACAAGAATACCCACTACCAATAGCGCTCCAACTACAAAACCTTTATTTGGCTTAAACATAGTACTATCAATTTCCAGTGTATTCTCACTTACTATTTTCTTATGCTCAATTTGACTAATGATATACATACCAAGTACACAACAGATAAATACAATACCCATACGATCTAAAAATGGTATTTCATAAATGCCTTCACCATTCTTGTGATACCACCCACTGTTTTGTAAGAAACTTAAATCTACCCAAGCAGGTAAGAATTTCAACATCACGGATAGTACGAATCCACCTATCGTTGCAAATAATGCTGCATTGGAGGTTGCCTTTTTCCAGAAAAAACCAAGTATGAACATAGCAAAGATTCCCGGACTAACAAAGCCAGTATATTCTTGTATGTAAGCGAAACCGCCTTTTTTATCAATACCTAAAAAAGGTGCGATAATTACAGCAAGTAGCATTGCTACTACAACTGTAGCTCTACCAATAAACACCAAACTTTTTTCGGATGCTTGCTTGTTGATATGATTTTTGAAAATATCTAAAGTAAAAATAGTAGATATAGAATTAGCCTTACCAGCTAACGATGCTACAATTGCGGCTGTTAATGCAGCAAATGACAAACCTTTTAAACCAACGGGTAATAAGTTCAATAATACAGGATATGCCTTATCGGGATTCGTAGTACCATCTTGCAACATATCTGTTGTGAAATTACCATAGCCTTCCTTATATAGTACAAAGGCAGCAATACCGGGAATAACAACAATAAGTGGCATTAAAATTTTCAAGAATGCAGCAAATAAAATACCTTCTCTAGCTGTTTTCAAATCGGCACCAAGTGCACGTTGAATGATGTACTGATTACATCCCCAATAATTCATGTGTACAATCCACATTCCACCCAACACAACAGTTAAGCCTGGCAAATCATTATAGTTCGTATTGCCTTGTTGAAATATCATATGAAAATGATCATCGGCTTTGGCTTTGATAAGAGCAAAACCATTCAATACACCAGGCTGTTGAAAATGATCGGCTACCAAACTAAGAGCTAAATAAGTCGTTACTAAACCTCCAATAATCAGTACTGCAACTTGTATTACATCGGTATATCCAATCACCTTCATACCACCGAGTGTGATGAAGATAGCGAATACCGCAAGAAAATACATACAGGTTGTAATACTTATGCCACTAATACTATTAATAGCCAACGCACCTAAATACAAAATAGAAGTAAGGTTCACCAACACATATAATAACAACCAAAAAATAGCCATGATCATGGCTACTGTTCCATTATACCTAGTTTTTAAAAACTGCGGCATGGTGTATATCTTATTCTTCAAGTATACAGGCAAAAAGAAAACTGCAACTAAAATTAACGTTGCGGCAGCCAACCACTCATATGTTGCTATAGCTAAGCCCATTTTGAAGCCGCTACCACTCATACCTACGAAGTGCTCTGCCGAAATATTCGACGCAATTAACGATGCACCAATAGCCCACCAAGTAAGCGAGCCTTCTGCTAAAAAATAATCGGTACTACTAGCTTCCTTACGCTGCTTCTTTTTATAAATATAGTATCCGTAAGAAGCCACAACAATAAAATAAATAAAAAAAACAATATAATCGCTTAGCTGTAACGTATTCATATAGCAGTTATTGGAGCATCGTCATTTACCGTAAGGTAGCTTTTGTAATACCTTACGGTAAATGATGATACGCATTATATAAATCTGTTGATGATATTTTCAAGATACTCTTGCTTACCACTAATAGTAGTAGGTTCGCCATGTGCTAGTGCGTAGTTACGCAATGCTTCAAGACTCAGCATTCCTTCTTCAAAAGCCTTACCATCACCACTATCAAAGCTGGCATAACGTTGCTTTCGAATAGCCGTATAATCAGACTGTCGTAAAATATTATCTGCTACAATTAATGCTCTGGCGAAAGCATCCATACCACCAATATGTGCATAGAATAAATCTTCTATATCGGTGCTATTTCTGCGACGCTTAGCATCGAAGTTAATACCACCGCCTGCAAAACCGCCTGCTTCTACAATTACAAGCATTGCTTCTACCAACTCATTAATGTTATTTGGGAACTGATCGGTATCCCATCCATTCTGATAATCGCCACGATTCGCATCTATGCTACCTAGCATGCCAGCATCGGCTGCAATTTGTAATTCATGCTGAAAAGTATGTCCAGCCAATGTTGCATGATTTACTTCAATATTCAACTTAAAATCGTCTAACAAATCAAATGCTCGCAAAAAACCGATAACTGTTTCGCTATCGTAATCGTACTGGTGCTTACTAGGCTCACAAGGTTTAGGCTCTATGAAAAATGTTCCTTTAAAACCTTGCTTACGGGCATAATCTTTCGCCATGTGTAAGAACCTTGCTAAATGTTCTTTCTCACGTTGCATATTGGTATTTAGTAGCGACATGTACCCTTCTCTGCCACCCCAAAAAACATAGTTTTCTCCTTGCAGTGTAATGGTTGCGTCAAGAGCCGCCTTTACTTGAGCGCCTGCATGTGCTACCACATGAAAGTTAGGATTTGTTGCAGCACCATTCATATAACGCCGATTAGAAAATAAGTTAGCCGTTCCCCACAGCAACTTTACGCCGCTAGCTGCTTGCTTCTCTTTCAAGTACGCAGTGATAGCTTGCAAACGAGCTTCGTTAGTTGCAATATCGTTGGTAAATGCAACGGCATCTACATCATGAAAGCAATAGTAAGGCAATCCCAGTTTTGTAATAAATTCAAAGGCAGCATCGGCTTTTGCTTTGGCTTGTTCAACCGCATCAGCCTTTGTATCCCATGGATACAAGTGTGTGGCTTCACCAAACGGATCGGCACCATTACCACAGAAGCTATGCCAATAAGCACATGCAAAGCGAAGCCACTCTTTCATTGTTTTTCCTGCAACTATACGCTGTTCATCGTACCAGCGAAATGCAAGAGGATTGTCACTTTCAACACCCTCATACTGAATTGCTCCTATAGTTGGAAAGTAGGTTTCGTTACCTAAAATGATAGCCATAAAATTTATTGAATATATTTATGTAATAATTGTTCCCATTTACTGTAAAGTTCTTGATAATATTCGTGCTCATTTGGTGTAAACTGCTTGATAACGCTTTGCTTACTAAAATAATCAGTTGCATCGCATTGCTGAATACCAACAACAGCACCAACAGCAGCACCAACACTTCCATCAGTATTATAGAGTGCTACAGGTACATTGAGTGTATTCACTAGTGTTTGTACAAACACATCACTCAAAAACATATTAGCATTACCAGCTTTAATTATATCGAACGTTACACCCATTTGTTGCATCGACTTTACGCCATATTGCATTGCAAAAACTACGCCTTCTTGTACCGCTCTACATACGTCTGCATCGGTGTTCTGATTGAAATTAAGGCCCTCTAAAACTGCATTCACCTGGCGATGATGTAATATACGTTCTGCACCATTACCGAAGGGTAAAAAAAGCACTCCATTACTTCCTGGATTACTAGTAGCTGCCAATGCATTTACTGTTGTATAATTTGATACTTTAGCTAGATTTTTAACCCATTTATTTGCAATACCACAACCATTTAAGCAGAGCAACATACCCACATTAGGATGTGCTTGCGTATAATTAACGTGAGCAAAACTATTGATCGCCCCAGAGGCATCATATGTTGGCTCATCAGTTACTGCATAAATAACACCACTCGTTCCAGCTGTTGCAGCAACCTCTCCCGCTTCTAACACACCCAAGCTAAGTGCATTGTTTGGCTGATCACCTGCTTTGTAGCTTACTGGGATTCCCGATTTTAATCCTAACTCCAATGCAACGCTTTTTAATAAAAATCCATGTATGCTAAAACTTGGTAGAACATTGGGTATTAACCTTTCGGCAAATGAAAAATATTCGAACAACTTACTACTAATGCTATTGTGCTGATAATCCCAAAATACGCCTTCACTCATTCCTGTGATCGTAGTGGCAGTTGTACCCGTTAGTCGTAATGCGATGTAATCGCCAGGCAATAATACTGTTGCAATTTTCTCAAACACTTGTGGCTCATTCGTTTTAACCCAAGCTAACTTGCTAGCAGTAAAATTGCCAGGACTATTCAAAAGATGTTCATAACAATAGGATTCTCCCATTTGCCGTAAGGCTTCGTCTCCAATTGATGCAGCTCTGCTATCGCACCAAATGATACTATTACGTACTAACTTTCCTTGTTTGTCGATACAAACTAAACCATGCATTTGATAAGCTATACCAATACAACTTATACAGGCCAATTCGCTAGGAATTTGTTGTCCTAACTTTAATATAGCCTGCCGCACATAATACCACCAATCGTTTGGATTTTGTTCTGCCCACCCA
>DMPB01000111.1:39926-47176 GCA_003456175.1 Chitinophagaceae bacterium | reverse complement strand
GCCCACCCATCCTGTAAAGCAATTATAGGTGCCTCCGTTTCAGGAAAGCTTGTTTGTGCTATGGTGATTTGAGTATCTATATCTACAACGGCAACTTTAACAGAAGAAGTACCTATATCAATTCCGAGTGCAAGCATAAAAGCTAATCGTTAATGTTTCGAAATTGGCTAGAAATTATTTTTAAATCAACTGTGATTTTTATAAAAAAATCCACTATTTTATCAATTTATTCATCAATAGTATTTCAATATTGATAAAATAATGATTTTATGCAGACGCTTTTACAAAAAGTGATATTAGAAGATAACCATTCATTTGCATGCCGCTACTACACTACACCAAACTTTGAAACAACGTGGCACTTACATGAGGAAGTTGAAATTATAGTAATTACTAAAGGCTACGGCACTGTAATGATAGGAGACTATGTTGCCCCCTATAATCCATCAGACGTGTACTTTATAGCAAGTAATATTCCTCATTGGTTTCGAAAAAATAATCAATGTAAAATTGGCGAAGCCTTGGTGCTTCAGTTTAACGCCAACTTGTTTTCCGATTTTTTAAAACAACCAGAACTTAAGCACATCGATTCGGCTTTACATAAAAATGTAGCATTTCGCTGTAACGGCAAACTAGCATTGCATGTAGCACATCAACTGACAACAATTGAGCAAGCTAAGAAAACGCAAAGGCTGCTGCTACTTCTTGCATTGCTTGATAAGCTAAGTACAAGTAAAGAAATAAGTACGGTAACAAAAGATTTTACTACTAGTGCCAATGTTAATCCAGCTATAGAACTTGTGATTAACTTCTCATTCAAACATTACTTAACCAATATTACACTAGAACAAGCGGCTAATATTGTGGGCATGTCTATACCAACTTTCTGTAGATACTTTAAAAAAAATACTAAAAAAACCTACTTTGAGTTTTTGCAAGAATTACGTATCAATCATGCTTGTAGACTGCTCAGCACTACGGACAAACCAATACTAACAGTATGCTATGAAAGTGGTTTTAACAGCTGGTCACATTTTAGTAAGCAGTTTAAAGCCATTAAAGCTGTTACACCAAAAACATACCGAAACCATTATAAAGCAATAGGCTAGCAAACGCTAGCCTATTGGATTTGATTCTAACAAAAGTCACTACACGATTTTATTCAATGATTATCTTTTGAACGCCAATTACTGTTCCATCTTGCTTCACCACTCTAATAAACTGCAAACCTTTGAAAGTATTATTTATTTGCAATTGATAAGTAGTAGTGCTAGCCGCTTGAGTTACTTGCTTGCTAGTTAGAACTTGTCCATTATTACCAATAGCTTGCAACGTAATCACATCATTCACTTGCGTGGTAACACTTACATTCGCAGTACTATTTTTAATAATGTTAGGATATACTTGAACAGCCACTTCATTGCCTTTAGTTCTATGCACAACCACAGGACTATAAATCACCTTTCCATCTGCACCTATGGCTTTAATACGATAGTATGCAACTGCATCAACTGGCATAGCATCTGTGAAGCTATACTTGCTGGCAGCATTTACTCCTACTGTACCTCTCTTTGAAAAATTTCTTCCATCAGAAGCGTATTCTATCTCAAAAGATTTTGTATCGCCAATCGTTTGTACACTCCATTGAACGGTGAGCTTACCATTAGTATTAGCAGCTACACTTGTTTGTGTAAATACTACAGGTAAAGTTTGTGCATTTTTTCCAACACTAAACAATCCAAAGCTACCGAAAGCAGCACTCGCTGTATTAGCTGTGTTGTCCGACGTTGCAGTGCCGTAAGGCCCCCATGCACCAGCATCGAAACGAGAGATGCCGATATTAGCGTTAGCAAGTGCTGTAAATGCACTACCTTCTAATGCAGTAGACCAACCAAAACTTAATGTAGCATCACCAGTAGCCGTAGAACGCTTTTCTACACTCCATACTGCATCTACCAAATCGGCTTTTACAGTAGGACTTAATGCAGTTCCATTGGGTGTACCATCGGCGGTAATACCAGTAAATACGCTTACCTGATAATCTTCATCTGCTGCAGCTGGCGCTACAGTTACAGGTAAATATTGTGATGCTGTTCCCACTGGGAATACCGTACTTGCATCTACGTTGCTAATGCGTAAGTATGCTTTACTACCATTAGTATTATTAGCGCCTAAGCGTATGTAATTAGTTACACTTGCGTTTTGAACTGCATTACCAGAAACAATTCTAAGTGTATCACCTGCTAATACGGTTATAGCATTGTTTGCTAAGTTAAGTGTACCATTTACCGCAAGGGAGTCTACATTACTTGTAATCGCAGCGCCAAGTGTTAGATTATTAACACCCATTTTAGGTAAGCTTGCTGGGAATGGTGTAGTAGTAGCGGCATTGAAAACAAAGTTACTACCTGGTGTTGCACTTAATCCGTAACTACTACCCGTAGCTAAGGGATAGTTGGCATCGATACCACCAGTATGTGCCGATATGAATGTGCTACCAGTTGCGTTCACCGCAGCTGTAATATCATAACTACCTGCAGGCAACGGATTAGATAAAGTAAGTGATGCAGGCGAGCTTGTAGCTAGTAATATTACTGTTCCTTCTGGTATGCCGGCACCGGTTAATCGCATGCCCTGGCCAAAGCCTGTGGTACTTGTAATGTTAATCACATAAGGATTGGTTGCTGCTACTGTAGCACCAGTTTGTGAACCTACAGTTGTGGTGGCAGAAAAGCCTTGTAAAACATTGGTTTGACTCTGTATTAAATTCGTAACAACAGTATTACCAAAATCTAGCACACCATAGTTACGTATGAAAGAACCATTCGTACTTAAGTTGGTAGCAACATTTTGTGTGAAGCTATTAGTAACTTTCAGCGTACTTCCAGATGCTACTACAATACGTGCCAATCCACCACTAGCGGGAGCATTCGCCACAGCTATATTTTGATTGATGCCACCACAAAAAATAAATACTGGCGATGATCCTCCGCTAGAAAAGTTACCTTGAATAATGAGGTCGCCTTTAATAGGAAAGTATGAGTTAGAGGTCGATGTCCAAGTGGTGCTGCTACTTACGGTTAATGTATCAACCGGTGAGGTAGGTTGCCATCCACTCGTACTTCCAGCTAATGTTACATTCGGGTATGCTCTTGCAGCATTACCTAAAGCAGAGGATAATGTAGTACTATTTTGCACATATGTGCTACCTTTTTCAAATTGAACTACAGAACGTGGTATTACCGCTCCGAACAAGTTCCCCGCTGCATTTGTGTTAGCACTTGCAACACTATTATTCTCATAAAAAGAACCTGCTTTGAAAATAATGTTATTGTTGGTGGCATTCGCTACTGCATCGAATGGGGCTGTAGACTGAGATCCTGTAAATTGAAAACGAGCACCTCTGTTAAAAACAATACTAGCAGTTCCGTCTGCATCAGCAATTAATTTCTGAAAATTGGTTGAAATAATAGCCGTACCATTGATAACACCCTTTCCTCCTGCATTCACTTTAAATATCAAAGGAGAACTTGAGGCTAAATCAAACTTACTATTCGCTTCTACCAATAAACTATCAGTAATACGAATCATTACTGGCTTAATGTAAAACGTAGCTGTATTATTAGTAGCAGGCATTACCAATATACCATTCGATTGCGTTAAAGAGGTGGCACTTGCAATAGCAGTAATTTGTCCGATAGCATTATTACCACCGCCACCTGTGTTGCTTGTACCATAAGCAATAAAATCGCCAACTACAAAAAAGTTAGTGAAATCTGTGCCCGTACCAGTGATTGTTTGTCCTGAAAAACTTCCAGAACTACCAATTTGTACACCTGCTGCGGTAGTACCTGTTCCGGCAGTACCAGGCGATGTTGTAAAACGCACATCGACACCATTTCTGAAAATAATTTTCGCAACCGTTTGATAAGGCAAATTGGTTACTGTAACCTGCCCTGTGGCACCAGCGCCAATATTACTACCATCAAAAATTAATGTATCGCCTGCATTTGGCGTAGAACGACTTAAACCGCCACCACCTAACTGTCTGTTCCAATTCGATGGGGCTGTCCAGCTGGCATTTACGCCACCATTCCAATAATAAGTCTGTTGGCTATATGCCGTTAACAAACCAAAAGCTGAAAGAAATACTAGTAAAATCTGCTTCATAAGTGAATCGTTAGATTAAGTAAGAACGGGTATTTATCAATAGTTAATGCTTAGAAAATATGCCCAAAACATAGCAGCATTCTGTTTCAGCATTATTTTTCACCTAAACAGGAAGCATCGTTATGCTATTATGGCAACATGAAATTGTAGCATTTCGCCCCGTTAAACAACTACTTAAAAGCCTTTTTTTTCGCAACCGGTTTCGAAAAAAAGCACTGCTTTCTGTACGTATCGAAACCCATGCTTGTATTTTGCCAACAACTAAATTACTTGCAACTGCTGTATGAAAGCTTATTTGTTACTCTTTGCAATAGTTGTGTATCATAACCTTACGGTAAATGTTATAGCACAAACCAATCAACCATCGGCTATACACATAGGTGCAGTTTTCAAACAGTATAATTACGAGAAGTATAACCAAGTAACGCACACCAACGAACTTTCATTTACCGCAAGGGAACCTCAAAAAATTGGCACAAGTAACTGGCAAGTACAACTAAAAGCTACACCATTACAACACGCACTACACACTACCGAATATGTAGCTACTTTCATTTGTGTTGCAGGCTCACTCAATAGTGCTAGTGTTGGTATTACACTGAATGTTACAAATTGGCAAGCGAGTAACTATGTACTTATGCCTGCCTCGGTATACAATGGTAATAGGTACGCTTGGCGTCGCTTACGCTATTCTCCCAAACTTCACGATATTAAAGATATCGGGCCTGATAAACCTATCATTATTAACGATGTTCCTAAGCTGAGTGACAGTACCGATATTTCTTACCTACAAGAACGCAGCGGCAGCATGAGCACACCTGCCGTTGGTTATATGAACGAGCAGCAGCAACAAGGTGTTTGGCTACTTACAGAACAAAGTAATCAACAAGGCGACATTGGTATAAGCATCGCCGAAAACAGAACAAAAACTTCTGCAACTATTAGCTTAACTAGCCCTGTTGTACGTGAATTATACACCTACACCATTACCAATGCTCACACTCCAAGTTGGGATATGCCTGCACATTTTAAAGCTGGCGATAGCATTACATTTCGTTTTCGTATTTATCATTTTAATGCTCCTGATATACAGTACTTATTCAACACATTTAGCACCATCAGAAAAGAGGTTGTAACCGATACCACCGTTCGTAACGTGTTACCATTCTCTGAGGTATTTGCCACAATAGAGCAAAAAATGAATCGTTATAACTTTGTTCCAGAACATGGTTACTATGCCGTAGGTATGCGTGAAAACTTTTTGCAAGATTGGCAAATTGGTTGGACGGGCGGAATGATTAGTACTTACCCACTTTTATTCAATGGTGATAGTATTACGCAACAACAGGTGATCCGCAACTTTAATTGGCTGTTTCCTAAAGGTATTAGTCCATCTGGCTTTTATTGGGATGCCGGCCAAAAAGGAACAGAGTGGTTTGGCGGCGATATTAGAAATACACACACTAAAAACTGGCATTTGATTCGTAAAAGTGGCGATGCTGTTTGGTACATCATCAAACAATTTATGCTGATGGAACAAAAGGGTATTACCGTACAAACGCATTGGAAAAATGGCAACAAACGTGTTTGCGATGCCTTTGTACAATTATGGAACAAACATCGGCAACTTGGTCAGTTTATACATAGCGAAACTGGTGATGTTATTGTAGGAGGCTCAACCAGTGGTGCTATTGTTCCTGCAGCGTTAACCCTTGCGGCAAAATATTATAATGAACCAAAGTACTTACAAGTAGCACAAGCAATTGCTCGCTATTACTACGAAACATTTACCCGTAAGGGCATTACTAATGGTGGCCCAGGCGATGCACTGCAAGCATTTGATTCAGAAAGTAGTTACGCTTTGGTTGAATCGTACACCACTTTATATGAACATACGAAAGATAGTTTTTGGTTACAAGCAGCACAAGATGCAGCGCATCAATTCGCAACTTGGGTGGTCAGTTATAACTATCGCTATAACGATACTACAGCCTTCGCAAAGCTAAAAATTGCCACCATAGGCGGCGTGTATGCCAATATTCAAAACAAGCACTCGGCACCAGGCATTTGTACGGCATCGGGCATTGCACTTCTCAAATTGTATCGTTACACCAACAACCCGTTTTTCTTACAACTACTTTTTGATATTGCACACAATACGCCGCAGTACTTACCACATCCGCACAATAAAGTTCCTAATACACCCACAGGTTGGGTTACAGAACGCATTAATATGACCGATTGGGAAGGACCACAATCTATTGGCTACGTTCTGCCACTCAGTACATGGGCCGAAACGAGTTTAATGCTTACACATGCCGAAATCCCTGGTATTTATGTAGATATAGCTCAACAAAAAGCCGTTGCTTTTGATAATGTTTTGGTACAATACTTACGTAAAAATAAACGGCAAATACAACTTACCATTACCAACCCTACCCCTTGCGATGCAACCATCAAAGTATTGGTAGATGCTAACAAACAAGCCGATTTACAAGAGCTTGCATTGCTAAAGGCCGTACACCTTACGGTAAAAACGAAAGCAACCCAAACTTTTACGATTGAAATACCTGCATCAACAGTTTCTAAATAAACTTAAAATGCATCTTAAACGCAGCAGCGATAGTCATGTATTGAATTGATGGGAAATAAGGTGAAACCCTTATTTTTAACACATTACACCACATCGTTTGTAAAACCAGTTTGTTCTTGCTATGGGTACAGTTAACTTGGTACAACTTGCGAAAGCACTAGGCTTATCAAAATCTACTGTTTCAAAGGCACTAAAAGATAGCCATGAAACCAGCGCTGCTACCAAAGAGCGGGTAAAAGCAATGGCCAAAGAATTAAACTATCAGCCCAACCCCTATGCTAGCAGCTTACGTAAGCATAAAAGCAAAACAATTGCCGTTGTAATGCCACAAGTAGATAACAACTTTTTGGCAACAGCCATTAAGGGTATTCAAATGGTAGCACATCAGCGAGAATACCACGTATTACTGTACCTTACTTACGACGACCCAGAACGCGAAAAAACCATTTTCAACGTTCTAAAAAGTGGCCGCGTAGATGGTATTATT
>DMPB01000111.1:22112-39692 GCA_003456175.1 Chitinophagaceae bacterium | reverse complement strand
TGGTATTATTATCTCTACCGTATGTACCGACGATGATATGGAACACATCAAAGAAATAACAGACCTTGGGGTATCGGTTGTGTTCTTTGATCGTATTTGCGAAAGCTTCCCTACTACTAAAGTTACCGCTAACGATGTTGAAAGTGCATTTCAAGCAGTAGAGCATTTAATTCAGCAAGGCTGTAAGCGTATTGCTTATATGTATGTACTACAAAACTTCTCTATTGGCAAGCGTCGCTTAGAAGGTTACGTGAAAGCACTTGAAAAGCACAATATTCCAATCGATGAAAGTTTAATTTTACGATGCGATCAAGATTATGAAGGCAACTACCAATTGTTAAAATCGTTGTTAAACGGTTCTAATCGCCCTGATGGCATTTTATCCCCTGTAGAAAAAATGGCCATTACCGCTTACTACGTTTGCGATGAGTTACAATTGAACATTCCTAACGATGTAAAAATCATTAGTTTTACTTGCCTCTCCTTTGCATCTTTATTGTCGCCATCACTTACAACTGTAGTACCACCTGCTTACGAAATGGGTGAAAAAGTAGCCACCTTACTCATGAACTCTTTAGAAAAGAAGAAGTACAAACTCTACAACGAAGAAATACACTTGCCAGCAACAATTATTGAACGTAATTCTACCAGATTACTATAATCTATCTGAAACCGTTTTCGTTAAAATCAAGCATACATTATTGGCATAACCGCTAAAAAGGTAAGAATTTCGGAACATTAAACGTTGCTGTACGCAGCAACTATTGTTTGCCAAACTTCATTACTATGAAGCATGTATTGCTTGCTACAGTTCTGTGCGTGTGCTATTTTTCGTATGCAAATGCGCAAATAAATCCTAAATATGTTGGACTAGAAAAAGCTGGAGGGTTCGATTATAATTGGCAACAATTTTCACCCGAACAAATTGGCGATCGAAAATTCGATTTCAACTACAACGGTGTTCGTGTTATTAAACATGCGCCTGCTATAGGTGTACATCCTCGCATATACTTCAACCCCGAAGAGCTACCTGACATCAAAAACAGATTAACTACGAGCAATATTGGCAAAGAGGTGCTACGTAAGTTACAAGCATACAACACTTTGCTACATGTTGGCTCCAACAATTACGACAGAAATGCAGCTTACGCAAAAGCTACTACGCAACAACCTTTTATAGCCAATGTAGGCACCTACGATTTAAACAGCTATTACTACACTTTCGCCAAAGGTGATACTACCGGCTACATGGCATTTACAAAACGAACCAATCGCTTTGGTTCTGCAATAGCCATGGAAGCACTAGAATGCCTTTTACGTAAAGATGAAAAAAATAGTATAAATGGATTGAGCTATGCCAATAGGGCTACAATGCTAGCAAGCGTTATGGCTACTGTTGCACAAGCCGCCATTATTAATGGGCTAGATTGGAGAAAATATGATATGGTTGGTGGCATGGGCTTTGCCATTGCATACGATTTGAATTATTGGGCTATGACCGATGAACAACGCTCTACTATTCGTAAGGCAATTAGTTTAATGGTGCCCGATAAACCTCGTTATGGTAGTGATAATACACCTTATGCAACTTCAGGCAACTGGACTACCTTAAATTGCTTTGAAGCTATTTGCAACTTTGCTATTGAAAGCGAAGAAGGTTACAAACCTCAACTCACAAAACTATGGATGACATCTATGATTAAGTTTCTTAATTATGGTTGGTATGAAAGTGGTTGCCCGTGGGAAGGCTTAGGTAAAAATTATTTAATGGCAGGCCAACAAATTGCCTTTGCAAAACGTGGCTTTAGTTTATTAGGACATCCTTTTATGCGAGCCTTTGCCAACAATTATTTACCTAATATCATTCAACCACAAGGTTTTGCTTTTTATGGGGAAGATACCTGGGGTGGTACTGGCCTCGATGAAGTAGTGGGAAAATATCGCTTTCACGCTATTGATGCAATAGGTTTTAAATATGCTTACCCGAACGATAAGGGCGTTGATTTTGTATGGCGTAATTATGTGAATACTAACAATAATGGCGTAGAACAAATGAACCTTGCGGAAAATTTTACACCAGGAACCCATAACTACTTTGAAATTATGACGGTACTAGCATTGTTTGCTACCGATTATACTTCAGGTAACTGGGAGACGCAGAACAAAACAGCATTAAACAATAAACTCGATTTCTTTGAACATGAACGTGGCCTCGCTATTATGCGAAGCGATTTTTCACAGCAAGCACTTGCTACCGCTTTTTATGTAAGGCAAAACTTTGGCGGCCATACTTATGCAGATAGGAACGATTTCACACTGCAAGCACTCGGACGCATTTGGGTGCCAAAACGCTACGGTGCCGAAGGCGTATACAATACATCTGATGCACAGAGTATTGTACTAGTAGACGATAAAGCCATGAAAATCAACAAAAAAGAGGGAAGCAAAAACAGAGTACCAGCTAAACTTGTAGCAACCAGCAGTAATAAAACACTAGCCTATGCCATTGGCGATGCTACATATGCATACAGTTGGGAATACGATTGGAATCCAAAACCAGCTGATAAAGATCATCCTTGGCTGGGAAAAGATGGCTGGGAAAAAGAAACAAAAACATTGAACGACTTCCGCAGTAAGCCTGGCAAAGATGCATTCTTTAATATTCCTTTCTACGATTTTGCTGCATGGAATTCGCCTAATGGTATTGCAGAACGCATGGTGAAAAAGCCTTACAACCCTATGGAAAAGGTCGTAAGAACCATTGCCATGAGTAAAGGCCGATATCCATTTGTAATTATTAAAGATGATATCAAGAAAGATAATCAATCACACAATTACAAATGGGTAATGCAATTACCAACCGACATTGTAATTGATACCATTATACCAAGTAGCAATCTTCAACAATATGCTTACGATGTAATTTTAAAAGAACGAAAAGGCGATCGTAAGTTACTTGTACGCGTACTACAACAAGCAGATTATGTTGCAAATACTACACCTCTTGCTAGAGTTGAAACACACCAGTACATTGGTGGTAATGAAAAGCCCAGCAGTATTTATCGCTTGGTATTAGAAGCCAATTGCATTGCACCTGATTTCAAAGTTTTACTATTCCCTTTTAGAGATAAAACCATGTTACCATCTACACAATGGTCAAAGAGTAATACACACCTTACGGTAAAATGGAATAGCGAACAGCAACAACTTCATTTCACCAAAGAAGGTACCATTATTGAATTATAGAATCGTTTTAATTATGCACTTAAATTATAAGCAAATACTAACCATTACGGCACTACTAGTAAGTACACACTCGCATGCCATTGTAAAACCAAATTCATTGTTTACTAGCAACGGTGTATTACAACAAGGTGTAACCGTACCTGTTTGGGGCACAGCTAATGAGGGTGAACAAGTAACGGTAAGCTTTGCCGGCCAAACAGTTACCACCACTACCAATAATGGCAAATGGATGATTCGCTTGCAACCATTAAAGGCATCCTTGCAACCACAAACCATGACCATCAAAGGTGAAAATACCGTTACCATTAACAACATCTTAGTGGGTGAAGTATGGTTATGTAGTGGCCAGAGCAATATGGCATTTCCCGTAAGGGCAATTAAGCCGCTTTCGCCTTATGCTAGTGTAGATGTAGTATTACGTGAAGCGCAACAATACCCAATGATTCGGCAGTATTCAGTGCCACTCAAAAAATCAGAAACCACTCCACCTATCACTGATGATACTAATGGCAAGTGGAATGTTTGTGATAGTAACAGCGCAAGAAACTTCACAGCAGTAGGTTATTTTTTTGCTAGAGATTTATACAACAAACTCAAAGTACCTATTGGCATTATTAATTCCTCGTACGGAGGAACAGCAATTGAAAATTGGATAAGCAAAGAAACACTGCTTGCATTCCCTGAGTTAGCTTCAATTCTTAAGAATTATGAAAAAGCTTTGAATGAGTTCCCTAAAAAATTAGAAGATTTCAATAAGCAACAAAGATATCTACTAGAGGGCTACAGTAGAGATTCTGCAGACGCAGTAAAATATGGCAGAGAAATGCCACGTAAGCCAGCAGCACCAATGAGTCCGGCCGAACGGGGCGGACCAACAGGGTTATGGAACAGTATGATATATCCTTTAATTCCTTATGCTATAAAAGGTTGTGTGTGTTATCAAGGAGAGGCTAATGCCGGAAGAGGAATGCAATACAGAACATTACTTCCCGCTTTAATCAATAGTTGGCGTAGCAGTTGGCAACAAGGTGACTTTCCTTTTGTAATCATACAAATTCCAGGATGGAAGGCACATCAACCTGAATTAAGAGAAGCACAGTTATTAACTACACAAAAAGTAATTAATACAGCAATGACTGTTATTACAGATTGTGATGATACATTAGATGTACATCCTGGCAATAAAGAACCTGTAGGTATAAGAGCTGCATTACAAGCTCGTGCCATTGCTTACAATGAAAAGAAGTTAGTATATGCTGGACCAACTTATGAATCTATGAAAATTGAAGGCAACAAAATCATACTTACATTCAAGCATATTGGTAGTGGCTTAGTTGCCAAAAATGGCATTTTACAAGATTTCACCATCGCAGGTGCCGACAAAAAATTTGTAACAGCTACAGCCACTATTGAAAAAGATAAAGTGATTGTATTCTCACCGCAAATAAGCAACCCAGTGGCGGTTCGCTTAGGGTGGCGCATTAACCCTCAAATAAATCTCTACAACAAAGAAGGCTTACTAGCTCCAGCTTTTAGAACCGATGTTGAACAATAATAATATGAAAATAGCAATTACACTACTAGCCTGCATAGGTGTACAACAGTTACAAGCACAATCAAATTCTATATTTAACGCCTATCAAAACGACACGCTATTATCAAGCGATGCAGCATTAAAAGAGCAGCCAACGATGAAAGTGAGTAGTAAAGCTGTACTCGATGCTAGTATAAAATGGCACAACCCATACGATAAAGTCGCCAATACAAATACAAAAAATATTGCATTTGAAAAATTTGGTAAAGTAGCACCGAAAGGTGTTTATCCAAGATTGTTTACAAGTCCTTCAGAGTTCACTACCATTCAACAGCAATGGCAAAACACTAAAATTGGAAAGCAGTTATTGCAATTAGCTACAGTTGAATTAAGCAAGCTTGTAAGCGGACAAGGCGTTATGGGTAAAGCATACAAGCAACTTCAAACAACTGATACAGTAAGCCTTCCCACCAACTTCCCCTATAACGATTTTGCCAATCAACTGGCAATTCAAGGCTTATTGGCACAAGTACAACAACAAGATAGTGTGTTCACCCTTACGGGTAAAATAGCAGGCAATTTCTTACAAGTATGGATGCGTTACATTGATAACATCAAAGAAGTAGAAGGTAAAGATGGCATGGTGAAAGAACAACTATACAATGGTGCAAAGATTGCCAAACTGTTTGATTTTACCGCTACAGCTATCCCAAAAGAGCAACGTAAAGCTTACATAGCCTTTATGTTAAAAAATACCACCAACCATTATAGCGATGGTATGCAACTACCACCGCATTGGCGTAGATGGAATCATATTGCTATGGCACTTGCTTACCCTTTAGCAACGCTATCGCTTGAACATGAAAAAGGTTTCGATAAACGTATTTACGACAGAGGTTTAGAAGTGCTGCAAGATTATCTTACGTACACATTTTCGCCAGAAGGTATGAGTACTGAAGGTATTACTTACACCTTCAACGCCTTCCCCGACGATCTGCTATTAATGATAGCAGCGGCTAAAAGAGGTAAAACAGATTTTTGGGCACATCCACACTTTAGAAATATTTCTGATTGGTTAATTTATGCTTTAGCACCAAACCCTAATGCACTTTGGTGGTCGTATGGCGATACAGGCAGTGCGTCGGAACTGAATTGGTTAATGATGATGTTGATGAAATACTTTTTACCAACCGATGAAAAAGTAGATTATCTATTTGCCAATGCATTACCCAAATCAATCGACAAACTTCCAGATGTAAGTGCATTTGTATTTGCCATCGACCCCGATAAAACAAGAGAACAATACGCGGGCATTCCGCCTATTACCATGCCACTCACTTATTTTTCGGCTAGCAGGGGTTCATTTACCGCAAGGAATAAATGGAACAAACAAGCAGTTCGTATGCAATTTGAAGCTCGCCACGATACTTACTTTCAATCGCATGATCATGCAGATAGAGGTGCTTTTACATTAGCAGCACACGGCCGTATGTGGGTGGTAGATGGTTGGCGTAGCACTGAAAGCAAATACCATTCTGTAATTACGATTGATGGTCGTGGGCAAGGTTACTTTGCCACACCAGCTTCGTGGATAAATTATGTTGATAATGCCGCTGCCACGTTTGCTGTAATCGATCAAAAATATACCTATGATTGGATGTGGTTGAAATCGCCAGTTGCTGATATGATGCTTGGCAAGCCCGTTGCAAAACAATGGCAACAAGGTGTATATGCAGATGCTGCTAATAACTTACGTAAGTATTATCCTACGGCCATCCCTCAAAGAGATCCTTTGAAAAAGGTTGCAAATTATTTCAGTAAAAATTTAGCGACCAATCCTTTGATTTGGACAGAAGATACTTGGCCTATGCGTATACCCAACTACGAGGTAGCACATGCTTTTAGAACAGCTGGCTTAGTAAAAGGCAAACACGATTATGTACTAATTATAGATGATATCAAAAAAGATGATACTGAAAAACTATATGAATGGCTATTGCCAATGCCACTTGATGTAGAAGTAGTCACTATCAAACAATTAGTAGATATTAAGCAAGAAAGCGGTCCGCTTAATATTGGTTTTAATACACTAAGCAACCAAGGCATACAGGGTGATTATGATATTTTGTTAGGCGACAAACGCATGAAACGAAATATGCAAGAGGTAGATGAAACTGCTAATGAAACACATCGTGCAGGACGTTTCATGCCGCAACGCAACGATCCGCAATTACTAGTACGCATACTCAATCATACGCCTGCACCACGACCAAATTTAGAACCCAATCCACGCTTAGAAACATTAGAAAAACTGAAAACAGAAGACATGCATCAGTTTTATCTACGTACCATGGATTTGGGTAAGCGTTTAGTAATACCTTCTCGTTCTAACAGCCCTGCCTTTAAAGTACTTTTATTTCCGCATTTAAGTGGTGAAGAGTTACCACAAACCAAATGGAATAACGATAGAACCATACTTGAAGTACGCTTCAAAGATCAAGTAGATACTTTCTACTTTGCTAGCACACCTGAAGGCAGAACAAAAGTGAAGTTAGTGAGAGATGGTAACGTAATTTTCGATTTATAATAAGACAACTTATGAGATGTAAAGCGATAGCTCTAATATGGGCTTGTTGTAGTATTTACGCAAGTAACGCCCAACAAAGAACTTATTACAAAGAACCTACGTGGCAACCAAGAGCTGTACTGCCTTACAAAGATGCTATTCACGATAACTTTTGGCCTAAATCGCCCAACGTAACTGTAGATTACAACGACCCAAATTTTGATGATACCCGACTCTCCCAAGTACCTGCACCGGGCATACACCCGAGAGTATTAGTTACACCATCTGATGTTGAGGCCATTAGAGCTAAAGTAGCCTTAGGTGATAAAGCTCCTATGCATTTTAGAACCATGTGGGAACGTGTGAAAAAATTGCAAAGTCCTTTCTATGCATTGGTAACTAAAAACGATAGCCTAGGCCGTAAAATGGCATTAGAACTGGTGCAAAAAATTAAAGATTTAGAACCTAAAATTGAGGCTATGGATCAACGCCCTGATAGAGATAATCTTTGGGCTGTTGAACGTTCTATTGTTGCCTCGAACGACCCCAACCCTCCTACCGAAATTTGGGAGCTTTTAGATTATGATTACTTACACTATTGGATGACGGAAGAAGAACGGAGTTTAGCACGAAAAATAATTGCTAAAATCATACGCGAACGTATTTCAAACTTCATTATGGTTCCTGACCATTTTATGATCAATAATCATGAAGGTTTTGGTATGGAATACATTCGACTCATGCTATTGATTGAAGGCGAAGAAGGCTTTGATGAAGCACTCTTTAACCTTGCGGTAAAAAAATGCGACGCCATGTTATCATGGTATCTTACTAAAGATGGTATTTGTTATGAATCTATAAAAGGCTGGCTCAATGTATCTGCATTTGTTGCCGTAGGCATGCGTGAAAGAAAGCTGTTGAAACATAGTCATTTAAGGGCTAAAATCAACTATTTTTTAGCAGCTACCCGCTGGGAAGATGGTAGTTGGAAAATTCGTGATGAAATGCGAGCCTCGGCTTTTCATGTGATTTGGATGATGAAATATTTCCATCCTAAAGATGAGCGTTTAGATTTTTTGCATAGTGCTACTTTCACCACACATCCATTTTTATTAGATGCATCTGTGAAATGGCCCGACCCGGTAGGTATTTGTAACGAACTACTTTTATTGTTTGCAGAAAACGGATTAACCGATACCAGTGGTAAAGTCATCAATTGGAACTTGCAAGCGAATATTGATCGATTAAAGTTACCGCTTACACTTCACGATAGTACTAGAGGCTATGTAGAAGTAAGAAACTCTTGGAAGAAAGAAGATTTAAAAGTGGGCTTCGTTTGCAAGCAAGATTTCTATTATGGCGGTCACGAGGGCTCTGAAAACAATCGATTAACCATTTGGAAAGATGGCGTGAATTGGGTGCAAGACAATAACATGTTAGCCACCAAAGCCACGTTCCTACAAAATATGCTTACAGTAGATGGTATGGGTTGCCATTGGCCTCCTGTTGCTGGCAATTGGCTAGGCATGCAAGAGAGTAATATTGGTGTTACCGCTGCAGGTGATGGCAAAATGGGTTATAGCTTCTATAAAATCATGCAGGTACATCCACTTGCATTTCCATCGGCTAAAATACCTTACTATCAACCTTTCACTGAAGGCAACTTCGATTTGAGTAGAGATCTTCAAATTGCTTTTCAGCCAAGTACCATAGCTTGGAACGATGGCTATGCTCATACCGACTATGGCCCATGGAGTGGCGAAACCAGATTAGTTGAAAGCTACAAGCCTTTCAATACAATGCAACAAGCATACAGAACAGTACACGTTGCTAAAGGAAAGTATCCTTATGTGTTAGTTTTCGACGATGCAAAAAAAGATGAACAAGAACATCAATTTGATTTCAACTTATCAGTGCCAATAGATGCAGAACTTGTAGAAGCCATAACACCAGAAATTGTTTTTCAAAATTCTGAGCCTTCACTAAACAGAATGAGTGACATCATTTTATCCAAAGGACCCGTACTTCGCGATGCTACCACAGGTAAAGCAATTTTAAAAAAAGGACAACCTTTATGTTTAATTCGGGTATTATGGCGTAACACCACCTATGGCTTTCCAGTACCTCGCTTAGAAAAATTTCAAGGCTATAGTTTGGTAACAATTCCTGCGAAAAGCGTGAGTCCTGAATTTAGAATTTTAATTTATCCGTATCAACATGGCGATCCTATTCCGCAAACGAACTGGAACACACAACGTACTACCCTTACGGTTGATTTTAAAGAAGTACAAGATGTGTATCAACTAGCACAAAGCGATGGTGGCAGAACTGTATTAGCTATGCAGCGCAATAACAGCAAGCATCATAGCCATGCAACCCCAAGTGCCCCTACCATTCAAATACGTTCACATACATACCAACCAAGCGATTTTCGTTATACTAGATTGGCTAATAAAATTCCAACCTATCTAATACATGATAGCCTTACGGTAAATATGAAATATCCTGACGATGGTGCTATTATTCGCTACACGCTAGATGGCTCAACACCTACAGAAACATCCGAGATATACACATACCCTATCATCATAAAAAATAGTAGCACACTTAAAGCTGCCACCTTTAATACAAATTGGATACAAGGCAAGCAACAAAGCACTACCACCACTGTTATTTTTGAAAGTAAGAAAGCAGCAACAGCAATTATACCACCTACAAATGCTACGAATGGCCTAACTGTTAGTGTATATGAAATCAATACTAAGTTATATAACGATAAAGGTTTTTTTGTAGCCGATAAAATCATGCTACCTGATGTACGCAATTACAAACCAATATTAACTACTACCCTAACCAATTTCAAGCTCCCTGCTGTTACACCACAACAACCTCTAGAGCAACAATCAAAAGGATTCTATGCTTTCAAAGGTTGGTTCTATGCCAGTCAAACAGCTGTATATACTTTTCATGTACATTCTTGTGGCCCAATACTTATGGAGGTTGGCAATCAAACTGCTATTGAGCACATAGGAGTTTTTCATCAACAATTAGCAGACAGAAGTGGCGAAGTAGTATTACAAAAAGGCTGGCATGCTATTGCACTTACTATATGTGATCCGTTGTTTTGGAATATTAATAGCCTGCCAGAAATGCCATTTACCGTAAGGTATCAAATCAATGATGGAAGTATTCAAAATATTAATGATGCTCAACTAAAAACTATTGGTACAAAAACTACTACTGCGCCAATTAATTTACAAAAAGCAACAGTACTCAATACAATGCTTGAACCAGGATTCGTGTTAAGTACCTATGATAGAATTGGCAAGCGTAGAGATGCAGATTTTTTAGATATTGATACTACGGAACCAACGTTTCAAGCAAAAAGCAACCAACTAGAAGCTGCCAACAGTAGAAATAATGTACGTGTATACGATGGTTACTTCTTTGCACCAATGAGTGGAGCATATCAATTCAATATGCCCTATCGTGTTGGAGATAATGCCGGACTAGGTGCTACGCAAGCAAGTTGCCAAAGCCAGCTTCGTATTAACAACAACATTATTCTACAACGTGGTGTGTATGGCAGAAATCTCAATGGCATTGCCCACCTACAAACAGGCTGGCATCGTATATCGATGCGCTTCGGAACAGGTGAAGCTACCTGCACTGTAACCATGCCTAACCAACAAACGATTCGCCTTACGGCAAATAGTATTTATCGCGAAGCTACTGTTAGTATTGTACCAAAGGGTATTACTACCAATGGAAGTAACTGCGAGTTTTTTGATTCAGTACAAGTTGTATTGCAATTTGAAAAAGATAAAGATGCCATCATTAAATACACCACAGACGGAAGCATACCAACAAGCAATGCCTTAACATATAATGGTCGCATTACTTTGAATAACAATACTACCATTCGTGCTGTTGCTATAAAAAATAACAATATAATTAGTGCTGTTGCCAATATGCAATTCAAAAAAGTATTGGCACCTGAATATGGCTCATTAGGTTATGTAGCATTCGATCAATGGAATGGCGATGCGAATGTTAATACTAATGCTAACTACAATGTTTGGTTAGCACCTGGCAGTAGCATCACAAATGGCTTGAAGGAAAAAGCAGCTTTGGTTCAGTCTACAACTTCACTATTATCAAAAAGTGTAGATATTAACGTGGCAAGAGGCGCCACTATAAAACCGGGCATGAAGTTGTATAACATTAACATGCGTGAAAATGCTTTAACAGTTACGCTATGGTTTAAAACCGATGCCTTGAATGGCAAGTTGTTTAGCAAAGAAGGTATTAATGCATTTGGAAAATCGTACCGAACTATTTATTGTCAGCTAAATAATGGTCGCTTGCAAGGTCCAAGAGTAAGCGGCGGTACCATCACGCCTAGCAAATGGCACTTTGTGGTGCTTAGTGCGAGCGAACAAAAAGTAACCCTTTATTTAGATGGCATGCAAGTTGCCACCGGTAATGGTACTAAAGATATTATGACAGATGCACTCGACTTCTTTACAGGTTGCAACGGCACTGTTCAAGCAGTACAGCTATTCGACAGATACTTACAGTTAGACGAAGTGAAAAAACTCTATCAGCAAACGAAGCAGTAACATGAAACAATTACTAACCCTCTGCTTAGGCAGTTTGCTTTTACTTCAGAGCAAAGCACAACATATAACATGGAACAACTTAGATACTTTAGGTGATAAAGTAAAAAAAATACAATACGCACAACTTAGCGATACAACCCTGAACCTGTATTACATTGTCCCAAAAACAATCAACAAAAAGCAAAAACTTCCTGCCATTGTATGGATACATGGCGGTGCTTGGACCGCAGGAAAAGCAAGTACATTTTTTGCACAAGCTGCTTACTGCAGTTTGAATGGCGCTGTTGGTATGAGTATCGAATATCGCTTAATCAAAAAAGCACCAACCTCAATCAACGATTGTATTGAAGACGTAAAAAATGCAATTCGTTTTATTAAAGCCAATGCAGAAAAACTACAAATTGATACAAATAAAATAGTGTTAATAGGTGAATCGGCTGGCGGCCATCTAGCCGCTTCTATGGTAACTGTAGTGAAAGAAAATCAATATCGTCCAGCAGCTTTAGTATTGTATAACCCAGTATTAGATGTTAGCACAGGCAACTTCATTCGCTTTATAGATGCTAATGCTATTATCCATAGAAAAAGTAATGCAGACACCTTAGCACTACAAGAACAATTTGGAGCGCAAGCAAGGGCTATTTCTCCTTTGTTTCATGTTCAGAGCAACCTACCTCCTATGTTGATTATCAATGGCGATGCCGATAAAGCAACACCACATACCATCACACAGCAGTTCTGCGATAGTCTTGCGAAATACAACAATAAATTCGAGTTAGTACTACTGCCCAATACACCGCATGCATTTGCTATTGCACATTATAAAACATCCGAACAACAAGTGATAGATGTATTAACCCTTACGGGTAAATTTTTATCTTCACTAGGCTTTTTAAATTATAGCAAAACAAGTTTGATTAATAGTAACGACCCTAACTGGCTGAATAAACGAAACTTATAGTATCATTTACGTAAGTAAAATTCAAGTATAAGAAAAGCGTTGTAGCTAAGAGCTACAACGCTTTTCTTATTTACGTAAGTTAATACTATAATCTATGGATTAACTACAATCTGAATTTGTCGAACTACTTCTTTAGCAATATCAATTCTTTGATTCTGAGCTACAAACGTTACAGTGTATGTACCCGGAGTTGTAAATCGATACTTGTAACTAGTAAGCGTTACATCTGTTGATCGCTTGATAGCAGTGCCCACATCTGGTCGTACAGTTTTTAAGTTCACAGCCGCGGTAATAAGCCAATCATCGTTATCATCTACGTTATTAGCAGTGCTTGGGTCAAATGTTATTGGATATGCTGTTTGAATGGGAATTCCATTACTATTGCAGGCCCTACCACCAATCACTAATCTTGAGTTTAATGCATT
Organism: Chitinophagaceae bacterium; assembly: GCA_003456175.1. Classification (GTDB taxonomy): domain Bacteria; phylum Bacteroidota; class Bacteroidia; order Chitinophagales; family Chitinophagaceae; genus UBA10646. The sequence goes on along the minus strand of DMPB01000111.1, from coordinate 26,338 downwards.
TACCCCAGCTTCACCAACATTCCATGCATGAAAATTAGTAGCACTTAAATTCGGAAATGGATTATTTTTAATATTAGCTTGCACCCACCCAACGCTAGCAAACGTAGAGAATATATTATACCTGCTACCATCAGCTAGTTGATTCGTAAGTGTAACATTTTGAATTTGTCGGCGTCGTTGCTGTGCTGTAGGATATTTACCACTTGTTACCCGAAAGGCAATATTAACAGAGTCAATATTATTAAAATCAGATAAGTCAATAGAATCAGAAGTAATAAAAGTAGTACTTAATGCTGTTGGCCAACGCGTGTTACGACTTGTAATATCAACCCAAGTTGCATTCATAACACCAGTAGAATCGTATGACCTTAAATTACTCGATACATATATGCGTAATGAGTCTGGATTAGTAAGTACACCTTGCGTCATATTACTTTGAAAAACAAGCTTTGGTGCACCCGCCATGGTAGTTCTACTTCTATTAACATAACTACGCCCCAACTCACCAGAAAAAAAACTAATTAAGTCTGGATTTCCAGAAAAAGAGAAGGTTGCAGTATCGCCTGCTCTTAGTGTGAGTTTATCTACACTCACATTAAAGTCGGGCTCATCAACACGTACCTTTTGGCAGCCAAATAATATGAACGAACTTAATAATAAATATGATAATGATTTCATGATAATTCGATTTTCAATTACCAACCAGGATTTTGTGTAAGTAGATTATTTGCTATGATTTCACTTGCAGGAATCGAGAATAATGAAAACTTAACTGGATTATTAACGAAGTTATTTGCTGTGAAATTAGCTGCCGCTAATAATGTACCTGGAGCATTTGCAGTATTAGAAGTAATTAAACTTTGCATTACTTGCGTAAATGTACCCCATCGGATTAGATCTAATCTTCTTACACCTTCAAAGCAAAGCTCTCTGCTACGTTCATCCATAATATCTTGCATGGTAAATGTTACCACATCAACACCAGGCATGGGAAGTGTAGGATTAGAAGCACCAAAAGCTCTACGACGTACTTGGTTATACAATTCTACTGCTTGTGCCGATGGCGTACCACCATTAATTTGTAGATCGGCCTCGGCTGCCATCAATAATACATCAGCGTATCTTATGATAGGAAAATTACAAGAAGTTAAATTATTTAAACGTGTAACACCTCCTAAGTTAGTTTCATATTCTCTTCTCCACTTACCAATTGGACGATCATAACTTGTAGGGTACCCACTACCTTGATTAACAATGTTAATAGCAGTTATACGACCTGCCGTTACAACAGCAGTAGCCGTAGCGCCAGAACCTGCTGTAGATACAAAGCTGATAGTGGGTGCTGTTGTGTAACCACTACCACCATTATCAACAGTAATACTTGTAATTCTATTAGTATTAGATACGCGAGCTGTTGCTGTAGCGCCAGTTCCACCGCCGCCGGTTATTACCACAGATAAAATAGGTGCTCTACCATTAGTATTACCATTAAACAAGTATGGACTTATATTCCAATCTCTACGCAAATCTCCAGGTTCGTATAAGTTATATAGTCGAGCAAAACTTCTGTAAGTGCCAGTAGAAAACCCAAATGTATTAATGTTACTTTGACCAAAAGAACCAGATAATGTATTGTTTGTAATACCCATTAATGCTCCTAATTGTTGTGTTACAACAAAGCCAGTATTTGCGTAAGCACCTGTAACATTAGATTTTGAGAGAAACGCTGCATCCCAAATTCCTTCGGCATTATTAGCGCCGTAAGTAACATTGTTCTGCATATTATTAGTGAATACATTGCTATATGCAGGTGGTGCAGGCACATTGGGGGTAGAGGGAAAACTACTGTAAATGGCTAAAGGTGTTGCATTAAGTCTGTGCGCTCCTGATGTAATTACCTTGTTAGCCCAAAACAATGCTTCTTGATACTTCGATGCATCATTGATAGGATTTCCCGCCATAGTTAAACATACTCTTGCAAGAATGGCTTCTACAGCAGTTTGTGTAACAATACTAGTATGCCCCACTTGTGTGATTGGAGCAACCATTGTATCTGCTTGACGCATTTCACGCAGCACAAAATCGTACACTTCTCTTCGAGATGTTTTGAGTACTCTAAAATTCGTTCCCAACTGAGTGGTTGGTACAGTTTTAAGTACAATATCTCCGAAATGACTCGCTAATAAATAATGAAAATAAGCACGCATGAAAATAGCCTGCCCAAGCATGCTTTTGCGCTTAGCGGCAGACATATTAGGAATATCAATATTCTCAATAATTATATTGGCTTGCTCAATACCCTTGTAGCAACCTCGCCAAAAATTGGCATAAGTAGCATCGGCACTAGCGCCTCTGTAAGTTTCAGTAATTACTTGCGGCGCAGTTCCGGTTGCCGCATCTATTCTGAAACCTTCATCTGCACCTGACGCAAAATACCCCCATAACCCTTGAGCGTACAATTGTTCAATATTAAAGTTACCATATACAGCAGCTAATTGTGTTTCTAACTGAGCTTCAGTTGAAAATGTTGTAGGCTGAAAAATGAGCGGATCTAATGAAATATCTTTTTTACAACTTACAGTAAAAAAGCAAATAGCACTAACAGCAATCGTTACAATATATTTCTTCATAGTTGCAATTCGTTTAAAAAGTTACACCAACGCCAAAAGTTAAAGTCATTGCTCTAGGATAAGGCGTATAATCGTATCCTGGAGATAAGGCCACATAAGAACTACTTGGCTGTATAAATGAATAGCCTGTTCCACCAGTATTCGCTTGCCCTGTACTACCAGCAGGTGCATTCGCAGGGTTCGCTTGCCGATAAGTTGAAACTTCAGGATCTAATCCAGTGTAGTTTGTAAGTGTTAGTAAATTTTGTGCAGATACAAATACCTTCACATTAGTGAATCGAATTTTCTTCATCAATTTTGCGGGAAGGTTATAACCTAAGGTTACTGTTTTTAAGCGTAAAAAAGAAGCATCTTCAATCATGCGATCCGAAACTCGCGTTAAACCTCCAACATCTGTTCTAATATTGAACGTTGCTCTAGGCAATTCATTGGTCGGATTAGTAGGTGTCCAACGATTTGCAAAACTGGCAAACTGATTCGTATTGATATAGTAACTACCACTTTCAAATACAAGTCGGTTAGCATTCAATACATCGTTACCATAAGACCATTGCATGAACACATTTAACGACCAATTTTTATACGAAAAATTATTGGTAAAACCTCCTGTGTGTATTGGTAGTGGTCGCCCAATTACCCGTTGATCACTTGCATCAACAATACCATCACCGTTAATATCAGAATACTTAGGATCACCTGGCTGAATTGGTGTATTCGCATTTGCAGGTGCATAGCTAGGCACTCCATTTTTTAATACAAACGTTCCATTAGGTAAGCGATCAAAATCACTGTATTGATACACGCCAGCCCATACATAGCCGTAAAATTGTGCTAAAGGTGCACCAACGGCGGCAATCCATGCTACTGGTTGTGATGCAGTTGGAATACCAGGTATCTGTGCTGTTGTTCCTCTCACTTCAAAACCATCATAGAACTCAAGAATCTTACTGTTATTAAAACTAATATTGAAGCTACTTGTCCAGTTGAATTTCTTACCCTTAGCAACCACACCTGTTACAGTAAGTTCTACACCTGAATTACGAACACGACCTGTGTTTTGATACTGCGTATTGGTTCCATTAGCGTATCCTGCGAAGAATGGAATTGGTACTCCAATCAAAAAATCTTTGGTAGTTCTACTATAATAATCAGCATCAATACTCAAACGCTCATTAAGCATTACCAAATTGATACCAAAATCTAACTCACTTGTAGTTTCCCATGTAATGTTTTCGTTACCGTAAAAGAAAGGTACAATACCAGCAACATAGTTGTTATTGATAGGATAACCAGCACTATTTTGCAACGCACCAAACTGCGACAAGAAACTAAAATCACCTACTTTATTATTACCAACTGTACCATAACTCACTCTTAACTTACCATCATTAATTACATCTTTCCAGTTATCGGCAAACTTTTCTTTGGCAAATTTCCAAGCGAAGGCGCCACTTGGGAAATAACCCCACTGACGACCAGGAGCAAATTTTGAAGACCCATCAGAACGCATACTTGCGGTAAATAAATATCGATCTTTATACGTGTAATTTACACGACTTAAAAATGAAAATAGTTGCCAATGCGTTGCTGCTGTTA
>DMPB01000111.1:0-21873 GCA_003456175.1 Chitinophagaceae bacterium | reverse complement strand
GAATGCGTTGCTGCTGTTACTGGCGTGCTAGCAAAACCAGAATTTAAACTACGGATTCCTAGAAACTCTGCTGCTTCTGGAATATTAATTGTTCTGAACCCATAACCAGTATTTCTTGCATATTGATACGTAAAACCAGCTACAGCGTCTAATACATGATTTGTACCGAACTTGTTTCTATAACTAATAGTATTTTCATTTAGGTAGTTACTATTAATTTGATTATTAATTTGTCCGTTAATACCGTTGTTATTCAATGGTGTTCCTTGCAAGTTTCTCAATAAAGTACCTTGCGATGTTTTAGAGTTATAGAAAGCTTCAGAACGTGCTGTTGTTGAATTGAAGCCACCCGATATTCTTAACTTGAAATTTTTCCAAAAGGTGTACTCCACAAAAGCATTTACAATAGCCGTAGCCGTAATATTCTTACGATACTCATTTTGTGCTTGCTGAAGCGGATTTACCAAATTATCAGGTACCAATGTTGTATTTGGGTTATCAATCAAATTCGTACTATCAACAGTTGAAGCTTCTAAGTTTTGTCCATTCAATACATCTACTGGTCTAAAGCCCCACATATTAGCCACCACACCTCCTCCATTTCCTGCAGTCGGCAACGTTCCAAAAGTTTCCGTATTGGCGAAGCTCGCAGATACGCCAAGTCTTACATTTTTAGCAATACGAGTATCCAATGTAATCTTACCATCATACCTACGCATACCTGTATTTAAAATAATCCCTTTCTGGTTGAGGTAATTACCTGTAATAGAATAACGAGTATCACTATTACCACCGCTAATACTTAAATTATGTGTTTGCATTAATCCGGTTTGCAATACCAAATCTTGCCAATCATAGCCTTCCACATTCCTATAAGAGTCTAATGTGATTCCTTTGTTTTCATCAATATACCTGTCGGTAAATAAACGAATTCGGTTCACCGGAGTACTTCGAATACTATCTAACTCTAATTGCAACTTCACGAATTCATACGGACTTAACATTTCCATTCTTCTCAAATCGCGTTGGGCCGCTAATGAAACATTGTAGCTAATTCTTGTTGGACCCGAACGGCCGCGTTTTGTAGTAATCAGTATTACACCATTAGCACCTCTAGCTCCATAAATTGCGATAGATGATGCATCTTTTAAAATTTCTAACGACTCTATATCATTGGGATTAATAGCATTGATATCAAAATTCTCAATAGGAAATCCATCAATAACATACAGCGGACTTGCATCTTGTGTTACTGAAGAACCACGTATTGTTATTTGTGGTGCAGCACCCGGTTGCCCATCGTTAGATGTTACAACTACACCAGCAATACGACCACCAAGGGCATCCACAAACGATGATACATTGGCTTTCTGCATATCTTCTACATTCGCTTTCGCAACAGAACCAGTTAAATCCTTACGTTTAACTTGTCCATAGCCAATAACTACAACTTCATTTAAAGTACCTGCCTCTTCCTTCATTGTTACATCAAGAATGGTTTTGTTACCAACACCAAGTTCTTGATCTACATAACCAACAAAAGTGAACACCAGAATAGCTTGTTTATTAGGCACTTTTATTTCGTACTTCCCATCGGCATTAGTAACCACCTTTTTGGTAGTTCCTTTCAAAGACACTGTAACACCTTGCATTACAATTGTCTTTTCATCTTTTACAATACCAGTAATTGTAATTTCTTTTTGCGCCCTTACGGTAAATGACAGCAGCAAAATTACTACCACCGAAAATAATTTTCTCAAGGAAGCGCTTGTAAGTAATAACGAAAAAAAATCAGTTCTAACGACCTGAAATAATCTTCTCATAAAGCAATCAATTAGACTATAAAATTCATTTTTTTTATGTTCTCATAAAAGAGAAAGATAACAGATTCAGCGAAAACGGTTTCGGATTTTACAATGAAATAGTGCTTTCAGAAAAGGCTTGCCATGAAAATATCTCTGTTATTTTATTTCCCAATTACGATTATTTCCGATGAAAAAGTTTCTACTGCTTGCCAGCTATTTTTTTGTAGCAAATGCCTTCGCACAAACACCATTAGAGCATACAAAACGTATTGCAAATTACATTGTAAGCAATACACCATTTCAATATAAGCTTGAGGTATTTAAACCCTCGCACAAGTTAACCGACTTGCAAAGCATCGATTTTTCTAGAAGTCTTCAAAACAGAAGTAATACAGTAGGATTAGCTTACACTGAATTTATTAGTAACAATGATACTACCATCACTTTAGAATTAAGTCATAGTGGTGCGCTACAAATAGTTGTGAATGATAAAACCATTTACAGTAATGTAAATAATAATCAACTCAAATTTGAGTTTCTAGAAAGAAGTATTGTTCTTGAAAAGAATGTTCAAGTAGCATTAAAGAAAGGTGTTAATAGTGTATTATTTAAATCAGTAACGATAGATTCTAATAAAGATTGGAAAATACTCTTTCAAAGCAATGCCAATACTGCTATAACACTAGAACACTGTAAGCAATTAAACCGTGAGGTAAATGCTCTCAGTAATTTTTTAATGAGTGGTGGATTCACAACCGAAAGCCCTACTCAAGCGTTTCAAACAACCTACGATGCTGAAAAAAATAAAGACTTAGCTACAGTATACGAACAGAATCAGTACAAATACACATGGACTTTACCAAAGGTAGAATTAACACAAAATGTAATTGACCCACAACCCTACTGGGGCTCTTTCTACAACTACAATTATCATACAGCAGGCGTAGCTTGGGCTATTGCTGAATTAGGTAGATTAACCGGCGATAAAAAGTACAACGATTTTACCACCAACTACTGCAACTTTGTTTTAAAGGCAAAACCATTTGTAACTTATCAAGTGAGGGAATTATGGCAAACTAACAGTACTGATTATTTAATCGTTAATACTCCACTTTTAGATTTCACATCGGCACCTGCAATGCCTTTTTTATACAAGCTTATTCATGAACCTTCTTTTAAAGAAAGAACTCAATACAATGAATTTTTCCAACAGATAAAATCGTACATATTCAATCAGCAAGTTCGCTTACCGGAAGGCAATTTCACAAGAGAAACACCAGAAAAGTTTACAACTTGGGTAGATGACATGTTTATGGGTTTGCCTTTTGTAATTCACTGTGCTAGCGAAACAAAAGATCCAAAAGAAAAGAAACGCTTTCAAGATGATGCAGCCAATCAAGTGTTAGCATTTGCAAAAGCATTGTTCGATACAAGGGATTCACTATTTCACCATGCAAGGCATACAAGTCGCCCTAATGTGCAATATCCTTATTGGTTAAGAGCTAATGGCTGGGGTATTTGGGCAATCACAGAAGTATTGAAAGGCTTACCCAAAAACCACCCTCAATACAATAAAATAATGAATTTGTACAAGGCTCACATTACTGCGCTTACAAAACATCAAGATGAGAGTGGCATGTGGCATAACATTGTTAACATTCCTACTGCACGCTTAGAAACATCAGGTTCATCTATCATTACGCTTGCAATTGCAAGAGGTATTAATGAAGGCTGGCTTGATAAAGCAACTTATAAGCCAATTGCAGAAAAAGCTTGGAACGCTATATGCAATCGTATTGAACCAGACGGACAAGTTCACGATATTATTGTTGGCAGCTTTACAAGTGAAGATTACAGATACTATGAGAACCAACCATTTGTAAAAAACGATAGCCATGGTATGCTATGTGTACTAATGTGTGGTATAGAAATGAGTAAGCTTATGCAACAAGATAATTACGCAATTAAATAGCATTTTAAGTAACAAGTTTATTTATATTTTTCGTTGTGGTGTTTTAAAGCAAGAGAAGGGCTATTGTATCTACAATAGCCCCATTTTATTTACGTAAGTACAACTATTAATTACTACTACTCGGTTATTCTAAACCAATCAATATCAGCATAACCATTTTCGTATGTATTTCCTTTGCGTGTTGCATATAGGCCAACAGTAGCACCAATCCACTTACCTTTTTTGGCACCAAATGCTTTACCAAAAGTAGTAAAATGAATACCATCTGTACTATAACTAAAGGTACATGCAGCATTACCCCAATTACTATTCTCCCCTTTAATTAACGATGAATCAATTATACCTTGCGGTAAAATTTGCGCTACTTTCACTCGAAAGTATATCGTATTTGTAGATAGTGTTTGGGTTGCATGTACCACTGGCGCAGTTCCCTTTTCAGCATCAGTACAAGAAGTTTGTTGTAGCACTAAACCATTTTCAGTGTTCCTTATACTAATAGTCGCATAATCTAACCCTGTTATGATTAAACCAACCTCTTCTTGTAAAGCCCTCGGAGTGAATGTAAGTTTAGTAGTTGCAGTGAAATTAGGTGCCGGAAACTTCTGAGCTATTACATTAGGCACTAACCATAAATTATTGGCACCTTGCGGTAAAGGCAAATTAAACAATCTCAAAAATCCGTAATTCACACCTGCTGGCATTGCAAAATTGGGCTGACGATTGGCATTCCACTGCCACTGTAAGCCAAGTGAATTTGTATCAAACTCATCGCTTTCAACAGGCGTTTGTATCAACTGCTTTGTAACAGTAGGTTTTTTAAAAGTAGTAACTGGCTCGCCTACACCATTACCATCTTTATCAACACCCATCAATGGCCAATTATTTTTCCAAAATACCGGATTCAAATGCACTACACGTCCGTAAGCATCTTTATCTTGAAAGTGAATAAACCAACTCTCCCCATTAGGCGTTTCCACTAAACCTCCCTGATGCGGCCCATTGATATTAGTTGTTCCTTGCTCAAGTACTTTTTTTAGTTCATATGGCCCATTAATATGCTTACTTCTTAAGGCAAGTTGCCAACCCTGACCCACGCCACCTGCCGGTGCCAGTATATAATAATATCCATTTTTCTTATACATTTTAGGGCCTTCAACAGTAGGGTGAGCATCGTGCCCGTCAAAAATTATCGCTCCATCATCTAACAAATTTTTACCATCCTTACTCATACAATTTAGAATAAGTACACTTTTAATACCACTTCTGCTTGCTGCTACACCATTGAGCAAGTAAGCATTACCATCATCATCCCAAAAGGGGCAAGGGTCTATCCATCCTTTCACTTTCTTTACCATGTGTGGCTTACTCCAAGGTCCAGCAGGATCCTTTGCCTTAACCATGTAAATGCCTTCATCAGGATCTGGATAATAGATATAAAATTCACCTTGATGATAACGAATAGATGGTGCCCAAACACCACCTCCGGGTTGTACTTTATCGAAGCGTTCAGTTGGCGGCTGTTCTTTCAAGGCATAACCTATTAACCGCCAATTCACTAAATCTCTAGAATGTAGAATGGGCAATCCGGGAATACGATTAAAACTTGAGGCAGTCATATAGTAATCGTTGCCAACACGTACCACATCAGGATCGCTATAATCGGCATGTAAAATTGGATTTTTATAAGTACCATCGCCATTATCGGCCACCCATACTTTTGATTGATATATCGTTTGTGCTTGGCCAATAGCGCTTTGAAAAAAAAGAATACTGGCTGCTGCTATTTTAACACAATTCATATACTTCTATTATTTAATAATACTAATTAGATGGTACATATGTGAATTCATCGAAAAAAGCTGGCGCTGTTGCAGAGATTCCTTTACCTGTAGCATACAAGCCTATCATAACACCATTATAACCACCGCTTACTTCTGTTCCTAAAAAACGTGTATTGAGTGTACCCACGAAAACTAATTTACCGTAAGGTAGTTGGTAATAAAATTGATAGTTGCGTTTATCGCCTTTAACAATAAGTGTTACATTACCTTTCGGTAAAGGAATTGACTTATATACATGCTCTAAACTATCTAATGTATATCTGAGTTCTAGCACAGTATTTTGACCACTCTGCGTAACATAAAAATCGTAATGAAATCGATTATCCATTAGCAGCGTCATTCCTGCCTCTTCATTTGATGTATTAGGACTAAAATCTATTGTTGTGGTTGCCGTAAAATTGAAATGCTGTTGTCGCCTTAAAATGCACGTGGGGTTAGCAATATCGTTTAAATGAAAAGCGTTACCTCTTAAAGCGAGCCAACCTTTACGTAAATGTATATCATAATTACTACTATCGGGGTTTCTTAGGTACACCCACTCCATACTAAAAGAAGTATCGAAGTTGGTATTGACTGTTGTAGAAAATGGCTTGATAGTAGAAGGTTTATAATTACTAGGTATAGTTTTATTCAATATAACTGCCTGACCGCTATCGTTAACTATTGGCCAATCGTTGTGCCAACGCATTGGTGTTAGGCAGGTTTCACGTCCGATGAAATGAATACCATCTATTGCTGGCCTAAATGCTAAATGTACTAACCACCAACTACTATCATTAGCTTGTATCATATCGGCATGCCCAGTACCTTGTAGGCTTGCATAACTCATGCGATTGGTTAGTATAGGATTTTTCGGATTACTCTCATAGGGTCCCCATATATTCTTACTTCTAGCAATCGCAACCATGTGACCATAAGCTGTACCACCTTCAGCAGTTAAAAGATAGTACCACCCATTGCGATTATAAATATGAGGGCCTTCTACATAACTACCACCACTACCCTTCCAAATTAGCTTAATATCACTTAATCGCTTACCAGTTCGAATATCAATTTCGCTTTGGTAAATTGCTCTTGCATCTGTTGGTTTAGTAGCTCTATTTGACTGAAAATATACCTTACCATCGCTATCAAAAAAAAGAGAGGGATCAATTCCACTTTGATCATAATAAATAGGATCTGACCATGCCCCCTCTGGATTAGTTGTTGTTACATAAAAATTAGTGTACCCTTTATTGCCTTGTACATTGGTAACAACAACATAAAATATGCCTTCATGATAGCGTATTGTAGGAGCATATATACCATTACTTGGTTTTGTATTTGCTAGATTTAACTGCGATGTTCTAGTTAACACATGGCCAACCTGCTTCCAATGTATTAAATCTGTACTCTTCCAAATAGGAATGGCCGGAAAGTACTCAAAAGAACTATTTACCAAGTAGTAAGTATCGTTCACCTTACACACACTTGGGTCTGGGTAAAAACCAGGTATTATTGGATTCTCATAAGTACGCTGCTGTGCTTTAGTGATTAGTACACTGCAACATAAAAAAAGCATTATTATTAATCTGAATAAATAGTATTTCATATCACTTGCATTGAAGTGCTATCCAAGCTACCAGATCTGCCGCAGCCTTATCATTATCCCATCCGTTGTTGTTACCTAAGCGTCCGTTCAAATATTCATTGTAAAACCAAGGATCACCAACAACAATGATTTTTCCTTTACCGTAAGGGGCTACTGCGGCTACAGTATAACCTTCTTTATGATGCGTTAAAATAGGCTTGGCTTTTTTAGATAATGTGAGACTACTTACTTCTTTGAGATATACTTTTTTTGCTGTTGTGAAGATATCATCGCCTGCAGGTATTTGAAAGGCTGCCATTTCATATTGATCGTTGTACACTTTACTTTTACTATCGGCATTGAGTGTAATACCGAAACGTTTTGTTAATAAATTAAGATGTACCAAATCGGCATTGATTGAGTCGTTCGCCATCACTACAACGATACCACCTTGCTGTATAAACTTCCTAATAGCTATCACATGTTTTTGATTAATAGTGTTCGGATTAGATGTTTCGCGGTCTGTGTCAGGATCAACAATCACATATACAGAAGCTTTGCTTAAATCTGTAATTGTAGGTGCGGTTGTTAAGGTTTGTAATGAAAAGCCTTTTTGTTGAAACATAGCACCCCACTTACTATAACCGCTCTCATCTGTATCGTCCCATAGGTAATGGAACTTTATCAACTCACCTTGACTATTTTTTTTGAACTCGTTGTTAAAAAAATTATCTAGTAATACAATTCTTTGCTGTGCCCTTACGGTAAATGATAGTATCAAAGCTATCAGTAAAAAACATACTTTTTTCATATAAATATTTTATAATACAAATTTATGAATACCAATTTTTTTAAGCTGTCGAAATCCTTTTGCTACCATTGTGGCATTTAGTTTCGCTCCTTCTGCAGTAGTATGCGTAACATCTGGTAACACGTGCAATTTTTGATTAACCAATACTTCCCCCATAACATCGTATTCGTCGGCAATCATATTGTTTAAATCGACACTTGCTACTTGTTCTTGCTTGGCTACTTCTAAAGCCCATGCTGCGAAACCAGCCTCGCCACGAACCACCTTACCGTCTTTCCAAACACTTCGAGGTACAGAACTACAAATAATAACGTGAACACCTTTAGCCTTAGCAAAAGCGATGTATTTACGTAAGTAACCACCAAAGCTATACACGGTTTCTTGCTGCTTAGTAACAGTATTGTAAACTATAACACTTGTATCACTAATACCTTTCAACACACCTCTGGCTCTGGCACTATCATTAATTGGTCCATTATCGTTCAAGCCAAACTGTATTAACAGGTAGTCTCCTTTCGAAAGTTTTGCTTGCACAGTATCCCACATGCCACGCTTATTGATACGCTTATCCCAAATACCACCAGTGAAAAAAGTTCGTGTACTAGTACCGCCTTGTGCATAATTTTTAATAGATAATTGTTGCGTATCCATTAGTTCAGGTAAGAATTTGCCCCAACCCCATAGCCCTTTATTACCTGAACCATCATCTACAGTTGAGTCGCCAATTAAGTATAAAGTGGGCTTGTTTTTTGGTGTTGCAAGCCAAGCTATACAACATACAGCCATTAAGAATAATATGAAAGCGTTATAACGCATGTTACTTGTTTATGTAAAAAATTTGTTCTACCATCGGTGCTGTTTGTACGGCTGGATCTGCTGTTCTGCCCCATTGATAAGCCACAACGGTAACCCTTACAGGAAAAATTGATTTTGGTGGTACTTCAGTAATATATAGTTGATCATTTTCAATGTATGCAGGTCCACTTTTAATATAAAATCTAACGGGCATACCTGAACTAGCTGTTGCGTGCAGGCTAATTTGCTTTGTGCTGACATGAGTATTTTCAATGGGCTTGAATGTAATAAGTTGTGTAGCACCTTTTGTATTTGGTACTAGTACTAACTGAGCTGGTGCAATTGTTGTTCTAATACTATCGTCGCCATCTTGCTTTAATACTATATAGGTTGTACTAGCTTTGTAAGACCGATGTGGTGTAATTTCAAACGTATTATATGCAATTTGCTTAATGTTACCACATAACACCTGCATATACCAAGGTTTATTACTAGTATAAAGTGTTTTTTTTGATTGTAAAAAAGTATCAGGAATGTGAGTTAAACTATTGGCATGTAATTGAAACTGAATACCATCAGTATTGGTTGTGTAAGGCAAAGGCCACACTATACCTCTTGTATATTCATAAGCATGAGCATTACTATCTGTAAATGCTATCAGTTGAGGCTTTCTAAGGTGATTATATGTAGCAAGTTGATAGGCTTGCATAGCCAAGCTCTTATTAAAGTACCAAGGGTAGTTACGTTCTTTTGTATTCGCTATACTATATTTTTTGGGTAACATTTTTTCAGCACCAGGAAGGGGCAATCCTACTACCCAACCTTTATTCATATCAACAGGTAGTAACGTTGTATCTGATGTACTACTCAATCGCAGTTCACAAGCTGATTCGATGTATGCTGCTACAAGTGCCGTAAGTGCTTCACTACAATCAAAATGCCCAGTGTTAGGATCGAAAAAGTAACTTAATGGATGTTGTTGTTGTAAACGTTCTTGTAATACAGTATTATAATTTGGAATGGTAGTTTTCGGATATAGTAAATCTTCTTTATGTTGATTCCATTCAAAGAATTCGCCTGCTGTTGATAATACTGGAACATTTGTAGTTTTAAAACCTGGCCCCCCTTTCATTTTGATTGCTGCAATCAATTTATGAGGCACTTCAGCAACAAGTACATCTACCAAATTATTTGTTCCAGAATGCCCAATAGGTATCCATGGTACATGCTTTAACATATTGTAACCAGATAGGCTACTAAGTGTATCTAACAATTGCCTTATAACAGGTATGTTGATTTCGGGATGATGCGTTGGCCCATCAACAAAGAAACTAGGACAAGCCCAAAGTATTGCAATATTTTCCTTACGGCAAACGTTCCTAATCAGTGTATGTTCTACAAGCCATTGTTCTAATACATTCTGCGAAGTAATTATTACACCTCGAACTGTTTTAGCACTCGAAGGTATCCACAAATAGGCTGTTGTTTTTTTAGGCTTTTGTTTTGCATCTAGAAAGGTGTAATCAACATGCCATTGATATTCTTGCTCTACTTTATGCTGAACTATTATTTGTGCACCTAAATAAGTAGTGATACGATAAAGCAGCATTAAGACTAACATAAACTTGTAATGCTGCTTTATACTCATATCAATTAATTATATAAATTAAATAACTGCTTAATTACCAACCATCAGCTTAACTTCCTTCACGGTTCCGTCGATTAATTGTAATCTTAAAAAGTACAATCCTTTGCGTAAGCCTTGAACCGCAAGTGTATAGTTATTAGCCCCAGCAGTAACTATTACTTTCTTTTGCGTAAGCTCTCTACCTTGTTTATCGAAAATGCGTAACAATGCTTCTTGCTGCTGACCGCTATATACATACTGTATATTAACAAATTCATCGGATGTTACAGGATTAGGATACACAGTAAACTTATCGGCAGCATCACAGTTTTTTATAACACTCAGAGTTTGACTGTAGGTTATTTTACCATTTATTCCCACCAACTTAATACGGTATCTTGCTTGCTTATCAAGTTGACTCACTTCAAGGGAATAATCGCAAATATTACTATCACACTTTGCAGGAACAGTGTACACTTTCACAAAAGAACGACCATTCACACTTTTTTCAATCTCAAACTGTTTTAGTGTTTTATCATTTTTACAGAGCCAATTCAGACTTACCTTACAATCTGTAATGCTATAATTGAAGCTATTAAGTCGTATAGGTAATGTTACATTAGAAGCAGTGTAGTTTAATAGTTCTGGCATATTGTTCCAGCCTCTGCCTGTATCAAGTGCTGGAGTATTGGTAGAAATTAATAGTACCTGATTGTTGGCAGGAACTTGTATTGTAGAAGTTGTAACCATCGTAGGGAATCTTGTGATAGCATCTCTTCTGCCATACAATAATTGATTTGTATTACCTGGCTGTACCACACTATTAACGTTCACATTTACGGCAACGGTACTATCATTTCGATATGAAGCATATACTTTTCCATTGAGTCGAACTACTAAACCTCTTACTTGATTTTGATTAAAACGAGTTACAGTTGCGTTACCAACGGCACCTGAATCACGTATCTCAACGATGAAAAACTTACGTGTACTAGAAGGATATGTAAACAATGTAGTACCATTAGAAAGATTATGCCTGAAGATGATTTCCATGGAGTTTCTAAAATCATCTCTTACAATACCAGCAGTATCAGTTAAAACGGAATCAAAATCGTGACCGTGCACAATCGCCTTAAAAGCACCATAGCTATAGCTTTGCTCTGGCACTTCTGTTACTAAAAACTTAGGCAATCTAATAGCGCCTCTGCCAAAAGTAAACCGTACACGACCGTCTATCTCAAAGGCCTGAGCGGTGCTGTTATTCTTAGGATAAGTTTCAACAATCCCAATAATTCTATCTGGCAGTGTAATCCAATGTTGATAAGAAGCCCAATTACTTTCAAATGCTAGCGGACCAGAAGACTGTCTTTGTAATCCACCAACTGCAGATATACTGCTTACGGTTTTGCCAACACATGCTCTTGAAGTTACACTGCTCATCATGTAAGCCCAATCTGTCCATTGCATTTCGGGATTACCTCTGCGAATATGTACCTTACTGTGTACTGCCATTAATGCAGCATTCAAATTATCAGGCACTGTTGGCGTTGCGCCAGGTTGTGTAATCATAGCTCCTACAATAGTTTGCAGGCCAGGATCTCTACTATTTTCTAGAGCTACATTTCTTCCTGTTGCTCCATAAGAAAAACGTCCGTACCTCGCACGAGGTCCTTGTATGTTTCGATCATACACCAAATAGTTATCTGGCAAAGGCATTGTTGGAACACTACTATCATAAAATGAAATTGCTAACGGCAACTCATCTGTATAACCCATCACATCCCTTGTTTCTTGCAGTTTTGTTTTCAAAAATGGATTGCGAGAAATAGTTACAAGTGGTTCTGCCGAACATCCTGTACTCCCGTTCCACATAGTTTTCCATGCACCTGCTGTATAAAATTCAGGAACCTCTTTAGGTTCAACACTTAGTATTTCAAACATGGCAGATTTACTCACACATTCCCATGCCGGTTGATATTCAATTATACTCCAAATTTTAGCCAAAGAATTATTAGTGCCACCATGATAGTTCGTGACTTCATTTTGATACTTCCAATAACTATAAGCACCATCTGGATATAACGATACTAAGTGAGTAGAATCAATAATGCGTTTTGCTAAATTAATATAAGTATTATTGTTTCTGTGAAATCCCACGTTTGTAAGAATTTCAGCATAGCTAATATCTCTATTAGTGTATAAATAATCGTCAATTTGAAATCCTAAATTATAATGCCTAACACCCATCGTATCGGCTGCCCCTCTTATTTTATTGAGTAATACGGAAGGTATATAGTTTTGAAAACACCTATCAGCAATACCCCATCCGTAAGCAATCATAGGAGCAGCAAACCAATCATTTAATGGATGAATATTGCTGCCTGGCGTTCCATCATTATCCATGCCTCCGAATTCAATATAATCGTCGCTTGTAGCGTAGATAATAGTAAGAAAACGCCTAAATAATTCTGGATTATATTGGTATCTACTCAAGGGCGATAACAACAACCATTGTAAATTTTCTAATACATACCCTAATGAACGACCGTCGAAGTTTCTTGCAAAAATAGATGTAGTAGTAGTTTTTGGAAATGTATTAAACGATTGCGTTAAATAGTTAGCTGCCCAGTTATGCATAGATGCGATATAGGGATTATCACTCGGCGTAGTATGTATAGGCGGCGGATTAAAACCTACACCTTTTATAGGCGTTGGAGGCAATGCAATAGTTGCATTGGTTAAAGCAGTAATTGCTGCTGCAATAGAATCGGCCTCAGCGGTGAAGTTAGCATTGAGTGCTAACGTTCTTCTTTCATTAGCTACATCAATAGCAATATCTTTTAATTCAGTTGCCGGATTAACTACTTCAAACGTTACATCGTCAATCCAAAAAGATTTTGGGAAGGGCCCAGAAGGCGTGGCTGTATTCGTATTTGGGCGTATAGAAATACGCATATTATTTCGCTCGGCTGCCGTCCAACTAGATAAGTCAACATACATTTTATACACTCGCCATCCCGTAGTTAAGTTATAACTCTGACAAGGACTTGCTACATTACAAGCCCCGTTAGAGGTAATTATTTCAGTTGATTTGAAAACATTTACCGTAAGGGGTGCACCACTAATATCGCTCCTTGCGGCAAATTTCACTACAAACTGACTAGGCTGACTCGGCACATTTTGAATACTTTGAAATAAACGAATGTCATTTCTATTCGTATGCTTATGTATCTCAATTTTTAACGATCTATTACTGCTGTTGAAAGTGGAATTATCGATGAATGTAACACCGCAACTAGCATTGGTGCAAGCTGGAAAATTATTACCAGAGAAAGATAATTGCCACTGACCCGGCAGGCCTGTTGCATTACCACTATTGGTAACCATATAGCTACTGCTATTCACAGAGAAGCTCTCAAAGTTGCTATTCTGCAACAAATTCTGTGCTTTACTGTGCAATAATATAATGCTACATACAACAATAATTCCAAACTTTCTCATACAGCGAGTATTAAATGCTTTAGCAAAACCTTACGGTAAATATTATTGAACTTTTACAAGTGAAACATCATCTACCCAATATGTTTTAGGAAACGGACCTGTAGGTAAAGCTTTGTTATTATTTAAGCGAATAGAAATTCTTAACTCGTTACGCTCTTCATCTGTCCAATCGCTAATGTCAACCGTTAACTTAAACTGCTGCCATTCAGTTGTTGCTGTGAAGTTACCTGTATAAGGTGCAGCACCGTTATTAGTAGATGGTTGTGTTGACTTCAAAATATCAATCGCTACAGGACTTACTTGATCAGTTTTTACATAAAAAGAAATTTCATAGACGCCAGCAGGCACTGCATTAATGCTCTGAAACAATCGTATATCGTTTCTATTAGTCTGTGCTTCAATTTTAATTTCAACAGCGTTATTGCCGCCTACTTTGCTACTTGTAACTACCGAAGCGGTGCCTTGGCCACAAGGACCTTCGCAATTAGACCCTTTTGCAAATATCATCTGCCACTTGCCAGACATACCTTTGGTTTTTCCACTATTGTTAACTATGAACTTGTTATAACCCGCAGGTAATGTTTCGAAACCACCATCGGTTAACAAGTTTGTTTGTGCCTGAACAGCATAGGCACCTACACAAAACGTCAATGCAAGCAATACTTGTTTCATAAGTGAATATTTAGAACTTAAAATAATTGTGATGATTAGATATTATTGGCACAGGGGCTATCACTGAAAGCTTGCTGCCTGTATAGGCAAATGAATAACCAATTCCACGATGTATTGGATGTACGTTAAGCATGTGCAAGCAATCTTGTCAAAGCAATGTTATGTTGGCAAATTCCTATTTTTTACATTGCCAGCAAGCTAGCTAAATGGCTTTATTTACGAAACCGGTTTAGTGCTGAACAATACGCTACGCATTTACCGTAAGGGTTTTGCGAGCCACAATTCGGGCTAGTATAAAAATGATGCTCGCAGTTATTCCAATAACAAGAAAAGCAACACGCAATGTTGCAATACCAGAAAAGTACCCAACAATAGGTGGCCCTAACAAAAAACCAATGTACCCAACAGTTGATACTGCTGCTATGGCTGTACCATGTGGCAACTTACTTGTGGCTGCGGCTAATGCAAATACCATTGGCACAGTACACGACACGCCAAAACCTATCAGTAAAAAACCCAAACTAGCAATCAATGGATTAGGGAAAGCTACTGCTAATAAAAAGCCACTAACTACCAAAACACTTGTAATTTGTAACAATTTAATTCTACCCATACGATTGATGATATAATCGCCTACAAAGCGCCCCG
This sequence comes from Chitinophagaceae bacterium, assembly GCA_003456175.1. GTDB lineage: Bacteria > Bacteroidota > Bacteroidia > Chitinophagales > Chitinophagaceae > UBA10646. The sequence continues at coordinate 6,631 of DMPB01000111.1, read as the reverse complement.
TAACCATAGCCGTTAAATACACAATGTATCCTGTAGCAACATAGCGCTCCGGCATATGTACTACTTTTTCGAAATAAATACCACTCCAATCACTCATGGTACCTTCGCACATCATACATAAAAATGCGATAGTTCCTAATAACAAAAGCGATTTATCGGGCATCGCAAACGCCTTGCGTTTTTCGGCACTGGTGTTATTAGCTACAAGGGTAGTTTTATAAAACAATCCAATTAACACTAAAGAACAAATACTTACAACAATAAAATGAATTTGTACAGAAGCATCTATCGACATAAAAAGCAAACTCACAGCGGCACCAAATAATGCTGCCAAACTCCAGATACCATGCAACGTTGTAATGATTGATTTTTGGAAAAAAGCTTGTACCCCTAGTGCTTGTGTATTCACCGCAATGTTGAAAAAGGTACGTGCAAAACCGAACATAAATAGTACAATAGCAGCTTGCCACCAAGTGTGAACATTACCCAATAATAACAAGAGCAAAGTATAGATTATTGCACTTATTAGCATTATTTTTCTACTACTGTATTTCGCCATGCTTATGCCAGCAAAAGGCATAGCAGTCATTAAACCTAAAGGCAATACCGATAACAAAGTTCCTAAAGCAACATCATTGAGTTGTAGTTGTTTTTGCAAGGTCGGAATTCGTGACGTCCATGCTGCGAAGTTGAATCCCGAAATAAAAAAAAAACAGCAATAGCTACACGAGCCTTACGAATAGATAGTGTATCTGGTGTATCTTTTGTGTACATACGTTATTGCTAAACTACTGATAAAATGTTTTGAATACACTTACGTAAATAAAAAAGTGTTCGGCATAAAGTACCGAACACATACTGCTACTATTGCTATAATAAGATTATTGAATTTTAACGGATTGGCGAGCTAAGAGCACCCAACGGCCTTTTTCAAGTTGCCATACTTGTAATACTTTCAGCTTTACTTCGCCAGGCTTGCCCCTATCGTTAGTAGTACCCGTTAAAACATGACGAACAATAGCTGTTTTACCACGCATAATAATTTGTTGATCGGTCAGTTGCATGGTTACAAAATCGGAGTTACCCACTTTTATATTTTGCAAATAGTCTTGCTTTGTTTCTATAGCTCCGGCAGAATGGCCATAAGTTAATACCTCAGAAGTCAGTTTATCTAGTGTAGCAACATCGCCATCTATCATTGCAATTCGCCAAGCATCAACTGCTGCTGCTACTTTCTGTTGTTTTGTTTGAGCAGTAACATTTACGTAAGTAAAGCACATTACTACTACACAAATACACACATACTTTTTCATGGTTTATCATTTACGTAAGTGAACTAAATATTAATAATACTATGCTTAGGCACCAATGTTTTCATTACGAACCAAGCAATTAAATAAGCTAAAGCACAAAAGGCAAACATGATGGTATAACCAGTTTCTATGTGGCCGAGTGCCTTGTAATAATCAAACAAAGCGCCACCTACTTTGGTTACAATTACGCCGCCAATACCGCCAGCCATGCCGCCCATACCTACCACAGAGCCAACAGCTTTTTTAGGAAACATATCGCTTACTGTTGTAAAAATATTGGCACTCCATGCCTGATGTGCAGAGGCTCCAATACCAATTAAAATAACTGGCAACCAAAAACTTAACGAGCCTAATGGTTGTGCCAATAATACTACCAGAGGTATTACTGCAATAGTTAACATAGCTTTCATACGAGCTTTGTATACAGGCAATCCTTTTTTTATAAAGTACATTGGGAACCAACCACCACCAATACTTCCAAACATGGTCATGCTATATAAAATAGCTAGAGGCAACATCATATCGGTACTAGCTATATGATACTGATCTTTTAAATATGCAGGCAACCAAAACAAGAAGAACCACCAAACACCATCAGTCATAAATTTACCAAAAGCAAATGCCCAAGTTTGCTTAAAGCTTAATAACTGTAACCATTTTACGGGTGTTTCATTAGCGTCGGATGATTGCTGCGTATCTGTTGATTCATCACTATTAATATATGCAAGTTCTGAAGTTGATAATCGCTTTTGTTGTGTTGGTTTGTCGTATAAAAACCACCAAAATAATAGCCACATAAATCCTACTCCCCCAACAATAATAAAGGCCATTTCCCAACCCCAATGCTTTGCAATCCAAGGCACTGTTAATGGGGCGAGAATAGCACCTACATTGGCACCTGAATTAAAAATACCTGTTGCTAAGGCTCTTTCTTTTCTCGGAAAATATTCTGCTGTGGCTTTAATAGCTGCTGGAAAATTTCCAGACTCACCAAAACCAAGAACAGCTCTTGAAATCATGAAACCAACTACTGATACAGATACACTTGCAACACCAAACCAACCTAAAAAAGCAGAAGCAGCCTCTCCAATTGGTATAGCCGCTGCATGTATTAATGCACCTATCGACCAAATAATAATTGCCCAACTGTAACCAGATTTGGTACCTAATTTATCGATGATACGACCAGCAAATAACATTGACAGTGCGTACGTGAATTGAAACACAGAAGCAATGTTGGCATAGTCGCTATTGGTCCAATGAAATTGCTCTTCTAAAGTAGGCTTTAATAAACTGAGCACTTGCCTGTCTAAATAATTAACCGTAGTTGCAAAAAATAACAATGTACATATCGTCCAGCGATAATTTCCTATAGCAGCCTTGTTCATAATCGTTTTATTTGAGCGTGCTGCTACTACTGCAATAGCTTAGTTACCTACTAGCTGCAACATTTTGTAAAAGTTGTTGTGTATTTGCTGTAATAGCTTCAATATCTTTTGTTTCAAGCAGTGTATTAGGCAATAATTTAGAACCCATACCAACTGCAATAACGCCTGCTTTAAACCAAACTTGCATACTTGCTATTGTAGGTTCTACACCACCAGTTGGCATCATCTTTACATGTGGGAATAGTGTTTTAATAGCATCCACAAATCCTGCTCCTAGCACATTACCAGGAAACAATTTCACCAATGTACAACCTGCTTTCGCTGCAGTATGTATTTCTGTAGGCGTCATACAACCTGGAATCCATAGAATTTTTTGCATATAAGCTACATCGGCAATAGCAGCATCAAATACAGGACTTACTAAAAAGTCTGCACCAGCATCAATAAAAGCTAATGCATCGGCTTCTGATAAAATTGTACCAATACCTAATTTCAAATCGGGCATAGTAGCATTTCGCTCAGCAACCATTGCTAAGAAATTAGGTAGTGCATGTTCCCCTCTATTAGTGAACTCTATTAGTCTGATACCAGCACCATACAATGCTTGCATTGCTGCAATACACGCATCGCTTTGAGCATGATAATACAAGGGCAACACACCTTGTTGTTCAATCGCTGTAATCGTATCGTTTATTCGATCCATGATATAAGATTATACTACAGCAGCCCTAGCTTGTTGCCAACGAGCTTCTATGGTAGCTATATTTTGTTGTGTTGTATCGCCTTGCTCTTGTAGTTTTCCGAAAGCAGCACTTGCTGCAAAATCTATAATATGTTGTGGCGTATGTTGTTGTGCTATTCCATAAATTAATCCACCCATAAAGCAATCACCACTTCCTGCTTTATCACGTACACTAACTGCACTCCATACCGGAGAAGTATACGCTTGCGCTTTTGTATGAAGCACTGCACTATATCGTATGCCTCCTTCGGGCGTATCAAACCGATATGTGTTAGCTACGTAACTACAAGTAGGAAAATGCTGATAGATATAAGCTGCAGTAGCTTCTGCAACTTGCAATAACTCCGCTGTATTCGTTGCATCTTTGATATGCGGCTGAGGTGCTTGCAACATAGTATGAGCACTCCAAACATTACCCATAATTACATCGCAATATGTTGCGATAGCTGGCATTACTGCATTAGGCTGTTGACCATACTGCCATAGCTTACTTCTATAATTCAAATCTAATGAAACAGTTAAGCCTTTAGCCTTTGCAGCCTTTACCAAAGCAATACAAACATCTGCTGCTAACGCGTTTAATGCAGGGCTAATAGCTGTTATATGTACCCAATGCACATCTTTCAAAATATCGTCCCATGATATATCATTTACCGTAAGGTTAGCAAACGATGAATGTGCCCTATCGTAAATAACACCACTATTTTTAAGGTCTGCACCTTGCGGTAAATAATAAGTACCAATGCGATTACCAGTAAAAATCATTTTACTAACATCAATACCTTGTTGTGTTAGGTGAGAACAAATATCAGTAGCTAGTGCATGCATAGGCATAGCAGATACATATGTTACTGGTTGTTGCCATTTTGCCAAAGCAGTTGCTACATTCAGTTCTGCTCCTCCAATAAACACTGGCATTTGTTGACTCGCAATCCAACCGCCATTCGCTTGTGGCGATAAGCGAAGCAGAATTTCTCCAAAACACAAAACACGCTGCATCATTAACAATTAAAGTAAGGTAGCAATAGGTGCTGGATCCATATCGGTAAACTGTTTGTTTTCGCCAGCCATACCCCAAATGAAAGCGTAGTTACTAGTGCCTGAACCAAAGTGCATACTCCATGGTGCAGAAATAACTGCTTGATGGTTGGCTACTACAATATGCCTTGTTTCTTGTGGCTGCCCCATGAAGTGAAACACACGGTGTTCTTCTGGAACGTCAAAATAAAAATACACTTCCATACGTCGGGTATGTGTATGCGGCGGAACAGAATTCCAAACACTACCAGGTTGTAACACAGTTAATCCCATTACGAGTTGACAGCTTTGAATACCATCTTCATGAATGTATTTATAAATGGTACGTTCATTCGATGTTGCCGTACTTCCTAATGCTACTGGCGATGCTTGCTCTTTCGTATATAAAGTTGTTGGATAGCTTTGATGTGCTGGAGCAGATAATAAAAAGTATTTCGCAGGTGTTGCTGCATTGTTGCTTGCAAACTTTACAGATTGTACACCTTTACCAACATATAAACAAGAAAGTTTCTCTAGGCTATAGCTTGTGCCATCTACTTCCACAGTTCCTGATCCTGCAACATTAATAATGCCTAACTCTCTACGCTCTAAAAAATATTTTGCTTTTAATTCCTCGTGATTTTCTAGTGTTACTATTTCATTTACCGGAAGGGCACCACCAATAATTACCCTATCGTAATGAGTGTATATATACTTTATGCTATTTGATTCGTACAATGCATCACAGAGAAACGACTCTCTGAGTGCTTGCGTATTCATTGCTGCTGTTTCTTTCGGACTTTGCTGAAATCTTATTTCCATTACTGTAAATACTTTTTATTAACGAGCCATCCAACCGCCGTCTACTACAAGTACTGTTCCATTCACGTAGTTACTTGCTGGCGATGTTAAAAACACAATCGGACCTTTAAAATCTTCTGGTACACCCCAACGACCTGCAGGTATGCGATCTAAGATTGATTTGCTACGTTCGGGATCTTCTCTAAGTGCTTGTGTATTATTGGTAGCAATATAACCAGGTGCAATACCATTTACTTGTACACCTTTAGCACCCCATTCGTTGGCAAACGCTTTTACCAAGCCTGCAACTGCAGACTTGCTAGCAGTATACCCAGGCACGTTAATGCCACCTTGAAAACTTAATAAAGAACAAGTGAATACAATCTTACCACTTCCTTGCTCAATCATTCTTCTGCCAAACTCTCTACCTAAAATAAATTGAGCATCAAGGTTAATACTAATTACTTTATCCCAATACTCATCAGGATGTTCTGCTGCAGGTTTACGCATAATAATACCTGCATTATTTACCAGAATATCTACTTTACCAAAATCGTTATATACATCATTTACAAATGTGTAAATAGCATTACGATCAGAAATATCAACGCGATAATATTTAAAGGTACTACCCGTTGCTTCAACTTCTGATGCTACAGCACTGTAATCGCCTACTACTGAAGCACCAGCAATATTTGCACCAGCCTCTGCCAGAGCCACAGCCATTGCTTTACCAATACCAGTATCGCAACCAGTTACTACTGCTGTTTTACCTGCCAATGAAAATCCTTGTAATACACTCATATGATATTTAAAACTTTAATGATTAATGCAACTTACATTGCCAAGTTAGTTACAGTTTGTGGACTGCATACCTAACACAACGCACTTTAATAACGAAAACGTTATCGTAACATTTATGATTTTTTTTGTTGCAACTTCTTTATCCCATACGCTGCCGTACCAGCGAGTAGTAGCGATACACCGCCATCCAAGGGTACATCCTGCGCCGGCGATGGCTCATCGAAGGTGTCGGGCCCTTGTGCTTGCACATTCGTAGCTGCTATGAGTAACACTATCATTATTGTTGCTCTTACTATTGCCATCCTTCCTATGATACGTTGCATACTTGTTGTTTTTAAAGTGTTGTTTGCTGTTTATTTCACAAAACTTCCCGTGGCGGTGAAGTCGCTACCATTCGTGAGTGTTAGCTGGTACGTACCTTGCGGTAAATGCGCTACGCTCAACTGTAATAGGTTGCTGCCCGCTAGGTTAATGCCGCTCTGCTGGTACACTACCTGTCCTTTGCTGTCTATCACTCTTGCTGCTAACTGGCCTTTCACCGGCTGACTTAACTGTACACTTAATTG